>VAWL01000096.1 GCA_005883965.1 Actinomycetota bacterium
CCCGAGGTCTACGAGGACGACGAGTCCGATCTCGAGGCGCGACCGCCGGTCGTCACGATCATGGGACACGTCGACCACGGCAAGACGACGCTCCTGGACGCGATCCGCAAGAGCGCGGTCGTCGAGACCGAGGCGGGCGGGATCACGCAGCACATCGGCGCCTACCAGGTGCAACACGGCGAGCGGAAGCTGACCTTCCTCGACACGCCGGGCCACGAGGCCTTCACGGCGATGCGCGCCCGCGGCGCGAAGGTGACCGACATCGCGGTGCTCGTCGTCGCGGCCGACGACGGCGTCATGCCCCAGACGAAGGAGTCGATCTCGCACGCGAATGCGGCCGAGGTGCCGATCGTGGTCGCCGTCAACAAGGTCGATCTCCCGGATGCGAACACCGACCGGGTGCGCAACGAGCTGGCCGCCGAGGGGCTCCAGCCGGAGGAGTGGGGCGGCACGACGCAGTTCTCGGAGGTCTCGGCCAAGCAGTCGGAGGGCCTCGACGACCTCCTGGAGAAGGTGCTGCTCGTCGCCGATGCGGAGCTCGAGCTCACTGCGAACCCGAAGGCCGACGCCTCTGGCCCGATCATCGAGTCCCGGCTCGACGTCGGCCGCGGGCCCGTCGCCACGATGCTGATCCACCGCGGGACCCTGGCGGTCGGGGACGCGATCGTCGCCGGGGACGCATGGGGCAAGGTGCGCGCGCTCTACAACTTCCGCGGTGAGAAGGTCAACGAGGCCCGGCCGGGCGACCCCGTCGAGATCCTCGGCTTCGACCATCCGCCGCCCGCCGGCGAGCTCGGCCGCGTGGTCGAGAACGAGCGTCAGGCGCGCGGCTACGCCCAGGTACGCGGGGAGCGGCTGCGGCGCGAGCAGCTGGCCCAGCGCCGGGTCGGCGTCTCGCTGGAGACGCTGTTCGAGGCCCTCCAGGAGGGTGCGATCCAGGACCTCAACCTCGTCCTCAAGGGCGACGTGGTCGGCTCGGTCGAGGCCGCGATCTCGGAGCTCTCGAAGATCCAACACCCCGAGGTTCGCGTGAACGTGATCCACCAGGGCGTCGGAGGAATCACGGAGAACGACATCATGCTCGCCTCCGCCTCGAACGCCATGGTCGTCGGCTTCAACGTGCGCCCCAATGCCGAGGCCCGCGCGCTGGCCGACCGCGAGGGCGTCGAGATCCGCACCTACCGCGTCATCTACCAGCTCACGGATGACATCGAGCAGGCCCTCGTCGGGATGCTCAAGCCGGTGCGCACCGAGGAGACGATCGGCGAGGTCGAGGTGCGGCAGCTGTTCCGCGTCTCGCGGCTCGGCACGATCGCCGGCTCGTACGTCACCAACGGGACCGTCAAGCGCAACGCGAGCGTCCGCGTCGTCCGCGACGGCACCGTCATCTACGAGACGAAGATCTCGCAGCTCAAGCGCTTCAAGGACGACGTGCGCGAGGTCGAGGAGGGCTTCGAGTGCGGGATCCTGCTCGAGGGCTTCAACGACGTGAAGGAAGGCGACGTGCTCGAGATCTACGAAACCCGTGAGATCGAGCGCACCGACCTCGAGACTCCTGCCGGCGCGCCGGCGAGCTAGCTCCGGAGACCGCGGTGGGCGCGGGCTACGTCGGAATCCTCTCGGCCGAGCTCCACTTCCCGGAGAACGGCTCGCTCAAGGGCAAGCGCAAGGAATTGCTCTCGCTGAAGGCGCAGCTCCAGCGGCGCTTCGGCGCCTCCGTTGCGGAGGTCGACCACCACGAGCTCTGGCAGCGCTCCCGCGTCACGCTCTCGTGCGTCGCTCGCGGCCACCGGGAGCTCGGTGAGCTTCTCGACGGTGCCGAGCGCTACCTCTCCGGCCAGGCGTTCGAGCTCGGCGGCATCGAGCGCGAGGTCGTCGCCCTGGAGGACCTGTGGTGAGCGAGCGCATGCGCCGCGTGAACGAGGCCGTGCGCGAGGTCGTCTCGCAGGGCGTGGGGGAGCTGAAGGACCCGCGGATCGGCTTCGTGACGGTGACCGGCGTCGACACCTCGCCCGACCTGCGTCACGCGCGCGTGTTCGTGAGCGTGCTCGGATCCGAGTCGAAGCGAGAGAAAACCCTGGCCGGGCTCGCGGCCGCGCACGGGCTGCTCCAGGCCCGGCTGGCCCGCGAGCTGCGAATGAAGCGGACTCCCCAGCTGGCGTTCGAATACGATCCGACGGTCGAGCGTGGGGTCCGCATGACGCAACTGATCGATGAGCTCGCCCCAGAGCCAGAAGACGAGTGACTTGCAGGCGGTCGCCGACGCGCTTCGGTCTCACGACCGCTTTCTCCTAGTCACGCACGAGAACCCCGACGGCGACGCGCTGGGCTCGATCCTGGCCACGAAGCTCGCGCTGGACACGCTGGGCAAGGACGCGGCGATGTACCTGTACGGTGACGCGCCGCTCCCGCTCGAGTATTCGTTCATGGCCCTCGAGGAGCTGCGGCGGGAACCGCCCGCCGACGCAGCGGAGCGGGTGCTCGTCGCGCTCGACTGCGCGAACGAGGACCGCCTCGGCCAGGACCTCAGCCTGCTCGCCGAGGCGCCGCTGACGATCGACATCGACCACCACCACGACAACACGTGCTTCGGGGAGATCACGCTCGTCGTGCCGGACGCCTCGTCGACCGGCGAGGTGCTCCGCGACGTCTTCGCGGAGCTCGGCGTCGCGCTGACCCCGGAGATCGCGGAGGCGCTCTACATCGCGCTCGTGACCGACACCGGTCGCTTCCAGTACACGAACACCACGCCGAAGGCCTTCCGGCTCGCCGCCGAGCTCGTCGAGGCCGGCGCCGACGTGCACTTCATCTTCCAGGCGCTCTACGAGTCGGTCGACTTCATCAAGTTCAAGCTGATCGGGAAGACGGCCGAGCGGGCGCAGGTACTCGAGGGCGGGCGGCTCGTGATCTCGTACCTCGAGCGGAGCGACTTCACGGAGCTGGGCGCAGCCGAGGCCTATGCAGAGGGCGTGATCGACTCGCTCCGCGCGATCGACGGGGCCGAGATGGTCGCGCTGATCCGCGAGCCACCGCGCAGCGACGGGGCGCCGGCCCGCAAGGTGAGCCTTCGGGCCTCCGTGGACGAGATCGACGTCTCGGCGATCGCCCGCAAATCCGGGGGCGGCGGCCACCGCCAGGCGGCCGGCTTCTCAAGCGATGCGTCGATCGAGGAGATCGCCGACTTCATCCACCGGGAGTTCGCCCGTGCCGCCGCGGGCGCTTAGCCCAAGCGGCGTCCTGCTGATCGACAAGCCGGAGGGGCCGTCCTCGTTCGGCGTCGTCGCGGAGGTGCGCCGTCGGACGGGCGCGCGGACCGGGCACGCCGGGACCCTCGATCCGTTCGCGTCGGGCCTGCTTCTCGTGTTGTCGGGGGCGGCAACTAAACTGGCCTCGTGCTTCGTGGGGCTCGACAAGCGCTACCTCACCGACGTCGACCTGACTGCGCGGACCTCGACCGGCGACCGGGAGGGCGAGACCGTCGAGCGGCTGGAGGCGCCGGACGACGAGGACCTGGAGCGCCGGCTCGCGGTCCTCCGGGGGGACATCGAGCTGCCGGTCCCGGCCGCCTCGGCGGTGAAGATCGGCGGTAAGCGCGCCTACCGGCTGCACCGGCGGGGCGTCCGGGTCGAGATGCCGCTGCGGCGCTCGCGGGTCGACGCGCTCGACGTCATTTCCTATAGCGACGGAGTCGCTCGTCTCGACCTGCGCGTCAGCTCGGGGACGTACGTGCGTGCGATCGCGGACGCGCTCGGCGGGCACTGTGCCACGCTTCGGCGGACGGAAGTCGGGCCATTCCGGGTCGAGGAGGCCGACCCGGAGCGGATCATCGCCCCGGCTGACGCGCTG
>VAWL01000040.1 GCA_005883965.1 Actinomycetota bacterium
CACCGGGGGCATGATCGTCGCAGGCAAGACCGGGGACTTCCATGGCTACTACATCATCGGTCTACCGCCCGGAACGATGCAGACGTCACAAGATCCGTCTTGTGTGGCCGGGTCGCCGAGTACGCCCTGCACGACGGCGGGTTTCATCGGCAGTCACTTCACTCCTGGCGCATTCACGGTACCGACGTTCTTCTTCCACTACAGCGCCGGAGATCAAAGCCTGCTCCAGCACGAGTGGAAGAACGCCTCGAACGACCGCGGCGGCAACAGCGGCGACATCCGCAGCAGCTAGGTCGCCCGCCTACCTCTTTGGGAGCGGCCGGCCTCGCCGGCCGCTCCTTCTTTGCGAAGTCGTCGTTAGCATCGCCTCGTGCTCGAGCCGAAGGTCTTCAAGGCCTATGACGTCCGCGGGATCTACCCGGGCGAGCTGGACGAGGAGGGCGCCCACGCGATCGGGCAAGCCTTTGTCGAGGTCTTCGAGCCGAAGCGGATCGCGGTCGGGCACGACATGCGGGTCTCGTCACCAGCGATGGCGGAGGCGGCAATCCGGGGCGCCTCCGAGGCGGGAGCCGACGTCCTCGAGCTCGGGCTGATCGGGACAGAGATGTTGTACTTCGCGGTCGGCGAGCTGGGGCTCGACGGCGGGATCACGGTCACGGCCTCGCACAACCCGAAGGAGTACACCGGGATGAAGATCGTCCGCGCCGGCGCGCTGCCGGTCGGCGGCGACTCCGGGCTCCCGGAGATCCGGGAGCGGGCCATGTCCCGGGGACAGTCCCAGGGACAGTCTCAGGGACAGTCACCGGGACAGTCACCGGGACACGTCGAGCCCTACGACGTCTGGCCGGGGTACGTCGACCGCGTGCTCTCCTTCGTCGACCCGGACGCGATCCGGCCGCTGCGGATCGTGATCGACGCCGCCAACGGGATGGCGGGCGCCATGCTCCCGCCTGTGCTCGAGCGGCTGCCCCAGGTCGAGACCGTCCGCTGCTTCTTCGAGCCGGACGGCACCTTCCCCAACCACCCGCCGAATCCGCTCCTGCCGGAGAACCGCGAGTTCGTCGTCGCAAGGACGCTCGAGGACCGGGCCGACTTCGGCGCGGCCTTCGACGGCGACGCCGACCGCAGCTTCTTCGTCGACGACGAGGGCGAGTTCGTCCCGGGTGACTTCATCACCGCGCTCCTTGCCGAGTCGGTCCTGGAGAAGGAACCCGGCGCCAAGATCATCTACGACGTGCGTGCGAGCTGGGCGGTGCCCGACACGATCGAGCGGGCCGGCGGGATCCCGCTCGTCAACCGCGTCGGCCACGCCTTCATCAAGCACCGCATGCGCGAGGAGGGCGCGGCCTTCGGCGGCGAGGTCTCGGGCCACTACTACTTCCGCGACTTCTCGCAGGCCGACTCGGGCGTGATTCCGTTCCTGCTGATGCTCGAGCTGGTCTCGAAGCGCGGGCAGAAGCTCTCCGAGATCCTGCGCCCCTATCGCGAGCGCTACTTCCTGACCGGCGAGATCAACCTCCCTGTCGGCGATGTCGACGAGGAGCTGCGGCGGCTCGAAGAGCAGTTCGGGCCCGAGGGCGTGGTCAGCCACCTCGACGGGATCTCGATCGAGGCCGAGGACTGGCACTTCAACGTCAGACCGTCGAACACGGAGCCGCTGCTGCGGCTGAACCTCGAGGGCCGCTCACGGGAGCTGATGGAGCGCAAGCGCGACGAAGTGCTGACGTTTCTCGGGACTGCCGCTACTCTCTGAGGCGTGAAGATCGCCGCACGATTTTCCTGTGTCGCCGTCCTGACCGCGCTCGTGCTCGGCGCGCCCGCGGCGCTCGCGGCCAGGCTCACCCACGCCGACCGCGTGGCGATCAACGCGACCCTCGACACGTTCGTCAACCACGCGGTCAAGCGCCAAGACCCCGGTGCGTCGTACTTCGTCGTCACCCCCGACCTGCGCAACGGGATGTCCCTGAAGTCCTGGTCGAGCGGCTCGATCCCGGCCTATCCGTACCCGGCCCGCGGCACGAAGTTCCACGACTGGACCTTCAGCTACCGCGACGGAAACGAGCTCGGGATCGGCTTGCTGCTGATGCCGCGCCGGGGCAGCAAGCTCGGGCCGTACCAGTTCAGCGTGATCCTGATCCGCCACGGCCGGCGCTGGCTGGTCGACCAGTTCCAGCCGGTCGCCACGTTCACACCGACGAACGCGAAGCGGGCCAAGGTGACGGCGGTCAGCGACTTCGGACCGGCCGGACAGCCGGCCGAGGGAGACGTCGGCCCGACGCACGTCAGCAGCAAGTATGCGTTCGTGCCCTTCGCACTCCTAGGCGTGTTCGTGGTCGGCCTCGCCGCGTTCGCCCTCGTGACGACGGTGCGCAACCGGCGCCTGATCGGATCCGAGCGCGGGAAGCTGCCTGCGTTTCCGGAGCGCTTCCGCCGGCAGCGGTGACGGATCTCGAGCTCGGCCGCGCCAGCAACCGCAAACCGCCCTTCAAGTACTCGTCCCTGACGCGCGTCGGCTTCTCCGACACGGACGCGCAGGGGATCGTCTACTACGGCCGCTACCTCCCCTACTTCGACACGGCACTCGCGCCGGCCAGCTTCGACGACCTGATCGAGGTCTTCATCCGCGTCTCCCGGATCGGCCGAACGAGCGTCACCTACGACTTCGCCGCCTACAAGGTCGAGAATGACGTTCTGATGGTGACCGCGAACCAGACGCTCGTGCTCGTCGACCTCGACGAGCGCAAGGCGTGCCCGATTCCGGACTGGTACCGCGTCGCGATCGGCGACTTCGAGGGAGAGGATCTCGAGTCGTGACCGAGCTGCTGCACGAGGTCGAGGCGACCAGCGACCTGCAGGCGGCCGTCGATCTGCTGCACGAACGCTGCGAGCACTACTCGTGGATCGGGATCTACCTGGTCGAGGGCGACGACCTCGTGCTCGGCCCCTGGCAAGGGCCGCAGGCGACCGAGCATGTGCGCATCCCAGTCGGCCAGGGCGTCTGCGGCGCGGCGGCCGCTCGACATCGACTCAGACCGGCCTGCAGCCTTCGGCGAGGACGACCGTGCGTTTCTCGAGCGCGTCGCGGAGCTGCTGGCACCGCTTTGCGCTCGGTGAGGCTCGAGCCGCCGCGGCTCCGGGTCGCGGGGCTCCACCTTTTCGTCCTCTGGTCGTTCGCTGTCGCCGAGCCGCTGTTCGACCTGCTCGGCCGGAACGGCGAGTTCTTCGCGGCGCGCGGGTCGACGAGCTCGGACGTAGTCCTGTTCGCGTTGCTTCTCGCGCTCGTCCCGCCCGCGCTGCTTCTCGGCCTGGAGGCGATCGTGCCACGCCGCGCCCGCGGCGCACTCCACGCGCTGCTGGTCGCCGGCCTCGTCGGCCTGCTCGCGCTCGAGGCGATCCGGGCCGTCGGCGCGCCGGGCTGGCTCCTGGCCGCGATCGCAGGGGCAATCGGGGCCGGCGCGGCGGCCCTCTATTTCCGTGTGCCGGCCGCGCGGCTGCTCCTGACCGTCCTCGCGCCCGTGCCGCTGATTTTCGTCGCCCTCTTCCTGCTGGACTCGGACGCCTCGCGACTGACGCTCTCCGGGACCGAGACCGCCTCGGCGGCGACGGTGCGCCCGGACGCGCCGGTGGTCATGATCGTCTTCGACGAGCTGCCGGTGAACTCGCTGCTCGACCGGCACGGAGTCGTCGACCCCGTTCGCTATCCGCACTTCGCGGCCCTGGAGCGGAGCTCGACCTGGTTCTCGAACGAGAGCGTCGTCTCCGAGGGCACGTTGCACGGGGTGCCGTCGCTGCTGACCGGTCGCTACCCGCGCCCCGGCGAGCTGCCCGTCTACCACGACCACCCGCGCAACCTGTTCACGCTCTTCGGCCACGAGGCCCAGATGCACGTGCTCGAAACCGAGACGCACCTCTGCCCGCCCAAGCTCTGCCACGAGTCGGGCCAATCGCTCGACGGCCGGCTCGGCTCGTTGTTCGCCGACATGAGCGTGGTCTATCTCCACCAGCTGCTGCCGGACGACCTCGCAAGCGGCATCCCGTCGGCGTCGAACGGCTGGCAGGACGCTTCCTGCCCTCGGGCAAGCGCTACGCGATCCGGCCGGCACCGGGCTGGACCGCGGCCGAGGTCTGGAACGGCAATCAGGCGGCCGTCGACCAGTACTGGCAGCGGCACCTGTTGCAGCTCGGCTACGCCGACAAGATGCTCGGCCGGCTGGTTGCGCGGCTGAAGGCAACCGGGCTCTACGACCACTCGCTGCTTGTCGTGACAGCGGACGAGGGCCTTAGCTTCCGCGCCGGCGAGAAGCGGCGGCCCGCCTCGGCGGCCAACCTGCAGGACATCTCCTACGTGCCGCTGTTCATGAAGCTCCCGCACCAGCGACACGGACGGATCGTGCGGCGGGCGACGCGCTCGGCCGACGTCCTGCCGACGATCGCGGCCGCGCTGAAGGTGGCCCTTCCGTGGCCGGTCGAGGGCCAGAACCAGCTGGCTCCTTCCCACCCGGAGCGGTTCGTCTCGGTCGCCAAGGACCACGGCCGCCGCCTCGTCGTCCCCGCTGCCGTGCTCGCAGGCAGGCGGGAGGCCGCGCTCCGGCGACAGGTCGCACTCTTCGGCTCGGACGAGCCCGTCTCGGAGCTCTACGCGATCGGGCCCGATCGCGCGCTCCTCGGCCGCCCGTTCGAGGGAGGCCGGCGCGTGACCGACCTCGATCCGATCGACCGTTCGGGGGCACTCGTTCAGGTGAGCGGCCGCGCCGAAGGGCGCTCGGTAGTCGTCGTCGCGCACGGCAAGGTCGTCGCCGTCGACCCGATCGTGGGAGGACGCTTCTGGGCGCTAGTTCCCGGGGCCTCGCTAGGCCGGGTCTACGCAATTTCCTAGAGAGGCGCTGGGCGCCCGCCCGCCGTCCTCGAAACAGACGGGCGCCGCAGCCTCTTTGATGCGCCCCTCCCCGTACTACTTGTTGTAGTTGGCCCACGGAAAAGCGCCATCCCTCGTTCGAGGTACCCCTCCCGTTCGAGGGACGATCCCTCATTCGAGGGATCCTTCTACGAGGGGGTCACTCGGAACGCGTCGAAGACCGCGTCCAGGTTGCGCAGCGCGGTCAGCAGGCTGCGCAGGGCCTTGACGTCGCCGACCTCCGCCACGTACCAGTTCTTGGCCAGCTGGTCCTCGACGTGCCCGCCGTACTCGACGATGTTGGCGCCGTGCTCGGCGAAGGTCCGGGCGACGTCCTCCAGCAGCCGCGGGCGGTCCCAGGACGAGACCGCGATCTGCACGCGGAAGCTCCGGGTGGAGCCGCCGTCCCAGGAGACCTTCGTGAACCGCTCCGGGTTGCGCCGCAGCGACTTGACGTTCGAGCAGTCCTCACGGTGGATCGTGATCCCCTTGCCGAGCGAGATGTAGCCGACGATCTTGTCGCCCGGGACCGGCGTGCAGCACTTCGCCAGCCGGACGAGCACGTCGTCGACGCCGCGCACCGCGATCCCGAGGTTGTCGCTCGAGATCGCGTTGCGGGCCTTCGGCGCCTTGAGCGGGACCGCTTCCTCCTCGGCGACCTGCTCGGTCTTCAGGCGCTGGATCACCTTGTTGACGATCTGGCCGGCCTGCAGCTTCCCGGAGCCGAGCGCCAGGTAGAAGTCCTCGGCCTTCTTGAAGCCGGTCTCGCGGATCACCTGGGCGAGCACCGACGACCCCTGCAGCTTCTTGTACGGCAGGTTCTGCCGCTTGAGCGCGCTCTCGAGGGTCTCGCGGCCTTTCTGCTCGGTCTCCTCGCGCGTCTCGCGCGAGAACCACTGGCGGATCTTGTTGCGCGCCCGCGACGAGGCGGCCAGAGAGAGCCAGTCGCGCGACGGGCCGCGACCGCTCTTGGTGGTCAGGATCTCGACGAAGTCGCCGCTCTTCAGCCGGTAGTGCAGGGGCACGATCCGTCCGTTGATCTTGGCGCCGACGGTGCGGTGGCCGACGTCGGTGTGCACGGCGTAGGCGAAGTCGATCGGCGTCGCTCCGGCCGGCAGCACCTTGACCTCCCCCTTGGGCGTGAAGACGTACACCTCCTCGCCGAAGAGGTCGGTGCGGAAGGCCTTCATGAACTCGCGCGGGTCGGCCTCGTCCTCCTGCCAGTCCATCAGCTGGCGGATCCAGGCGAGCCACTCCTCGTCGGCGTGGCCGTCCTTGCCCACCTTGTAGAGCCAGTGCGCGGCGACGCCGAACTCGGCCGTCTCGTGCATCTCGCGCGTCCGCACCTGGATCTCCAGCGGCCGGCCCTCCGGCCCGATCACCGTCGTGTGCAGCGCGCGGTAGCCGTTCAGCTTCGGCATCGCGACGTAGTCCTTGAAGCGGCCGGGCATCGGCTTCCAGAGCGAGTGGATCAGGCCGAGCGCGCCGTAGCAGTCGCGCGTTCCCTCGTCGCCGCCGCGCTCGCAGATGACCCGCATCGCCGTGAGGTCGTAGATCGCCTCGCGGACGTGCTCGTCGCGGTCGGTCCGGCGCTCGCTGACCATCGCCTTGATCTCCTCGTACTTGCGTGGGTGCAGCGTCGTGAACGCTAGGTCCTCGAGCTCCCACTTGAGCTTGTTGATCCCGAGGCGGTGCGCGAGCGGTGCGTAGACCTCGAGCGTCTCCTTCGCCTTCTGCACCTGCTTCTGCTTGCCGAGGTACTCGATCGTGCGCATGTTGTGCAGCCGGTCGGCGAGCTTGATCAGGATCACCCGCACGTCCTGGGCCATCGCCACGATCATCTTGCGGTAGTTCTCCGCCTCGGCCTGCTCGCGGCTCTGGAACTGGATCCGCGTCAGCTTGGTGACCCCCTCGACGAGCTGCGCGATCTCGTCGCCGAACTCGTCGCGCACCTCCTTGATGTCGGTGTCGGTGTCCTCGACGACGTCGTGCAGGAGCGCGGCGGCGATCGTCTCCTCGTCCAGGCGCAGCCCGGCACAGATCTTGGCGGCGCCCCACGGGTGGTTGATGAAGTCCTCGCCGGAGCGGCGCTGCTGGCCCTCGTGCTTGGCGGCCGCGAAGGCGAACGCGCGGCGGAGAAGGTCGCGGTCGACGTCGCTGTTGTAGGCGGCGACGTCGGAGATCAGCTCCTCGATCAGCTCCTGGTGGCGCTCACCTGCTTGGACGACGCTCATGGGAAAAGTGTACTCCCGCGTTTTCGGGTGCCAGAGAAGCGGTATCGGTTGCAGGAAGGCATTCCCGCAGGCCGAACTTGCCACTCGTGCTCATCCGCAAAGAGGAACGAAAAGCCCAGAAACTGGCCGGGTTCCTGGCCTTGCTCGACGACGCCGTTCAGGCAGCGTCTGCGAGCGGAGACGGCTCGAGGAGCGCGCGGAATCGCTCGGATTCGAGCAGGTGGCGCCTCTCGGAGCCGTCCTCGAGGCCAAGCTCGGTGAAGATCGCGGTCGCCTCGCGGTCACGCGCGGCCTGAGGCTTGCGCCACTCGGCCGCGAGCCACTCGCGGCGCTCGGCGTAGACGTCGTCGGCGTCGAAGACCTGCCGGACGTTCAGCTGCGGGGCGACGGTGCCGTTCCACTGGTTCGCCTCGAGCCGGAAAGCGAGGTCGTAGTGACCGACCCGCCGCAGCCGGTCGAGCTGCCGGCCGAAGCCGAACGCGATGGCGCCGCCGGAGTCGCGGCCGTTATCGCGCACCCGGAAACGGAGGTGCTTACCGTCGTTCGTCGGCGCCAGGCCGTCGAGCTCACAGCCGGCGAGCAGCAGCGTCACGCCGGGGTTGCCGAGGCCGAAGGGCGCCAGCTGCGCGAGCTCGTTGCAGAGCTCGAGTGTCAGCTCGCCGCCGTGCACGAATGCGTCGACGGTCGTCACGGGCTGCAGATCGGCGTCCTCGAGCCGCGCGTCGGCGACAGCGCCGAAGGCCTCCGCGAAGGCCTCGACCTGCTCCGGCTTGATCGACAGGCCGGCCGCCGCCGCGTGGCCGCCCCAGCGCTCGAGGTGGCCGGCGCAGTCGCGAAGCGCGTCGTGCAGGTCGAAGGACGCGACCGACCGGCCTGAGCCCTTCCAGTCGCCCTCCGTCCCGGCGATCAGGACGACCGGGCGCCGGTAGCGCTCGACCAGGCGCGAGGCGACGATCCCGATCACGCCCTCGTGCCAGCCCTCGCCGGCGACGACGTAGCCGCGTCTGCGACGTCGAGCCTCCGGCCAGGCCTCGATCGTCTCGATTGCCTCGCGCGCGATCCGCTCCTCCACGGCCTGCCGGTCGCGGTTCAGCTCCTCGAGCTGGGCGGCGAGCTCGCGAGCGGCCTCGCGCTCTTCCGCCAGCAGCAGCTCGAGCGCGGCGCCGGGCCGGGAGAGCCTGCCGGCGGCGTTCAGCCGCGGCGCCAGCCGGAAGCCGATCGCGCCCGCGTCGACAGCCGCCGGATCGACCCGCGCCGAGCGCATCAGCTCGCGCAGGCCCGGCTTCTGGGTCCGCGCCAGCGCGCGCAGGCCGGCGACCGCGAGCCCACGGTTCTCGTCCACGAGCGGCACGACGTCGGCCACCGTCGCGAGCGCGACCAGGTCGAGGTGCCGGGTGAGCGCCTCCGAGCCCACGCCGAGCAGCGCCTGCCCGAGCTTCCACACGACGCCGGTCCCGCAGAGCTCCCCGAACGGGTAGTCGCCGCGGTAGGGCCCGACGACCGGGCACGCCGGGAGCTCCTCCCCGGCGCGGTGGTGGTCGGTGACGACGACCTCGAGCCCCAGCTCGCGCGCGTGCGCGACCTCTTCGACCGCCGTCACCCCGCAGTCGACGGTGAGGACGAGCCCGACGTCCTCGCCGGCCAGTCGCGTCAGCGTGTCGCGGGCCACGCCGTAGCCCTCCTCGAAGCGGCTCGGCAGGTGCCAGGTCACGTCGGCTCCCAGCTCGCGGAGCACGAGGACGGCCAGGGCGGTCGCGCAGATCCCGTCGGCGTCGTAGTCGCCGTGGACGCAGATCCGCTTCCCGGCGGCGACGGCGGCGCGGATTGCGTCGCAGGCCCCGCGCATGTCGCCGAGCAGGAACGGATCGTGCTCCGGCAGCTCCGCAGCGAGGAAGCGCCGCGCAGATTCCGGTGCGCCGTAGCCGCGCCGCACGAGCACGCCGGCCGTCACCGGGCTGAGCGCGAGCTCTCGCGCAAGCGCCTCTACCTCGTCGCGCTCGGCGGTACCGCGAATCTTCCAGGGGCCGCTCGACATGGGCGGACCACGGTACGGAGGTCCCCGGACGGAGCTAGGTGGACGCGGCGTCTGTGGGCGGATCAGCCGGTGGTGGCGCCGCCGGCGGCGACTCACCGGTGATCAGCTGCTCGGCCTGGCCGAAGGTCACGCTGGTGAAGCGCTCGCTGAAGCCCGCGAAGAAGGCGATGATGCCGTAGAAGAAAAGCGTCCCCGAGTGGTTCGGCGGCTGGGTCCGCAAGAGGCCGCTGGCGAGCAGGAAATAAAGCGCGACGCCGAAGATGGCGCCGACGAACGGCTTGTAGAGCCCGAGCCTGCGCAGCAGCGGCCGGCCGACCTCGAAGTCGACTGTGAACTGGCCGCCGCCGGTTCCCATCCGCGCGAGCACGCTGACGAGCGCTCCGACCGCCCCCGCGCCGGCGCAGAGGACGAGCAGCTGGGCTTTGCGGCCGCCGTAATCGGAGCCGATGGCGAGCCCGACAGAGATCAACGCGCAGGCCGTGACGAGGAAGGTCGCGCCGGTGAGCATCCCCGAGACGTAGACGATCCGGCCGGTCTTCGCGCCGGCCCGGAGGTAGTACTGCTCGATCCGTGAAAGCTCGCGCCGCTGCGATGCGACCAGGTCACGCTCCTTGGCTGCGTCGCGCCGGTCGGTCCGCTCGATGAAGCCGAGCACGTGCTCCTGCACCGAGTAGATCCACTGCAGCGCGATCCGCTCGCTCGTCCCGCGCAGGATCTCGCCAGCGCGGATCGCCAGGAGGTCGCACTCGTGCAACAGCTCCGCGATCGGCTCGGCGTTCTTGGTCACCCAGTCGGTGACGCGGTGAAGGCGGACTTCGACCTCGGTTTCCGCGAACAGATGCCGGCGCTCGCTCAACGTCTTGACCGTGATCGCGACCGCCGACGCCTTGCGCGTCGACCAGTAGACCGATGAGAGCTCGCCCTCTTCGCGCTCGAACTCCGCGAGCCTTGCGCGGTACTCCTCGTCCGTCGCCGGCGAGGCGGCGCCGTTCGCCTGCAGCTCCTGCTCGCGCCGGAAGTGTGCGCGGACGAGGTCCGAGAACGACGGCGCGCCGACCTGCTCGGCGGCCTGCTCCTCCTCGGCCGGCCTTGCGTGTGCTCTGGCGGCGACCGTGGCCATCAGAGGCAGGACAGCCAGGCTGCCGGGGTCGGCTGGTACTTGCTCTCGACCGAGAACGCGATCGCGAACGGGCCCTTCTCCTGCCCGTGCGAGCAGAGCAACGGATCGGCGCCGGGCTCGAGCACGAGCGCGACGTGGTGGCCGGGGTATGCGCCCCAGACGACCAGGTCGCCGGGCTGCACGGCGCTCTTCGCGACGTGGCGGCAGTGCTGCAGCATCGTCCCCGTGTACGCGCCGCCGCCGAAGTTGCCGCCGTTCGGGTCGACCTTCGCACCGGCCCACCGGTAGCAGAGGGTCGAAAAGCCCGAGCAGTCGGTGTGGAGCGGCAGCTTGCGCGGGTGGTGCATCGCGTCGACCGGCCGCAGCTGCTCGTAGTGGATCGACGATTCGTTCGCGATCCCCCAGCGGGCGATCTCGACGATCTTGGCCCGCAGGCCCGACTGGCCCGACGCCTGCTTGAGCCGCTGCGCGCGGCGCGTCTTGTAGCCGGCGGGCAGCGGTTTCCCCTCGAGGTAGCCGGCCAGCTTCGGGCCGAACGCCTCGTCGCAGACGCGCTGCGGGTAGCCGAGCAGCCACTTCGCCTGCTTCACCGCAGCAGCGGTCGCCGGGCCGTAGTCGCCGTCGGCCGAGCCGGGCTGGAAGTTGCCGAACGGGTTGTCGCCCAGCAGCCGCTGCGCGGCCTTCACGTCCGCTCCCGACATGTGCGGGTTCGCGAGGTCGAGCGTCGTCCTCGTCTTGGGGGTCGCCGTCGCGCTCATCGCAGCGCCTGCTCGAGCTTCCGGACGCAGGAGCTGAAACGGTTCCACCCGTTCAGCCCGCCGTTGACGGCGCGGCGCACGCCTTGCCAGTCGCCGCGGGCCGCCAGCCCGGCGATTCCGTGGTCGGCCAGGTAGGCCGCGAGCACACGTGCTGCGATTGACGGGTCGAGCGCGAGCTCCGGGTGCTGCTCGAGCGGGGCTCCTAGCTTCTTTCCGTAGGCCCGGTAGTTCGCCCGGCCGGTGAGCTGGATGAAGCCGCGGCCGTGATAGCGAACGCCGTCGCCGGGGTGCGTGTTGCCGAGGTCGGGCCGCCCCTCGTACATGTGCTTGAAGTAAGCCGAGCCGCCGTACTCGTTGATCGGCTCGAAGTCCGGCACCTCGGTCCCAACGGTGGCGAGCGCCGCGATCGTGCTCGCCCGGTCGCCGAGCCCCTCCGCGGCGAGCGCGGCCTTGAGCGGCGGCCAGAAGCGGCGCACGTTCTCGACTTTGCAGCCGAGCAGCGAGGCGACCTGGTCGGCAGTTGGGCCGGTACTCGGCACGGTGGGACGGCGCGGCCCGGCGAGCGCCGCCTTGGTCGCCGGGCCGACCACCCCATCCGCAGGTAGCGCGTGGTCGTGCTGGAACTGCTTGACGGCGCGCTCGGTCGACGGACCGAAGACGCCGTCGATCGTCCCCGGGTCGTAGCCGAGCGCCTTCAGCCGTTCCTGCAGGCCACGCACCTTCGGGCCCGAGTCGGGCGGCTTTGCGAGGCGGAGCAGTGCCGAGCTCATCGGGCAGCCACCGGGGTGGGCTTGAGGGCCGCCGCCGTAGCAAGCTCGGCGTGGAACGTGTTCAGGTAGTCCTCGAGCTTGAACTGGTCGAGGAAGGTGTGGGCCGCCGCGCGCCCGTTCTCGATCAGCAGCTCCTGCTTCTCGCGCGAGAGGTTGAACTCGGTTGTGGCGACGTCGCCCGCGTCGACGGTGACCGTCCGCACGCGAGTCGAGTGCGAGACGAAGCGCGCGTCCCAGGCCTCTTGCGCGGTGTGGAAGATGTCGAACGCGAAGCGCAGGCCCCAGGGCTCCAGGCGCTGGACAGCGGGCGGCACGCCGCCGAGGCCCCGCCCGTGCTCGAGCGTGAACCCGAAGGTCGGCCGGGTCGGCGGATGGCCCGTCACCGACGGATCGACGTCGAAGAGCCAGACCGGGAAGTTGGAGAGCGTGCCGCCGTCGACGATCAAGGAGGTGCTGCCGTCCTGGCCCTCGAGCTCGATCGGCTCGAAGAAGTACGGGATCGACATGCTCATCCGCGCCGCCCGCGAGATCTTGAACTCGTCCGGGTCGATCATCTTCGACGAGGAGGGCTCGCGGTAGAAGACCAGGTCGTCGGGGAGCACGAGCAGGCGCCGCTTGGTCACGTCGACCGCGATCAGCTTCAACCGCCACTCGGGCGGCTGGCCGTCGGCGGTCTCCTTGCGGACGGAGCCGAAGGTCGCGCCGCCGAGGACGTCGTCGAACCAGCGCTCGAAGGCCTTGCCGTGCGCCATCCCGTGCCGGAAAACGAGGTTGCCGACGCCGAACAGCTTGCTGTGGGCCGGGAAGTCCTGGAATTGCGAGAAGTTCGTCTGCTTCAGAAGCTCGAGCATCTGGGCCGCGTCGTGGCCGGTCCCGAGGTAGCACGCGATGATCGCGCCGGCGCTCGCTCCGGCGACGTCGTCCCACTTCGTGATCGGCTTCGTCGGGTGCTCCGCGAACCCACAGAGCGCGCCTGCGAGCGCGAGGCCCTTGACTCCGCCTCCCCGGAAGACGCCGTCTGCCTCGGTGATCCAATCCATCGCCGGCTCCTCTTGCTCGCGCGGCCCGCCCGGGGTTCACCCGTTTGTGCCGCAGAGCCCGATCAGGGCCGCTCGTTGGATGTGTGAGGCGTTGTTACCACGCTGCCGAACGGATTGCAACTACTCCTTGGGCAGCTTCACCCCGAGCGTCGACAGGAGGACCAGGACCGCAAAAACCCCGAGGGCGAAGGCAACGATCAACCAGGGGTGATCTCGCCGGCGCAGCGACTCCCAGCCGACGCGGGCCCAGAGGACGAACAGCGCGGCGAGGGAACCGGCCACGGCCACGAGCAGCGGCGCGAGTATCGCGGCCCGATCGAGAGAGAGGCCGAAGAGCCAGACGGCCAAGGCGACCAGCCCGAGGGTGAGAAGAGCCGAAAGGGCGATCGGGCGCAGGCTCACGGGGCGCAGTCTAGGGAGAGGACTATCCTGCAGCGGGTGGACGTCGAGAACTACTCGTCCGGCGACGACATCGTGGTCGAGTTCCTCCGTCTGCGCTTCAGCTTCAACGCGGCCGACTTCGCCCAGCGCGTCTCGGCGGCGGCGTTCAAGCTCGGCATCGTCCAGGACAACGAGCTCGACGATGAGGAGACCGAGGATCTCGTCGAGCTGACCGCGGACGGCTTGATCGAGGAGCCCCGCAGCGAGCTCGGCCGCTACCTCGTGAGGCACTGGGAGCGGCTGTCGCTGGTCGACGGCGAGTCCCTGGTCTACTGGCTGCGCAAGCTGGTCTTCCGAGGCGCCTGGCTCGACCACCGCGTCAAGGACGGGCGGCTCGATGTCGCCTGGGACGACTCGGCCTCGGACTTCGCCTACCTCGAGCCCGGCGGCGCCCGTGCCCTCCTCGAGCTCGCGCCGACGCCGTCCTGGCACGAGCTCCAGTTCAGGCGCTAGAAGAGCCTTGCGCTCGAGCCGTCGGCGGCAGCGCCGATGTGCTCGCGGCCGCGCTTCGTGACGATGCGGCCGCGGGGGGTGCGCTGCAGGAAGCCGAGCTGGAGCAGGTACGGCTCGTAGACGTCCTCGATCGTGTCCGGCTCCTCGCCGAGGGAGACGGCCAGTGTCGAGAGGCCGACCGGACCGCCCTCGAACTTCTCGACCACCGCGCGCAGAAGGGCACGGTCGGTCCGCTCGAGGCCGCGCTCGTCGATCTCCATCAGGTCGAGCGCCTCGCGGGCGATCTCCGTCGTGATCGCGCCCTCGTGCCGCACCTCGGCCACGTCGCGCACGCGACGCAGGATCCGGTTGGCGATTCGCGGCGTCCCGCGCGAGCGGCGCGAGATCTCTGTAGCGGCATCCTCGGCGATCTCGACGTCGAGGATCTGCGCCGAGCGGTGGACGATCCGCCCCAGCTCCTCAGGCTCGTAGTGCTCGAGCCTGAAGGTCATCCCGAAGCGGTCGCGCAGCGGCGTCGTCAGCAGGCCGGTGCGCGTCGTCGCGCCGATCAGCGTGAACGGCGGCAGGTCGAGCGTCAGCGTCCGCGCCGCCGGGCCCTGGCCGACGATGATGTCCAGCCGGAAGTCCTCGAGCGCCGGGTAGAGGATCTCCTCGACCGAGCGGTTGAGTCGGTGGATCTCGTCGATGAAGAGGATGTCGCGCTCGCCGAGGCCCGTCAGGATCGCGGCCACGTCGCCCTTGCGCTCCAGCGCGGGGCCGGCGGCCGAGCGGAGGCCGACGCCCAGCTCTTCGCGCACGATGAACGCCAGGCTCGTCTTGCCGAGCCCCGGCGGGCCGATCAGCAACAGGTGGTCGAGCGCCTCACCGCGGGTCCGGGTCGCCTCGAGCGCGATCGCGAGCTGCTCCTTGACCCGCTCCTGGCCGACGAACTCGTCCAGCCGCCGCGGGCGCAGCGAGCGTTCGAGCTCGTCCTCCTCGGGGCGAACCGTGGGTGCGAGAAACTCGGTCTCCGTCATGCGGCCCTCAGCGCCTGGCGCACGCGCTCCTCGGGCGGCAGCTCCGGATCGGTCGTTGCGAGCGCCTCCTCGGCCTCGGTGAGCGACCAGCCGAGCTCGACCAGCGCGTCACGCGCGACGGCGTGCGGCTTGCCTGCAATCGGCGTCGGCTCGTCCATTGTCCCGAGCTTCTCCTTCAGCTCGAGCACAACGCGCTGCGCAGTCTTCTTGCCGATCCCGGGTATCGCCTCGAAGCGCGCCGTGTCCTCGAGCGCGATGGCGCGGCGGAGATCGGCCGGCGGCGAGCCTGAGACGATTGCGAGCGCGACCTTCGGCCCGACCCCGGACACGGCGAGGAGGTGCTCGAACAGCTCGCGCTCGGCCGGCTCGGCGAATCCGTAGAGCTGGAGCGCGTCCTCCCGCACGTGCAGGTAGGTCTCGAGCGAGATCTCCTCCCCGCGCTCCGCGAGCCGCGCCGCGGTCGGCGTGACGGCCAGCGAGTAGCCGACCCCGCCCACCTCGAGCACGATCCGCTCTGCGCGGCGGGCGACGGGGATCCCGCGCAGGCGCGAGATCATCCGACCGCCCTCAGCAGCGGCGGGGCGAGCGCGTGGCAGATGGCCACCGCGAGCGCGTCCGAGGCGTGCTGGGGCGTCGGCGCTGTGCGCAGCCCGAGGATGGCCGTCACCATCCGCTGCACCTGCGCCTTCTCAGCGCGGCCGTAACCGCAGACCGCCTGCTTCACGCGCGAGGGCGCGTACTCAGCGCAATCGAGCTCGAAGCCCGCGGCAGCGACGAGCACGGCGCCGCGCGCCTGCCCGACGGAGAGCGCGGTGCGGGCGTCGACGCCGACGAACGACTCCTCGAGCACGACCGCCTGCGGCTCGTACTCCTCGATCAGCTCCGTGACGCCGTCGAAGATCGTCCTGAGACGCAGCTCTTGGCGCTTGCCAGCGGGCGTTTTCCACCAGCCGTGCTCCACCGCCTTGAGGCGGCCTCCGCTTTCGTGGACGATTCCGTACCCGCATGCGGCAGTGCCCGGATCGATACCGAGGACTCTCACGCCGTGAGGTTAGGCGCCGAGTCGGACGATTCCTCTATACGAGCGCCAGCTGGCGGTGGGCTTCGAGGCCCGAGACCGCCACGCCGAGCAGGCGTAACGCGCCCGGGCGGTCGGCCAGCGCGCGGTCGAGGCAGGTGCAGGCGAGCTCCCAGATCCGCTCGGCGTCGTCGATCCCGACCGGCAGCGTCGTCGAGCGCGAGCGGATCGAGAAGTCCGGGTAGCGCACCTTCGTCGTCACCGTTCTCCCCGTCTGCCCTCCGAGCCGCTCGGCGACGTGCTCGGCCAGCCGGCGCAGCTCCTCCCGGAGCCGGTCGATGTCGGCGATGTCGCGCTCGAAGGTCTCCTCGGCGCTGACCGAGACCGTCTCGGAGGTGAGCTCGAGCGGCCGCGGGTCGATCCCGCGCGCACGATCGCGCAGCAGTGGGCCAAGCTTCCCCGGCAGGAGCCGGCGCAGCACGTCGTCGTGCAGGGCGGCCAGGTCGCCGATCGTCTCGACCGATCCGGCACGGAGGCGCTCCTCGGCGCGCGGGCCTACCCCGGGCAGCCTGCGTACCGGGAACGGCGCGAGGAACTCCGCCTCGCGGCCCGCGGGCACGACGGTCAGGCCGCCGGGCTTGCGCCGGTCGCTCGCGATCTTCGAGACGACCTTGCAGGAGGAGACGCCCAGCGCGCAGGTGAGGCTCGTGGTCCCGCGCACCGCCGCCTGCACCGCCTCGGCGACGGCCCGCGCGTGGCCGAAGTCGGGTGCCACCTCGCCGACGTCCAGATAGCCCTCGTCCATGCCGGTCCGCTCGACCGTCGGCACGACCTCGCGAACCGCGTCCCAGACCGCGCGCGAGTATTCCCTGTAGAGCCGGTGCCGAGGCCGCAGGAAGACTGCATGGGGGCAGCGGCGCAGCGCCTCGGCGCACGACATCGCCGAGTAGATCCCGAAGCGGCGCGCCGCGTAGTTGGCCGTCGCCACCACCCCGCGCCCGTGCGGGTCGCCGCCCACGACGAGCGGCTTCTCGCGCAGCTCGGGCGCCTCGAGCTCCTCCACGGCGGCGAAGAACGCGTCCAGGTCGAGGTGGGCGAGGATCACGCGGAGGCGATTTGCACGGCGACGAACACGGCGTAGAGCAGCAGTATCGCCGCGCCACCCGACCTCGTCACTCCGCCCCGCCGGGCGAAGAGGGCGATCGTCAGCAGCGTCATCAGCAGCAGCCAGCCGAGGTCGAACCGGCTCAGGTCAGAGGTCGAGCCGATGCTGATGAACAGCGCGGGCAGCGCGATCCCGAAGGCGAGGTTGGTCGTGTTACTGTTGAACGTCTCGCTGACGACGGCCGAGCCGCGCCCCTGAAACGCGAGCCGCGCCGCGGTGAACGCGTTCGGGATGCTCGTCAGGATCGCGAGCACGAGGATGCCGACGATCACGTCGGGGACGCTCCAGCGGTGCGCGAGGTTGAGCGCCGACTCGACCATGCCGGTGCTGCCGAGGACGATGATCGCGAGCGCCGGCACGAGCATCAGCGCCGGCACGAACACCGCCTCGCCGTGCGCGAGGACGTGGTCCGGCCGGTGCCGCTCGCCGAAGAAGCGCACCAGCTGCCGCGGCGCGCGGGCCGGGCCGCGTGCCAGCAGGACGACATACGGCACGAGCACCAGGACGAGCAGGGCGAGGGCAGCCCAGGCGCCGATCAGCTTCAGGATGAGCGCGGAGACGACCACCGTCGCCGCCACGCCGACAGCCCCCTCAACCGCCAGGGCCTCGCGCCGGATCCGGATTCCGCCACACAGGACGGCGCTGAGCCCGATCATTGCCGCCAGGTTGAAGACGTTCGAGCCAAGGACGACCCCGGCGCCCACCGCGTGCTCGCCCTTGACGAGCGCGGCGATCGCCGACGAGACCTCGGGTGCGTCGGCGGCCAGCGCCGTCAGGAGCCCGAGCAGCGTCTCCGGCAGGCCGAGGCGCAGGCCGACCCGGTCGAGCCGCCGGGCGAAGAACGCGGCCGCCGCGAGGGTCACGGCGAGCGAGACGAGAAAGAGGAGGACCTCGCCGATCACACGTCGGCGGCGAGCGCGCGCGCAGCTGCGTCCGAGGCGGCCTCGGCGGCGCGCCCGGCCCGACCGACGCGCTCGTCGTCTTCCTGCGCGGACAGGTTGACCGCGACGAGCTTCGAGGCGGCGCGGGCGGCTCCCGCGGCAAGCGCGGCGGCGGCTGCTGCGTCGGCGCGGGCGTGCCCGTCGGCGCGCTCGGCCGCCTCGGCCGCGAGCTCGGCGACGTCGCCCGCGGTTCCGGCGATCGCCAGCGGCACCTCGGCGGCCTTCGCCAGCGCCCGCGCGAGCCCGGAGTCCCGACGCTCGAGCGCGGTCAGCGCCTGCTCGTAAGCCTTGGAGTCCTGTGCTGCGAGCGCGAGCAGCCGGTCGCGGAGCTCGAGGGCTTGAGCCCGCGCGCCCTCGGCGCCGGACCAGCCCTCCGACCGCGACGCCGACTTCGCAACGAGCGCCGCGGCGAAGGCAGCCGACACACCTGCGACCCAGCCCGAGCCGGGGACCGCCTCCGACGAGGAGATCTGCTCCGCTAGCTCATGAGCTCTCTCGACGGCCACTAGAAGAAGAACTGCCGCCAGGCGGTCCACCAGTCGTCGCCGCGCGAGACGATCGTCCGCGGGTCGACCAGCTCGACGCCGGCCCGGAAGCGGAGCTTCGACGCCGGGATCGTGGACTTGAACTCGACGCGGATCTCGGACGGCTTCCCCGGGTCGTACGGCTCGACCGCCTGCAGCTTCGAGACCGCCTGCTTTGCGCCCGCCTCGACCAGCTCGCGCGCACGGGCGGGCGCAAGCATCCGCGCGCTCAACGCCGAGAGACCCTCCTTGACGGCCACGGTCGTGAGCCCGTCGCCGAGGAGCGCCTTTGCCTCGCGGCAGGCCGCCTCGTCCCCGGTCACGAGCAGCACCGGGCAGCCCCAGGTTCCGCAGAGCGCCGCGTTGATCCCGGTCTCGCCGACCAGCGTGTCGTTGAACCAGAGGTTCTGCCAGTCGCGGCCCGAGACCGTGTGGTTCATGACCCCGTCGCCGGTTCCGGCCATCGGGTGCATGCCGACGACAGCTCGGGCACCAGCGAGTTGAAGTCGTTCCCGCTGCCGGCGCCGTGACAGTCCATGACGACGATCTCCGTGGCGCCGCCGGACCGCGCGCCGCGGACGGCTGCGTTGATGTCCTCCGTGTAGAGCTTGCGGCCCTCCTCGTACATCGCGTGGCTCGCGTCCGTTTGGTGCGGGCGAACGATTCCGGAGATTCCCTCCATGTCGCTGATGACGAAGACCTTCACCCCTGTAGCTTTCCACGCCGTGGACACCGGCCTCTCGGGAAAGCGCGTGCTCGTGACCGGCGCCTCGGGCGGAATCGGAGGCGCCTGCGCCCGTGCGTTCATGGCCGAGGGGTGCGAGGTGGTCGCCCATTACCACCGCGGGCGCGAGCGGGCGGAGGCGCTCGGCGCAACCGTCGTGCTCGGCGCCGACCTGCGCGTCGAGGAGGAGGTCGAGCGGCTGTTCTCGGAGGCGGGGGAGCTCGACGTCTGCGCGGCGGTCGCCGGGATCTGGCCGTCGGAGGACGTGCCGGTCTGGGAGCTCCCGCTCGCGCGCTGGGAGGAGACGCTGCGCGCGAACCTCACCGCGTCGTTCCTGACCGCGCGCGGCTTCCTGCGCGGCGTCGCCTCGCGGGGGCACGGCTCGCTGGTGCTCGTCGGCTCGACGGCAGGGCTCGTCGGCGAGGCCGGTCACGCAGATTACGCGGCAGCCAAGTCGGCGATCCTCCAGGGGCTGCTGCTGAGCCTCAAGAACGAGGTCGTGCGGGTCGCGCCGGGCGCGCGGGTCAACGCTGTGGCGCCGGGCTGGACCGAGTCGCCGATGACTCGCGAGTCGCTCGACGACGAGACGCTCGCGCGCGTCACGCGGACGATGGCGCTGAAGGAGGTCGCCCAGCCCGAGGACGTCGCGCGCCAGGTGGTCGTTCTCGCCTCCGATGAGCTCTCCGGCCACGTGACCGGCCAGGTCGTCACAGTCGCGGGCGGCATGGAAGGCCGCGTGATCCACGAAAACTGAACGGCGGGCCTGAGCCCGCCGTCCAAACCCCTTAGCCGCAGGATGATTGCCGTCAGTCCCCGGCCGGAGGAGTCGTAAAGAGCCAATCGGCACGACCGGCGCCTCGCTTGAGCGCGTTTTCCCCCGGTCCATACATCAGGCGGGGCCGCCGCCCGGCCCCGCCTGAGTCTCCCGTGAGAGAGCCGCAGTTACATCTCGGAGGGCCCCGCCGCATCGGGCCCTTCCGTTTCGACTGAGCTGCCCACGCCGCATCGGGGCGCTCTGTCGTGTTGCACGCTGAGTATCGCTCCGGGAGGGTCGCTTCATCTATCCCTCGTTGTCGGTTGACTGGCCTGGTTGACTCGCCAGTAAAGTCACCGGCAATGGCCAGCCGCTTCGAAGATCGCCTCGCAAAGGGGCCGGTGATCGTCGCCGACGGCGGCATGGGCGCCCTCGTCACGAGCGCCGTGCCGCGCCTGCGCTGCCCGGAAGAGGCCAATCTCCGCGCGCCGGACGCCGTCGTCTCCCTTCACGTCGGCTTCATCAATGCCGGCGCAGACCTGATCGAGGCGAACAGCTTCGGCGCGAACCGGCGCAAGCTGGCTCAGCACTTCCTCGAGAACGACCTCGAGGCAATCAACTCGGCCGCGGTCAAGCTCGCCCGCCAGGCGCGCGAGACCGTCGGCCGCGACGTCTTCATCGCCGGCTCGATCGGCCCGCTCGGCGAGCCCGCCAGCGCCCGCGTCCGGCACGAGCTGTTCTCCGAGCAGGCGGTGATCCTCGAGGGCCGGGGCGCGGACCTGCTCATGGTCGAGACGTTCTACGACCTGGAGGAGCTGGTCGACGCGATCGATGGCATCCGCGAGGTCTCGGCGCTGCCGATCGTCGCGCTCCTGACGTTCGATGAGGGCGCCGTCACCCTGGCCGGCGTCACCGCGCAGGAAGCTGCGCAGCGCCTCGCCGGGTTGGACATCGCCGCGCTCGGAGCGAACCACGGCGCCGGGCTCCTGGCCGCGCTCACTGCGCTCGAGGGAATGGACGGCCAGAAGCCGCTCGCCGCCCTGCCGAACATCGGCCTCGCAAGCCTTGCCGGCGGCCGCGTCATCTTTCCGCACGCCTCACCGGACTACTTCGGCGAGTTCGCGGCGCATGCCCGCGAGCTCGGCGCGAAGATCATCGGCGGGTGCTGCGGGACAACGCCCGTCGAGATCGCGGCGATCCGGGCTGCCGTCGAGGAGGAGCGCAAGCCGCGCACGTCGCTGGTCCTCGAGGAGCGTGAGCTCGCGGCCGCCCTCGGCGAGGAGCAGCGTGAGACCGGCCTCGCCCGCGCGCTCCGCGAGGGCGAGTGGGTCGTCTCGGTCCAGCTCGACCCGCCGCTCGGCGGCAACGTCAGCGGCCTGGTCGAGCTTGCCCAGGGGCTGAAGGAATCGGGGCGCGTCGGCTTCGTCGACGTCAACGACAACGCCGGCGCCCGCGCGGGGATGAACGCCGTCATCGTCTCGTCCGTGCTCGAGCGCGCCGCCGGGATCGAGACGATCCCGCACCTGACCACGCGCGACTACACCGTGATGGGCCTCGAGGCCGTGCTCTTCGGCGCGCACGCCGAGGGCGTTCGCAACATCCTCGCGGTCACTGGCGATCCGCCCGAGGTCGGCGACTACCCCGGCTCGCGCGGCGTCTACGAGATCGACGCAATCGGGCTCGTCGAGCTGATGGCCCGCCTCAACAAGGGCGAGGACTTCAACGGCCGCCCGATCGACGCGCCCACGTCGTTCCTGATCGGCGTCGCCGTCAACCCGACCGCGGACGACCTCGACGTCGAGCTCGACCGCTACCGGCGCAAGATCGAGGCGGGAGCCCACTTTGCGATGACGCAGCTGGTTTTCGACCTCGAGCACCTCGACCGCTTCTTCGAGCAGTTCGGCGGCCCCTCGCCGATCCCGGTGCTCGTCGGCATCTGCCCGATCTGGAGCTACCGCTTCGCGCTGCGGCTGAACAACGAGCTGCCGGGAATCGCCGTGCCCGAGTCGCTGCAGGAGGCGCTCCGCGACGCCGGGCCTGAGGCGCCGGAGGTCGGGATGGCCTACGCGAAGGAGCTCTACGAGGCCGCGCGCGAGAAGGCGGCCGGCGTCTACCTCGTCGCGCCCTACCGGCGCCCGCTGAACGTACTCGAGCTGATCTCCTAGGTACAAGGCCCGGTGGTGACTGGCACGCGCGTGTTCTTGAGGTCGCGACGGACCACCGCCGCCGGGATGCCGTAGCCGCCGGAGCCGTTGACACGCGCAGCGAACACGCTCGCCTGGACCGCCCCGGACGCGTCCACCGCGGCGCCGCCGGAATCACCATGGCGCACGTCGCCACTCAGGCTCGTGACCGTGCGCGCGACGGGCCCGCGTCCGTACGCGTCCTGTGTGAGCACGGTCACCGTCGAGCCGACCCGGCCGGGCACGGCATCGAAGGGGCCGTTCTGGGGATAGCCCACGATCGCCACCGCGGTGCCGTACTTCGGGTCGGCCAGCCGCAGCGGGCGGGCCGAGAGCCCCGGGACGCGCAGCACGGCGACGTCGTTGCGCGGATCGAACGCGACCGCCTGCGCGCCCAGCGTCCTCCCCGAGACCGTCGTGACCGTCGTGTCGGTCTCGCCGGCCACGACGTGGGCCGCCGTCACCACGAGGCCGCGGCGGGCGACCCAGCCGCTGCCCTCGACCCCGAGCCCGCACGCCGTCCCGAGCACGCGCACGACGCTCGGCGCTGCGGCGCGCACCCCCGGCTGCCGGAGGACGCGCGGGTCGGGCGGCTGCGTCGGTACCGGTGGGCCGGCCAGCCTCGGGAACGGGTCGATCCGCGCGAGCGCGTTCAGGATCGTCCCCGGCGGCACGATCGCGTTCAGGTGCCGCAGCACGAGCGACCGCTGAGCGGCACGGCGCAGCTTCGTCTGGCCGGGAAGCTGGAGCGCCATCGCGCCGAGCACCCAGACGACGACGAGCCCGATCAGCGCGCCGGCGACGACCCCCGCCATCGAGTCCGCCTCGCGCAGGAACCGCCGCTCGCGCCGGCGCAGGGCGGCGCCGACGGTGCTCCCGATCACCTCGAAGACGAGCGCGAAGGTGACCGCGCCGGCGAGGGCGATCACCGGCGCGTACTGCGAGTGCGCGCCGCCCGCCAACAAAAGGGGCGCGATCCGGCCGCCGACGACGGCGCCGACCGCGAGGCCGACCAGGGAGAGGCTGCTCCAGACGAACCCCTGCGCCGCCCCGCCGAGAGCCGCGACCAGGACCAGGGCCACGGCGAGCCAATCGACGATTGTCATCGCGATAGGCTAGGAAAGTGGACGGGCACGAGCTGCAGGAGTTCATCGACCGCTACAACGCGGCCTGGAACGATCACGACGTCGACGCGATCGTCTCGATGCACACCGACGACTCCGTCTTCGAGAACCACGTAACCGGCGACCTCAACGTCGGGCGCGAGCAGATCGGGAAGGCGATCGCGGGCATCTTCGCCGTCTTCCCGGATCTCTCGTTCGAAGCACGCCGCGCCTACATCCGCGACGACCTGGTCGTGCAGGAGTGGACCGCGCGCGGGACGCACGAGGGCCCGATGACCCGCTCCGGGATCGAGCTCGCGCCGACCGGCAAGCAGGTCGAGTACAAGGGCATGGACGTGATCCCGATCCGCGACGGCCTGGTCGCGCGCAAGGACGTCTACTCGGACTCGATCACCATGCTGCGCCAGCTCGGGCTGACGTCTATCTAGATCACAGGCACCTTGATCAGGCCGCAGTTGCGCGCCTTCGCGACGGCCTCGAGCGGCGAGCGGGCATCCAGGATGCGCAGCACGTGCTTGACGTAGTTGCGCACGGTCTCCATCGAGGTGCTCATCTGCTGCGCGATCTGCTGGGTCGAAAAGCCGGCCGCGAGCACGGTGAGCGTCTCGCGCTCGCGCAGGCTCAGGAGCGGCGCTCCCTCCGCGAGCGGCTCGCTGCCGTCCAGCACCTGGACGAGCCCGAAGCTGCCGAGCATCTTCCCGTCTCGATCTCGGAGCGGGACCGAGTTGACCGCGACGCGCACGCGGCTGCCGTCGGTGCGGCTCACAGAGGCCTCGAGCTCGGCGCTCGGGGCGCCGTCCTGCTTGCGCGCGTACGCGTCACGAGCCCGCGCGAGGTCGCTCGGCGCGAGCACACTCGCGTCCAGGCGGCCGCGCAGGTCACCGACGAGCTCCCGCGAAGCTGCGTTCTGCCAGCGCACGCGACGGTTGTTGTCGACGATGTACGCCGGCGGCCGTCGAGACTGTGACGTCCCGAGACGACCATAACCGGCAAGCCGTCCTGGATCGCCCGCAGCTCCGCAACCAGCGAGTCCAGCCTCCCGACGAGCCCACCGGCGACGAACACATCGACCTGCACTCGGCGCATCACGTCGAGCGCCTCGCCGGCGTCGTTGGTGCAGAGCACGCGATGCCCGGCGTCGCGAAGGACCTGCTCGATCAGCTCCTGTACCGCAACATTCCGTTCCAGCACGAGAATGGTCGCACTCCGCATCGCCGCCACGGGGCGAGGTTGCCCGTCCGCCGCCGGCGGCGCCAGACCCAAGTGGGTCAGCCCTCGCGGCCGGCTCGACCGCGCTGCGATGCCGCTAGACTTCCCCGTCCCCGGGGGCGTAGTTCAGTTGGTTAGAACGCCGGCCTGTCACGCCGGAGGTCGCGGGTTCGAGTCCCGTCGCTCCCGTAAAAGACCTGCAAACGCGCATATTTTTTGTTGCCACGATAGGCACAAACGACCGCCGGCTTTCCGGCCGTCGCGCGAGTGAGCCCGCAGAGGCATTTTGTTAGGCGTTTCTCCGCTTGAAAGGGCTGCAAAGCCGCATGTTCGGTTGTCGGGTCAGACGCCGAAGGATCCGACGAGTCGCTGATCATCCCGCGCAGATCCCGCGTGCGCATCGCAGTTCTGCGGGATAGACCGATTTTGCCGTCTTCACTCGTCGGGACGAATGCGGTCAGCGGCGACCGCTGTAGGCCTGTCTGACGCTGCTGCGCCCCGACCATCGAACCTTGGAGTCGAGCGACCAGCCACGATCGGGCGACTACCGGACGCACGCCGCCCGTTGCGATCATTCGTCTCCTGGCTACGGAATGACCGACTGGCGTCTTCGCGTCGCGGCCAACCCCGGGAGCGGCCTCAAGCCGTCTTCCTCGCCTGCGGGAAGCGGTTGACCTTCGGCGCCGGCTGGACGGCTGGGTTGTTCAGCCTTGCGCTCCTCGCGGCGTCACCGGCCCGTTGAGTTGTTGAAGGCGCACGTGCCCGTATTGAGCCTCGCCGTCCTAG
>VAWL01000097.1 GCA_005883965.1 Actinomycetota bacterium
CTCCTCGATCTCGGTCTTCACAGTCTGCAGCAGCTCGCGGTAGGAAGACATCGCTTTCGATTGTATAGCGGGGCAACCGCCTCGTGGCGCGCCGCTAAGGTCGCGGTGTGACCCCCCGAGGCCGTGTGTCCCTGATCGTCGCGCTCGTCGCGCTGGTCGTTTCCGGGGCCGTCGTCGCCGGCGTGCTCGCCACGCGCAGCAGTGTCCCTTCCGTCAAGCCGCTGAAGGGGCAGCCGACGCTCGCGCTCGATCTCGGCGTGCGCACCGATCCCGAGGCGCGGGCTCTGCGCCGAGCTTCGCAGCTCTACAAAGCCGGCAAGGCGAAGCAGGCCGGAGAGATCTTCGGGCGGTACGACTCGCTCGACGCGGAGGTCGGCGCTGCGCTCGCCGAGTGGCCGGCGGGGACGGTCGAGCGCTTGCGGACTCTGGCCGCGACGCATCCGCACAGCTCGCTCGCGGCGCTGAACCTCGGCGTCGCGCTCTACTGGTCGCGGCAGGACGCGGCCGCGCTCGTCGCCTGGCGCGCGGCGGCGCGGCTCCAGCCCGACACGTACTACGCCGTCCATGCGGCCGACCTGCTCCACCCGAGATTCGTGCCGAGGCTCCCGGTCTTCGTCCCGTCATTTCCCGAGCCACGCGGCCTCGGCGGCCTCTCGCCGCCGCAGCAGCTCGCGCTCCTCCGGCGCCGCGCCGCCGCCGGCGGAGCCCACGCGAAGATCCTCTACGGCGTCGCCCTCCAAAGGCTGTACCACCCGATCTCGGCCGAGCGGCAGTTCGCCGCCGCGGTGCGCGAGGCACCGAACGACCCCGACGCCCGCGTCGCGGCGGCGGTCGGGCTCTTCGACAAGGCCGATCCGTCGCGCGCCTTCAGCCGCCTCGGCCCGCTCGTCCGCGTCTTCCCGCACGCCCAGACCGTGCGCTTTCACCTCGGCGTCCTCCTGCTGTGGATCGATCAGCTCGACCAGGCGCGCAAAGAGCTCCAGCAGGCGCATGACGAGGATCCGGGCTCGCCGCTCGGCAAGCAGGCCTCCGTGTATCTCGGGGCCCTGCGGATGGCTGGGACCGGCTGACCGAAAATAGGGCCGTTCGGCCTATGGCGTCCGTCCGACACCCGTGTGACACTGCCGCATCCGCAACGGGGTGTGCGGACCGTCACGAGCTCAGGGAGGAGCCGCAAGTGAGGGAGCAGGGGGAAGGCGCAAAGCCGATGAGCATCGCGGAGGTGCTCGAGACCGACGAAGCGCGAGGTCTGATGGAGAGCGGGCGCGAGTCCGGCTCGCTCAGCACCGAGGAGATCGCGCTCGCGCTGTCCGAGCTCGAGCTCGATGCCTCGCAGGTCGACGAGGTGTACCACGCGTTGGAGGAGCTGCACATCGAGGTCCTCGACGGAACCGAAGAGCCGGTGCGCGAGGTCGAGCAGGCGCGCGAAGTAAGCACCGACTCGCTGCAGCTCTTCCTGAAGGACATCGGCAAGGTCGACCTGTTGACCGCCGCGCAGGAGGTCGAGCTGGCCAAGCGGATCGAGCGCGGCGAGCATCAGGCCAAGCAGGAGATGGTCGAGGCCAACCTGCGCCTGGTGGTGTCGATCGCCAAGCGCTACCGCAATCAAGGCCTGCCCTTCCTCGATCTGATCCAGGAGGGGACGATCGGGCTCGTGCGCGCGGCCGAAAAGTTCGACCACCGCCGCGGATTCAAGTTCTCGACCTACGCGACCTGGTGGATCCGGCAGGCGGTCGCCCGCGCGCTCGCGGACAAGGCGCGCACGATCCGAATGCCGGTACACATCGTCGAGAAGCTGAACAAGATCGTCCGCTCCGAGCGCAAGCTGCGCGCCGAGCTCGGGCGTGAGCCGACCTCCGCCGAGATCGCCCGCGAGGTCGAGCTGACTCCGGAGGAGGTCGAGGCGATCCGCCGCAGCTCGCAGGCCCCGGTGTCGCTGGAGAAGCCGGTCGGCGACGAGGAGGAGTCGGAGTTCGGCCACTTCCTCACCGACGAGAGCGAGCCGCTGCCCGAGGACGCCGCCGAGGTCCAGCTGCGCAAGGCGACCCTTTTGCGCGTGCTCGGGACGCTGAGTCTGCGCGAACGGCGCGTGCTCGAGCTGCGCTATGGGCTCAACGGCGAGCATCCGTGCACGCTCGACGAGGTCGGCCGGACGTTCAACGTCACCCGCGAGCGGATCAGGCAGATCGAGAACCAGAGCCTGAAGAAGCTCCGCGCGTTGGCCGACTCGGTCGCGCTGCGCGACGTGGCGTAAATACGAGAGCAGGGGAGGGCGGCGCCGGCCGGCGCCGCCTGTTCCGGTTGCCCCGGCGAAAGTAGACTCGCGGGCCGTGGCAGAGGCCTGGTTCGACGAGCTTGCCGAGCTGATCGCGATTCCGAGCGTCAGCGCCGACCCGGCGCGGGCGGATGACGTCGGGCGCGCGGCCGAATGGCTCGCCGCGTTCGTGCGCGGCGCCGGCGGTTCGGCCGAGGTCGTCCCGACGGATACGCAGCCGCTGATCCTCGGCGAGCTCTCCGCTTCCAACGGTCAAAACCGGGGTCAGACCCCGGTGCCAACGGTTCTGGTCTACGGGCACGTCGACGTGCAGCCGCCCGACCCGCTCGAGCTCTGGGAGTCCGAGCCATTCACGCTCGAGGAGCGCGACGGCTGGCTCTACGCGCGAGGCGTCGCTGACGACAAGGGCCAGCTCTACATGCTCGCCAAGGCCGCGGCCGAGCTCCACGCGGCCGGCGAGCTGCCTGTGAACGTCCGCTTCGCCTGCGACAGCGAGGAGGAGACCGGCGGCCACCAGATCGTCGACTTCCTCGCCTCAGACGAGCGCGGGGCTGAAGCCGCCGTGATCTTCGACAGCGGCATGACCAGGCGCGGCGTTCCCGAGTTCGCGGTGGCCACGCGCGGGCTCGTCTACTTCCACCTGACGGTCCGCACCGGCGGGCGCGACCTGCACTCGGGCCTGTTCGGCGGCGCGGCGTTGAACGCACTCCACGTGCTCAACGAGGTCCTCCAGTCGGTCCGTGCGGAGAACGGCCGCCTGCCCGATCCCCTTCGCCAGGGCATCGCCGAGCCGACCGGGGAGGAGCGAGCCGCCTGGGACGAGCTCGTCCCCGGCGAGGAGATGCTGGCCGAGGCCGGTGCGAGCGCCGCCGACCCCAGGGCCGCCGAGGAGTTCTACCTGCGCACAACTGCCGAGCCCGCGCTCGACGTGAACGGCATCGTCGGCGGGTCGCCGGTCCTACAGAAGACCGTGCTCCCGGTGGAGGCCGAAGCGAACCTCTCGATCCGGCTGGCCCCCGGCCAGGACGTCGAGACGATCGCCGCCACGCTCGAGCAGCTCCTGCGCGACGCTGCTCCGAACGGCGCCGAGCTCGAGCTCGCGCGGCTCTCGTCGGCCGCCGCCGGGCTCGTCCCGCCCGACGCGCCTGCCGTCCAGCGCGGGCAGGAGGCCTTCGAGCGCGCGATGGGCCGCCGCCCGCTGCTCGTCCGCTCCGGCGGCACGCTGCCGATCGTCCCCGCGCTCGTCGACAAGGGCATACCGACGATCGTCACCGGCTTCGCCACTGCGGAGAGCAACATCCACTCGCCGAACGAGCGGCTGCTCGCCGAGTACCTGCCACTCGGAATCGAGACGGCGAAAGAGCTCTTCCGGAGCTTCTCGACCCTCTAGACCGAAACAGGCTCGCCGACCTCGAGCCAGATGTGCCCGAAGCGGCGCATCTCCTCGATGATCGGCAGGAGCGCCTCGCCCTTCTCGGTCAGCTCGTACTCGACGCGAGGCGGCGACTCGGGGTAGCTGCGACGGGCGACGATGTCCTCGTGCTCCAGCGCGCGCAGCCGCTCCGAGAGCGTCCGCGGGCTGATTCCCGAACACGAGTGCTCGAGCTCGGTGAAGCGGCGCGGCCCCTCCGAGAGGTCGTGGACAAGCACCGCGGTCCACTTCGCGCCGAGGATCTCCGCGCAGGCCGCGACCGAGCAGCAGCTCGAGTTGTGGATCTTGCCCATCGTGCGCACGCCCCGAATCGTAGTACGCTCGGGTCGCCGTGTCGCAGCTCGACAAGTCGCAGCTCGACAAGGAGCTCCGCGAGCGAATCGACGAGCCGGTCTCCGAGGAGGCGGAACGCGAAGCTCGCCTGACGCCGGCCGAGGCGACTGCGCAGATGCGGATCAAGGTGCCGGCGCAGCGCAGCCGCAAGCTGCGCGCGATCCTCGAGCGCGTGAACGCGGACGACGGCCTCAAGGCCTGGTGGCACGTCGCCAACGTGAACGCCGTCAAGCGGCTCGGGATCAACGACCACTCCTGGGTGCACATCCAGATCGTGGCCAACATCGCGCTGCGGCTCTTGCGGATCCTCGCCAAGCGCGGCGTCGAGCCGGCGATGGTCGCCGACTACGACATGAAGCAGGAGGACGCGGAGGTCGTCGTCCTGCTCGGCTCGTTGCTCCACTGCGTCGGCATGGCCGTGCACCGCGACCGGCACGAGGACTGGAGCCTGTTCCTCGCCGAGCCGAAGGCGCGCGAGCTGCTGGCCGGAATCTACGAGGAGCCCGAGCTGACCGTCGTCGTCTCCGAGGTGTTGGAGACGATCACCTCGCACCGCGAGTCGGGGCACCCGCTGACCCTCGAGGCGGGGATCGTCCGCGTCGCCGACGCGCTCGACATCGAGGAGGGCCGCTCCCGGATCCCCTTCGAGCGCGGCCGCGTATCGATCCACTCGATCTCGGCCGCGGCTATCGACGAGGTGGTCATCTCCGAGGGCACGGACCACCCGGTCTCGGTCGAGATCAAGATGAACAACTCGGCCGGGATCTACCAGGTCGACGAACTGTTGAAGTCGAAGCTGCACGGTTCCGGCCTGGAGCCGTATGTCGAGGTTGTCGCCCGGATCGAGACGGAGGGCGAGAAGAGCCTCGTGCCGATGTACAGGCTCGAGTAGCTAGGCGAGCCGAAGGAGGCCGGCATGCAGGGGGAGATCGTCAAAGAGCAGCCCGAGGTGTTGTTCGTCTGCACGCACAATGCCGGCCGCAGCCAGATGGCCGCTGGCCTGGTCAAGCTTCGTTCGAAGGGCCGCATCCACGTCCGCTCGGCCGGCTCGACCCCCGCGGACGAGATCAACCCGGCGGCGCTCGAGGCGATGCAGGAGATCGGCGTCGACATGAGCGAGGAGTTCCCGAAGCCGCTCACCGACGAGGTTGTCGAGGCCGCCGACGTCGTGATCACGATGGGCTGCGGCGACGCCTGCCCGATCTACCCGGGAAGGCGCTAC
>VAWL01000098.1 GCA_005883965.1 Actinomycetota bacterium
CCGGCAGCGAGCCGTTGGCGACCGTGTTGATGGTCGGGGTCAGGTCCTCGACCAGGCCGGTGCAGTCGTTGTTGGAGTAAAGGGCGTAGGAAACGGTGCCGCCCGCGCCCGAGGTTGCGCCGGTGAGCGAGGCCGTGTCGTGAGCCGAGTCACCGATCTTGATCGGGCCGGCGGGCACGACCGTGGTCGAGACGCTCGGCGTGTTGACCGCGTGGTGGTTGGCGTAGGTGCAGGTGACTTCTTCGCCTTCCTTGAGGTCGATGGTGGCGGTCATGTTGTTGACCGTTTGGCTGCCGCTGTTCGGGCTGGCCACGCTGCAGTTGAGGCTGTCGAATGCCCAATGCGTCGGCGGCGCATTCTCGGTAACGGTGTACGTCTGGAAGTTCGTGATGGTGTCGAAGAAGCAGTTGGCCGCGCCCGGTCCGCCTCCAGTACCACCGCTGGTGGTGATCGAACAGTTGGCCAATGGGCTTGGGCTCGCCGTGTAACCGAACGTGGCGTCCCCGCCCGTCGTGTTCTTCACGATGTGGATGAATCCGGGGAAGATGACTGCGCCCTCAGAGAGCGACCGGTCCTGGTTGCCGCCAGCGCCGTCGAGGTCGATTAGGCGCGTGTGGTACGGCGAGCCCGGAATGGAGACCGCGGAGTTCGTGAGGCCCCAGTCCGCCCGTGAGGCGATGTGGCCGCCCCAAGCGAGCACCGGATTGGCGACGTTGGCGGTGAAGGTGACCGCGATCCGCGCGGACTTGTCGCCGACGAAGCCGGCTCCGTCCGCATACGAATACGGGCTAACACTGGTGATGTCTCCGCCGAACATGGTGAGGTTGCCGGCGATCGGGGTAACGCCGCCGCCCGTAACCTGCGGATCCGCCGGAATCGGGAAAATGTCAGTCGGCGCAAGAGGGTTGCAGCCGACAGTCGTGACTCCTAGGCAAGGGTTGGCATCCGTCACGCTTTGGTTGTACGAGTCGATGTAGTCGATTGCGTGCTTGCTGGACTTGGTCGTGTCCCACTCGATGATCACCGTGTGAGACGTGAGAGGGAGGTTGTCGAAGGTCATCCGGTACGGGATCGAGTCGCCTTCGAAGTAGACGGCCTTGCTGGCGCCAAGGTTCCCGTTCACCCAGTCGGTCGCATCGAGGTCGCAGCCGTTGTTGCTGGGCGAGGGCGCTGGTCCGTTTGCGCACTGGTCCAGGTTCGCGGACGGGTTTGCGGCCGTCGCCGCGCCAGGAAGGAACGCAAAGAGTGCGGCCGTAACGACGACCGTCAGCAGCCAGAGGCTACGCCTGAGACCGCGATTTGTGAGCTGCGTGTCGGACGCGCCGTAGCCGCGCCGATGTCCCGCTGTTCGAAAAACCTTCACTAGTTCCCTCCCCTTGCCGCAGGCACCCGACAGCTCTTCCTAGAGCCTCGGAGATGACCTGCGTAGCGTTGACCGGACCAACCAACGAGACCGCGCGCGAACGTGGTCTCACGAACTGACAGCTGCTGAATCAAATTTCCCTCTCCCTCTTTCTGTAGTCCCCAGGTCAAATAAAGCGGACGCCCGCGGACTTTTCCTAAACCGAAGGGCTAGTCGGAGCAACCCGTTCGGTTCAAGCCTTGGAGCGGCCTTAGAGCGCCGTCAGCGCAAAAACGCGGCGTCCATCGAGCTGCTTTCGCCACCTCGGCGGGACGCGCAGCCGCCTCAGACCGCGACGAGTTCTATTGTCCTCTCCCTCCCGGCGGCCCCCTCAGGCCGCGCTGAACGACTACCGTGCCGTCACCTTACGGGCACGGCGATGTTTTGCATAGAACCGAGGCGTAAAATCCGAGATCGTCAAGCATTGCGCCGATACCTGGTCGACGGGTGCGGCAGGAAGAGGGGAGGGGCTTGCTCGTGGGCTGGCGCATGAGGCTCGTGTTCATCCTTTGGATCGGCGCTCTTGCGACGGCGCCTCTGGTCGCAGCCGGCGACGGCAAGGAGCAGATCAGGCTCAATCCGGCCGACCAGGCTGCCGCGCGAGCCGTGGTCATGCGTCGCGCGGATCTCGGCTCGAGCGGCTGGCAAGGCGGGCGGGTGAAGCCCGATCTCTCCTCCGACGTGACGTGCCCGAACTTCCATCCGAAGGTCTCTGACCTCGTCGTCACCGGCGCGGCCGAGAGCCTCTTTCATCGCAGTGTCTTCCAGTTCGGCAACATCGTCGAGATCCTCCAGACACGCCGGATGGTCCGTCTCGATTGGCAGCGCTCGGTCTTGGCCCCCGCCGCGATCCGCTGCCTCCGTCAGACGATTGCCAAAGGCCTCGGTTCGAACGCGAAGCTGATCTCGTTCGGGAAGGTCCCGTTCCCGCACCTTTCTGCGTACAGCGCGCGCTTCCGCGCGGTGGTCAGCGTCCAGGCGTTCGGCCGGGAGGCCCGCCTCGTCACCGACATCGTCTTCGTCCTGCACGGCCGCACCGAGATCACGCTGAACGTCGCCGGACCCGCGTCCGCGAAGAGGGCGCTCTCGGCGGCCGAGACTCGGCTCGCCCGCGTATTGGTTTCACGCGCGCGCGCGTAGGGGACGGCCTCTTCGGCCAGTTAGCTGAGCCTCGACTAGAGGTTCACCCTCCTTGCGACTCGACGAGATCCGAAGCCGTTCGCTATTCCTTGCACCTGTGGACGGCTTACGCACCGCGGCCATCGCTTGCGCGTGTCTGCTCCTGGCCGCTTGTGGAGGCACGACCAAGCAGGCTTCCATCCGGCGCTCGGTCGCCATGCAGCTGGCGAGCCAGAGCGATGCCGTGGCGGCGGCGCTCCGGCGCGGCAACGGCTGCCTAGCGCGAACTCGGGCCGACATCCTTCATTCGCACGTGAAGGCCGCGATCGCCGCGGGTTCGATCCCGGCCCCGCTCGCCGCGGAAGCGCGCCGCGCTTCGGCGCGACTTGTCTCGACGATCTCTTGCACGCCGCCGCCGCCTCCACCGCCCGCGGCTGCCCCGGCGTGCGCGGGGATCGACGAGCACGCGCCGTTCGAAGCGGAGAAGGACGGGCGCGGCAAGCGCGAGAAGGCCAAAAGCGATCACGCCCATGAAAAGGACGGCGAGCAGGACCGGCAGCGGAAGGGCTGCGAGTGAGCGTGCCTCAGACCTCGGCCGGACGCTACCGCCACGTTCGAGTGCTGGCACAAGGCGGCATGGCCACCGTCGAGTTGGCTCATGACTTCGAGCTCGACCGGCCGGTGGCGCTTAAGCGGCTCGCCGAGAACCTGGCGGCGAACGACGAGTTCAAGCACCGCTTCCTGCGGGAGGCCCGCCTGGCCGCGCGGCTGTCCCACCCGAACATCGTCGCCGTCTACGACGTCGGCGAGGAGGGCGGCCGGCCGTGCATCGTCATGGAGTACGTCGAGGGCGAGACGCTGAGCGATCTGCTGCGGCGCCGGGGCCGGCTCGAGCCGGCTGAGGCCGTGGGGCTGGCGCTGCAGGCGTGCTCCGGTCTCGAGACCGCGCATCAAGCCGGGCTCGTTCACAGAGACATCAAGCCGCAGAACCTCCTGCTGACACCCGAGGCGACGCTGAAGATTGCCGATTTCGGGATTGCGCGGTCGCTCGATGGGACGCAGCTGACCGAAGCCGGAACGGTGCTCGGCACCGCCGCCTACCTCGCTCCCGAGCAGGCGGCCGGCGAGCCGGTGACGGCGGCCGCCGACGTCTACGCGCTCGGCGCCGTCCTCTACGAGCTGCTGACCGGGCGGCCGCCCTACGTCGGCGAGACGTTGGCCGAGCTCTTCGCCGAGCAGGGTCGCGGCGCGATTGCACCCGTTCGCGAGCTCGCGCCCGGCGTCCCCGCGTCGCTCGAGGACGCGGTCATGCGGGCGCTCGCCCGCGACCCTGCCTACCGGCCCGAGTCGGCCGCTGCCTTCGCGGGCGAGCTCGGCGTGGCACCGACCGCCGTCACCGAACTCCACCGTGCGGCGGCGCCGACGAAGCCGATGCGCCGTGTGCGTTCGAGCTGGGGGCGCTCACCGGCTGCGATGCGTGGCCCGCGCTGGGCCCTGCTGATCGCCGCCGCCCTCGCCGCTGCAGTGCTCGTGGTGGTCTTGTCGGTGTCCCTCGGAGGGGGGTCGAAGGCACCGGCGAAGCCGGCCGCTCCGCCCTTCACGAGTGGGCGACCGGCGCAGCAGGCGCACGCATTCGCGAGCTGGTTCCGTGATCACGCCGCGGGTGGATAGATAAGCTCGCACCCGACATGAGGAGGAGAGAAATGGCAAAGCGCCGGGAACTCGTGG
>VAWL01000041.1 GCA_005883965.1 Actinomycetota bacterium
ATCTACATCGACGAGGTCGACAAGATCGCGCGGAAGGCCGACAACCCGTCGATCACGCGCGACGTCTCGGGCGAGGGCGTGCAGCAGGCACTGCTGAAGATCCTCGAGGGCACGGTCGCCTCGGTCCCGCCGCAGGGCGGGCGCAAGCATCCGCACCAGGAGTTCCTCTCGATCGACACGACGAACATCCTCTTCATCTGCGGCGGGGCGTTCGCCGACCTGGAGAAGATCATCAGCAAGCGGATCGGCAAGCATGCGATGGGCTTCGGCGCCGATATCCGCTCGAAGAACTCGTACGAGGCCTCCGAGATGCTCTCGAAGGTAATGCCGGAGGATCTGCTCTCGTACGGCCTGATCCCGGAGTTCATCGGTCGGCTGCCCGTCATCTCTGCCGTGCACCAGCTGCAGCGGGAGGATCTCGTCCAGATCCTTACCGAGCCGAAGAACGCTTTGGTGCGCCAGTACCAGCGCTTCTTCGCCTACGACTCGATCGAGCTCGTGTTCACCGAGGAGGCGCTCTGGGAGATCGCCGAGAAGGCGTTGGAGCGCGAGACGGGCGCCCGCGGCTTGCGGTCGATCATCGAGGCGGCGCTTCTCGACGTCATGTTCGAGCTTCCGTCGCGCAAGGACGTCGTCAAGTGCGCGATCACCAAGGAGACGATCGAGCGCGGGATCAAGCCGACGCTGGTCACCGCCGCCGGCGCCGACGACGACGAGCAGCAGGACGAGCTCGCCGAAGAATCCGCCTAGTAACGCGGGAAACCCCTGGTTTGACCACGGGGAGCCCCTGGTTCTCCGTGCGCCCTCTCCTTGCGGGCGGAGGCTCGGTTGGCGCTTTGGTCGATTTGCTCATGGGCCCCGGATCAATGAGAATGTCCGCAAGCGCAGCGCAGGGTCGCCGGCCAACAGGTGATCTGCTTATTGACCATCGCCGCCAGAGGGGAGAAGGAATATGCGACGAGGTTTGATAGCGCTCCTGGCCACCGGTGTAGTGCTGGTTGGCAGCGTTGCAGCGGCAGCGGCGGCGAGTGGGGATAACCCGATTGATCTCCTTCGCGCCAAGCCGGCCAAGAACGCGGTCCAGCGACCGCGGGCAAATTCATCGGTTTCGAGTGGGCATGCCACGTCGACAGCGCCACGGCGCAATAAGGCTGCGGCCAAGAAGGACGAAGACCAAGCCGACGATGAGGACCGGGACTCGAAGACCGGCACGACGTCTCAGAAACCAGCGGCCCACAGGGTGATGCTTTGTCATCACACCGGCTCCTGGAAGCACCCGTTCCACGCAATCAGCGTCGATGAGCATGCCGTGACCGCCCACACCGCTCGTGGAGACACCCTCGGCGCATGCCCTGCAACGCCCGCCGAGCCGACACCTCCTACCAAGCACGCAAAGATCTCCCCGACGCGCCCCCATCCGGGAAACCGCGGCCGAGCAAGCGAGCACCACGGGCGCGGGCACGACAAGTAAGCGTCGTTCCGTCGAACTCCGCGGGCCGAACTCTTACCGATGACTAACGGCTCGAACGCTCTAGGAGCCCTTGGACTCCGCGGCCTTCGCGCGGCTCAGCACTTCGCCTAGCCGAAGCGTCCGCAGCATCGCGAACAGCGCGATCGCACCGATTACGACGTTGAACAACGTCACCGCGACGTACATGCCGATGCTGAACGCGAGCAGGCGGGCGCTCGAGGCCTGGCCGTGCAGGATCACGACCAGGAAACCCTGCTTCGTACCGGCCCCGCCGGGCGAGATCGGGAGGAGCGTCGAGAGGCTGTCCACGACCTGGGCGAGCAGCGCGTTATGGACCGTGGCGTGGATGTGGAACGCCTTCAGGAACCAGTACAGCGAGGCGATTCGGGACACCCAGCTCGCGAGCTGCCAGCTCACGACCTCGCGGGCGTAGCGTCGCCGGTCGCGCAGGATCGCGAAGCCGCGGCCGAACCGCTTCTCCCAGTCGAACGCCGGCGCGTGGATGCTCGGTACGACCCCGATCACAAGGGCCCAGAGGAAGAATGCAGTCGCGATTACGAAGTCGAGCAACGTCTCCGCGACGAGGGTGGACGCGAGGGTCGAGTACGCCGCGCTCGGCACCCGGTGCTTGAGCAGGTAGAGCTTGACGAGGTCGCCCGCGCGACCGGGCACGATCGAGTTCACGCCGACGCCGACGATGTAGGCCCCCGCGACCGGCGCCCAGCGGACGTTTTCCTCGGGATAGGCGGCCCGGACGATGTTCCGGTAGGCGACGGTGCGCAGCAGGATCTTCACCAGATGCAACCCGAGCGCGACCGCGAGCGCCGTCCAGCTGACCGAGGCCAGCTCGTTCGAAAAGACGGATACGGCGTGAAAGAACTCGTGCACGTCTCCGTAAACTTGCCTCATGGAGCCGCTGTACGAGCCGAAGGGCGTCGAAGAGCGCTGGCAACGCACCTGGGAGGACGAGGGCCTCTACAACGCCGAGCCAGGCTCGGGCCGCCCGACCTTCGTCGTCGCCCACCCTCCGCCGAACGTCACCGGCGCGCTGCACACCGGCCACGCGCTGCAGATCTCGCTCGCCGACCTGCTCGTCCGCTGGCACCGGATGCGCGGTTTCGAGACGGCCTTCCTGACCGGCTACGACCACGCCGGCATCTCGACCCAGAACGCGGTCGAGAAGCATCTCGTCACACAGGGCACGTCGCGCGAAGAGGTCGGCCGGGAGCGCTTCGTCGAGATCGTCTGGGAGTGGCTGCGCGAGTACGGCGGCACGATCATGGGCCAGTTCCGTCGCATGGGCGCGTCGATGGATTACCGCCGCGAGCGGTTCACGATGGACGACGCCTACGTGAGCGCCGTCATGCGCTTCTTCGTCCACCTGTACGGCAAGGGCTGGATCTACCGCGCCAACCGGATCATCAACTGGTGCCCGCACCACGAGACGGCGCTCTCGGATCTGGAGCTCGTCCATGAGGAGGTCGACGACGCGCTCACCTACGTGCGCTACCCGTTCGCCGACGACGCTGAGAACGGAGTGACGATCGCCACCGCGCGGCCGGCGACGATCCTGGCCGACGTCGCGGTTGCGGTGGGCCCCGACGACGAGCGCTGGGCCGGCGCGGTCGGCCGCGAGGTCGTCGTGCCCTTCGTCGAGCGCGCCGTGCCGGTGATCGCCGACGAGCGGGTCGACCCGGGGTTCGGCACCGGCGCGCTCAAGGTCACGCCCGGGCACGATCCGCTCGACTTCGAGATCGGCCGCGACCACGAGCTGCCTGAGCTGACAGTGATCGGCCCGGACGGCCGCATGAACGAGGCCGCGGGAGAGTTCGTCGGGCTCGGCCAGGACGAGGCGGGGGAGCGGATCCTCGACTGGATCAAGGAGCGGGGCCTGCTGGACAAGCGCGAGGCCTACCGGCACACGGTCGCCCTGTGCGAGCGCTGCAAGTCGAGGATCGAGCCGCTGATCTCACTGCAATGGTGGTGCCGCATGGACGAGCTGAAGCAGCCGGCACTCGCCGCGCTGCGCGAAGGGCGCGTCCGCTACCACCCCGACTCCCAGCACCGCTACGCGGTCGAGTCGCTCGAGACCGCGCCAGACTGGAACATCTCGCGCCAGATCTGGTGGGGTCACCAACTGCCGGTCTGGGAGTGCCCCGACGGCCACCTGACCGTCCAGGAGACCGAGCCGAGAGCCTGCGCCGAGTGCGGCTCGACGGAGCTGACCCGCAGCGATGACGTGCTCGACACCTGGTTCTCGTCCGCGCTCTGGCCGTTCGCGATCCTCGGCTGGCCCGACGAGACGCCGGAGCTCGACGCCTGGTACCCCGGCACGCTGAACACGACCGCGCGCGAGATCATCCGCCTTTGGGAGAACCGGATGATCTTCTCCGGCCTGGAGCTGATGAGCGAAATCCCCTTCGAGGCGGTCATCATCCATACGACGGTGCTGGCCGAGGACGGGCGGCGGATGTCGAAGAGCCTCGGCACTGGGATCGACCCGCTCGAGCTGATCGATAAGCACGGAGCCGATGCGACCCGCTACGGCCTGCTGAAGCTGACTTCGTCCCAGGACGTGCGTTTCTCGGCGGGTGTGCTCGAGGAGGGTCGAAAGCTCGCGAACAAGCTCTGGAACGTCTCGCGGCTGATCCTCACGAATGCCGGCGAGGCGCGGGCCGAGCTGCGGCCGCAGGAGAGCGCCGAGCGCTGGATGATCGCGCGCCTCGCCTCGGAGCAGTCGGCGATCGACGCGAGCCTGGAGGGGTTCGACTTCGCGCCCACAGTCGACGCGCTCTACCACCTGACGTTCGACGACTTCTGCGACTGGTACGCGGAGGCGATCAAGCCGCGTCTCTACGACGGAGACGCCGACGCGCAGGCCACGGCGCTGGCGAACCTCGAGCACCTGCTGAAGCTGCTCCATCCGGTGATGCCGCACGTCACCGAGGAGATCTGGTCGCAGTTCCACGACGACCGGCTGATCGTCGCGCCCTGGCCCGAAAGCCGCGCAGCGGACGAGGATGACCTGCGAGCGCTCGACGGCGTCCAGGACGCCGCGCGGATCTTCCGCCGCAGCGGCACGCTCGTCGAGCTCGGCGAGGAGGAGCGGAGAATCTTCGAAGCGGTCGTCAAGCCCGAGCGCGCGAAGGCCGACGGCGGCAACCTCGAGGCCGAGCTTGAGCGGCTCCGCGGCGAGATCGCCAGGGCCGAGGGCATGCTGGCCAACGAGCGCTTCGTCCAGGGCGCGCCGGAGAGTGTCGTCGAGGCCGAGCGCGAGAAGCTGGAGCAATACCGCCGCGAGCTCGATGCCCTCTCACGTTGACTGGTTGGAATCGCTCTCGCCCTGGCCGGAGGAATTCGGCCTGGGACGGATGTACGCGCTTCTTGCCGAGCTCGGCGAGCCGCAGCGCGCCTATCCGGCGATCCACGTCGTCGGCACGAACGGCAAGTCGACCGCGACGCGGCGGGCGGCCGCGTTTCTCGCGCGCGAGGGCCTGAGCGTGGGCGCTTACACCTCGCCGCACGTCTCCGGTTGGGCCGAGCGGATCCAGGTGGACGGCGAGGACGCCGATCTCGAGGCAGCCCTCTCACGCGTGCGTGGGCCGGCGGAGCGGTTGGCGGCGACGCAGTTCGAGGTGCTGACCGCGGCCGCGTTCGCCGAGTTCGCCGCGAACGGGGTCGACGTCGCCGTCGTCGAGGCGGGCCTCGGCGGGCGGCATGACGCGACCAACGTCCTCGGCGCCCGGCTCGTCGTGCTGACGAACGTCGCACTCGATCACACCGACGTGCTCGGCTCAACGCGGGAGGCGATCGCCGCGGAGAAGCTCGCGGTCGTCTCGCCCGGAGCCACAGTCGTCCTCGGCGAGCCGGAGTGGGAGTCGCGGGCTCGCGCGCGCGAAGCGGGCCAGGTCGTCGTCGCCGACGATGCGGGCCGGGCCGCCGCGGAAGCGTTCCTCGGCCGGCCGCTCGAGGGCGACGTCGAGATCGCGCTCCCCGGTCGCTTCGACGTGATCGGCGAAGACGTCTACGCCGGCGCCCACAACCCGGCGGGCGTCGCCTGGCTCCTCGAGCGCCTGCCGCGCCGCGACTACGTCGTGCTCGCCTCGATCCTCGCCGACAAGGACGCCGAGGCGATGCTGCGCCTGCTCGCGCAGGCCGGAACAGCCCTCGTCGCGACCTCCTCCGGCAACGCCCGCGCGCTGGCACCGGCCGAGCTCGCGCGCCTCGGCGAGTCGCTCTTCGCCCGCGTCGAGGCCGTCGCCGACCCCGAGCAGGCCCTCGCCCGCGCGCGCGAGCTGGCGGGCGACGACGGCGCCGTGCTCGTCACCGGCTCCCTCTATCTCCTCGCCGACCTCAACATCCGACTGGCGCGCGTACCATGGGAAAGCTCGGCGAGAGGCTGAGCGTCTTCGCGGTCGCCGCGATCGTCGTGCTGATGATCGTCGGCCTCGCGTTTGCCGCCGGCTTTCTAGTGGGGAGGATCCTCCTCTAGCGGAGGGTGTCGTGATCGCAGACAACGGAATCTTCAACTTCTTCAGCTCCGGCACCTGGGCGGTGATCCGGAACCTGACGTTGTTCTTCGTCGCCGTCTTCTGGCTGGCGACGGCGTTCTGGGTCTTCAAGGACGCGCGGCGGCGGATCGAGGACCCGTGGCTCGTGGGCATGGCGACCGTGCTCGGTCTCGTCCCGCCGTTCATCGGGCCGCTGATCTACATGCTCTTCCGCCCCCCGGAGTACCTCGAGGACGTGCGCGAGCGCGAGCTCGAGATCAAGGCGATGGAGGAGCGGCTCTCGCGGCGGGACATGCACTGCCCGGTCTGCCGCGCGGAGGTCGACCCGGCGTTCCTGATCTGCCCGGTCTGCACGACGCGGCTGCGGCAGTCCTGCGCGAACTGCAAGGCGCCGCTCGAGGCGCTCTGGCAGGTGTGCCCGTACTGCGAGACGCCGGTCGCGCCGTCTGCGGTCGACCTGGGGCAGACGCAGGCCCTCGCGCCGCCCCGCCGCGAACGCTCGTAGACTGCGCCGCGATTTGGCCGTCGAGAGGACGCTGATCCTGATCAAGCCCGACGCGATGGCGCGCGGGCTCGCCGGCGAGATCCTTCGGCGCTTCGAAGGGCGGGGGCTGGTGATTCAGGACGCGAGGCTGGTGCGCGTCGACCGCGCGCTGGCCGAGGAGCATTACGCCGAGCACGCCGAGAAGCCGTTCTTCGGCGAGCTGGTCTCGTTCATCACCTCGGGGCCGACTCTGGCGCTCGCGCTCGAGGGCGAAGGCGCGATCGCGATCGCCCGCGCGACCATCGGCGCGACCGATCCGGCCGATGCGGCGCCCGGCTCGATCCGCGGCGACCTGGCGCTGGCGATGCCGGACAACCTCGTCCACGGCTCGGACTCGCCCGAGTCCGCCGAGCGCGAGCTGACTCTCTGGTTCGGTGGCTAAACCGGACTACGTAGCGATCAACCGCGAGGGCTGGACGCGGGCCAACGCGGAATACACCGACCGGCAGGCGCGCGGCGCCTGGGCGCAAGAGGAGATCACCTACGGGAAATGGCAGCTCCGCGAGAGCGATCTCCGCGTCCTGCCCGAGATCGAGGGCAAGGATGTGATCGAGCTCGGCTGCGGCACGGCCTACTTCGGAGCTTGGCTCAAGCGCGCGGGCGCGCGCCGCGTCGTGGGCGTCGACGTGACGCCTGCGCAGCTCGAGACCGCGCGCCGGATGGACGAAGAGTTCGGCCTCGGCCTGGAGCTCATCGAGGCGAATGCGGAGGACGTTCCTCTCCCGGACCAGTCGTTCGACCTGGTCTTCTCCGAGTACGGCGCCTCGATCTGGTGCGACCCGAGGCTCTGGATCGCCGAGGCGGCGCGGCTGCTGCGGCCCGGCGGTGAGCTCTTCTTCCTGCGCGGCTCGACGTTGTCGCTGCTCTGCATGCCGGACACCGGGCAGATAGGCGAGCGCCTCGTCAGGCCGCAAAAGAGCCTCTACAAGCTCGAGTGGTACGACGACGATCCCGGTGTCGAGTTCCACCCCGGCATGAGCGAAATGCTCCGGGTCCTGCGGGAGAACGGGTTCGAGCTGCTCGACTTCCGCGAGCTCTTCGCGCCCGAGGACGCAGTGGATCACGAGTACTACGACACGGTTCCCGCCGAGTGGGCCAAGCGCTGGCCCGACGAGGAGATTTGGCGGCTCCGCCTGCGCCCCCGCTGATCCTCGCGTCGACGTCGCCGCGGCGGCGGGAGATCCTGGAACAGCTCGGCATTCCCTTCGACGTGGTACCGCCCTCGTACGAGGAGGAGAGCGGCGACCCGGTCGAGCACGCCGTCGGGAAGGCGCGGTCGGTCGGCTCGTTCGAAGGGCGGCCGGTGCTCGGCTGCGACACTGAGGTGATCTGCGAGGGGCGCGTCTACGGGAAGCCCCGGAACGAGGCCGACGCCGAGGAGATGCTCGACTCGCTCGCCGGCAAGACGCACGAGGTCGTGTCCGGGCTTGCGCTGCTCACGCCGGCGTGGGAGGAGGTGCACCGCGACGTGACGCGCGTCACCTTCCGGCCGCTGGACGCACGGGATCTCGCGCACTACGTCGCCAGCGGTGAGTGGGAGGGACGCGCGGGCGCCTATGCGATCCAGGGCCTCGGGGCGTCCCTCGTCGAGCGGCTCGAAGGCGATTACCTGAACGTGGTCGGCCTCCCCGGCGCGCTGCTCGTCCGCCTCTTGGCCGAGCGCTTCCCGGGCACCTATGGTTTCGGCTGAGCCAGTGCGTTCGAACCGGGGTCAGACCCCGGGTCGAATCGGGGTCTGACCCCGAAGCGCGCCGTCCTCGACGCTTGCGCGGAGAATGAAGCGCCGGAGCTCAGTACGCGCTCGCCTTGAGTCGCCCGCGAAATGGCCCAAGAGGCGACCGGTGGAGAGGAACGGCGGCGGGCGGGTCGCGCCGACGAGCGCCCGGTAGCTGCTCCATTTCCAGCCATCGGGGCTGGCGCAAAGGCCCGCTCGCACCGGGTTGTTCAGCATGTAGCGGACGAGTTCCAGGAACCCGGCATCGCTCTCGACGGGCTTTCCGTAAAACCGCCCCTCGAAGAGATGTCCGGTCTGCCCGTGGCGCTTGTTGAACCATTGCGCATACCGGCCCTTCAGCCACTGCGTGCCCTGAGAGATGTTCGCCTCGGTCGTCTCGATGAGCAGGTGGAAGTGATTCGGCATCAGGCAGTAGGTATGGCAGAGCCAGTCGAAGCGAGCGACCGTCCCGCCCAGCAGCTCTAGGAAAAGCTCGTACGCGACCGCATCGTGGAAGAGGGTTCGCCGGCCGTTCCCGCGGGAGCCGACGTTGTAGATCCCGCCTGCAACCTGAATGCGGTGCGCCCGCGGCACGACGCCGACCCTAGAAGCGGTCCGGCCGTTCGGCGCTGGGCGGAGTCACCTTCTTGACGCCCGCGCGCGTCAGTTGTCACGAGACGGGGTCTGACCCCCGGTGTGGCCCGGGGTCAGACCCCGTTTGGGCCCGCCGGAGTGCGGGTTTTGCCGGTTCCTGGCTAGACTCGTGCGGGCTGATGGGTCTGCTGGGCTACTTCAACGGCTTCGGCGGCCGCGACATGGCCGTCGACCTCGGAACCGCGAACACGCTTGTCTACGTGCGCGGCCGTGGCATCGTGCTCTCGGAGCCGTCAGTGGTCGCGATCGACCAGCGTTCCGGGGAGGTGCATGCCGTCGGCGTCGAGGCCAAGCGCATGCTCGGCCGCACGCCGGGCACGATCTCCGCGATCCGGCCGCTCAAGGACGGCGTCATCGCCGACTTCGACGTCACCGAGCAGATGCTCCGGCATTTCATCCAGAAGGTCCACCAGCACCGCTTCGCGCATCCACGCGTGGTCGTCTGCGTCCCGTCGGGCGTGACCGGCGTCGAGAAGCGCGCCGTCGAGGAGGCGACCCTTTCCGCCGGAGCGAGACAGGCCTACCTGATCGAGGAGCCGATGGCCGCCGCGATCGGCGCCGGCCTACCGGTCGCCGAGCCGACCGGGAACATGATCGTCGACATCGGCGGCGGCACCACCGAGGTCGCCGTGATCAGCCTCGGCGGCATCGTCGTCTCCCAGAGCCTCAGAGTCGGCGGCGACGAGATGGACGAGGCGATCATCAGCCACATCAAGTCCGAGTACAAGCTCCTGATCGGCCAGCAGACCGCCGAGGAGATCAAGCTCGAGGTGGGCTCCGCGTTCGACCTGAAAGAGGAAGTCCAGGCCGAGGTGCGCGGCCGCGACATGCTCACCGGCCTCCCGAAGACGGTGATCCTGAGCAGCGAAGAGGTGCGCCGCGCCCTCGACGGCCCGGTTGGCCAGATCATCGACGCCATCAAGTCGACGCTCGACAAGACGCCGCCCGAGCTGGCCGCCGACATCATGGACCGCGGCATCGTCCTCGCCGGCGGCGGCGCGCTGCTGAACGGCCTCGACGAGCGCCTCCGCCACGAGACGCAGATGCCGGTCCACCTCGCCGAGAGCCCGCTGACCTGTGTCGCGGTCGGCTCCGGCCGCAGTCTCGAGGAGTTCGAGGCGATTCACCGCAGCCAGGCCGCGAAGAAGCGGACGAATCACCGCCCGTAGCAGCGGGCCGAACCTTTTCCTACACTAGGTCGTTCTCGTGCCAAGGAACCGCAACGCACGTCTTGCGGTCTTGGGGTCCCCCGTTCCTCGCTCCAGGCCCGCCGGGTTGTCCTCCCGCAGTGCTTCCGCCGTCAGGCGGCGCATCGTGGCAGGCTCGCTCGTCCTGCTCTCGGTCGTGTTGATCACGATCTACTTCCGGGAGCCGGTGGGCGGCGGCCTGCACGGCGTCCAGAGCGGCGGCGCGACCGTGCTGCGGCCCTTCGAGGTCGGCGCCGAGCGCGTGGCGCGGCCATTCCGTGACGCCTATGGGTGGTTTGCCGGAGTCCTGCACGCGAAGTCGGAGAACGGCCGGCTGCGTAAAGAGGTCGATGCCTACAGCGCTCTGGCGACACGGAACGCGAATGCCGTTCAGCAGAACGCCCAGCTCAAAAGCCTGCTCAAATACGTCAGCGCGCCGCAGTTCCCGAAGAACTTCGACCCTGTGGCGACCGACGTGATCAGCCGGCCGCCGGCCGAGCTCGCACAACAGGTCGGAATCGCCGCCGGCTCGTCAAGCGGGATCCGCATCAACGACCCCGTCGTCAACGCCGACGGACTGGTCGGCAAGGTCACGCAGGTCGCGAGCCATGGCGCCGAGGTGACGCTGCTGACCGACCCGGACCTGATGGCCACGGCAGTGGACTTGAGGACGCAGGCGACTGGCCTCGTCGGCAACGGCCAGGGCCGCGGCACGCTGATCCTCGACCGCGTCTCGAAGTCGGACGACGTCAAGGCGGGCGACCTGATCGTCACCCAGGGCTGGCACTACAAGGAGCTGAGCTCGATCTTCCCGGCCGGGATCCCGGTCGGCGTCGTCACAAGCGCCTCGGTGAACGACACCGACCTCTACTGGCAGGTGCAGGTGAGCCCGCGGGTTCACTTCGGCTCGTCGCTCCAGTCCGTGCTCGTGCTCGTCCCCAAATCCCGTCCCCACTGATGCGCCTGCTGGTCGAGCCCGCCAAGGTCGGCGTCCTCGTCTTCGTGGCCGCGATCCTGCAGGTGTCGATCTTCTCGACGTTGCAGATCCTCGGAGGGGCTCCCGACGTCGTCCTGCTGACGCTGGTGGGGATCGCGCTCCTGCGGGGCTCGATCTACGGCGCGTGCGCCGGCTTCTTCGCGGGCCTGCTCATCGACACGGCCAATCTGGGCACGCTCGGGGTCACCTCGCTGCTGCTGACGATCGCCGGCTACTGGATCGGCCGCTACGGCGAGACGACCGGCCGCGACCGCGCACACGCGCCGTTCGTCTCCGTCGCCGTGGCGACGATCCTCGTCCAGTTCGGTGCGCTCTTCCTGCACTACATGCTCGGCGACCCGGTCTCGGCGAGGGTCGTCCTGCTCGACGCGCTGCCGGCAAAGGTCGGGCTCAACCTCCTGCTGACGCTCCCGGTCTACGCGCTCACGCGTTGGGTGCTCGGGCTCGGCACCGCGCCGGAGGGTGCCACAGAGGTGCAGCTCCTTGGCTAGCCGCGCCCGCTCCGGCTCGAACCGCTTCCTGCCGCCCGACCCGCGAGTCGAGGAGCCTTACCGCTTCACGCCGCAGCTCGCGCTCCGGCTCGGGATCCTCGGCGCGCTGGCGCTCGTCATCTTCGGCGTCCTCTTCTTCCGGCTCTGGGCACTCCAGGTGCTCTCCGGCCCGCAGTACCTCAAGGCCTCGCTCGACAACCAGGTGCGGTCGCTGCGGCTGCCCGCCCAGCGCGGCGAGATTCTCGACCGCAACGGCCGCCCGCTCGTGGCGACCATTCCCGGCACCGCCGTCGCGGTCTCCCCGCAGGACCTGGACAAGAGCTCGTACCAGTCCTGGCTCGCCGAGCTGCGGAGGCTGTCGCACGTCCTGCACGTGCCGGTGCCGCAGATGGTCGCCCAGATCAAACTGCGCAAGAACGACCCGGTCACGCCGGTGATCGTCCGGCAGTCCGTGAAGCGCGACGCGCCGGTCGACTACCTCTCCGAGCACCTCGACCAGTTCCCCGGCGTCCAGATCGTCAACACCTACCTGCGCAGCTACCCGTACGGCTCGCTGGCCGCGCAGCTGGTGGGGTACGTGTCCCAGATCTCGCCGCAGGAGCTGAAGCAGCTCGGACCGAAGGGCTACCAGGCCGGCGACGTGATCGGCCAGGCCGGGCTCGAGTCGACCTACGACTCCTATCTGCGCGGGCGGGACGGCCTGGCGCAGCGGACGGTGGATTCGTTCGGACACCGGACGAGCGGGCTCGTCCTGAAGCGCCCGCCACAGCCCGGCGAGTCGGTCCAGCTGACGCTCGACGTCAACCTCCAGCGCGCGGCCGAGCAGGCGCTCGCGTACGGGATCCAGCTCGCGCGCAACAACCAGCAGTACCAGGCCGATGGCGGCGCGATCGTCGCGCTCGACCCGCGTGACGGCTCGATCCTGGCGATGGCCTCGAGCCCGTCCTACGACCCCCGTGTCTACACCGGCCGCGTCACCAACAAGCGGCTCGCCGCCGCCGGGCTGACCACGGCGACCGCCCGCGCGCGCAACTTCCCGGCGCTCAACCGCGCCCTCGACGGCGTCTATCCCGCCGGCTCGACCTTCAAGCCGGTCACGGCGCTCGCGGCGCTGCAGACGCACGTGATCTCGCCTTCGACGGTTCTGCCCTGCACGGGGGAATACGTCGTGCCCAGTCAGTTCCCCGGCGGCGCGCCGCAGGTGTTCCACAACGTCGACCCGTTCATCGACGAGGCGATGACCCTGCCGACCGCGCTCGCGGAGTCGTGCGACACCTGGTTCTACCAGCTCGGCGACGACTTCTACAAAGCGCCGCCGAGCGCGGGCCATCCGTTGCAGGCCTGGGCGGCGAAGTTCGGGTTCGGCAAGAAGACGGGAGTCGACGTCGGCCCGGAGACGGCCGGCTTGCTGCCGACGCCCGAGTGGCGCCACCGTACGTTCACGGCGAAGACCGACCCCAACTGGCGTATCGACCGGGAGTGGAAGCCCGGCGACTCGATCCAGCTCGCGATCGGCCAGAAGGACCTGCTGGTCACGCCTCTGCAGATGGCCCGCTTCTACGCCCTGATCGCGAACGGCGGCAAGCTCGTCCGGCCGCACCTAGTCGCCGACGTGACGGAGGGCGGCGGCGGCCGCTCGCAGCCGCGGGTCGTCAAGCGCTTCACCGCGCCGGCACCGCAACCCGTCGGGCTCGATCCGTTCTACCTCAATGCCGTCCGGGACGGCCTCTACCAGGCGACGCACTCCTCCATCGGAACCTCGGCGGGCGTCTTCGGCACCTTCCCGGTGCAGATCGCGGGCAAGACCGGCACCGCGCAGAAGAACCCGAACACGAGCCAGCTCGACCAATCGTGGTGGTGCGGTTACGGGCCGGTGAACAGCTCCGAGCCGCCCGACATCGTGGTCTGCGCGCTGATCGAGAACGGCGGCTTCGGCGCCGACGCCGCGGCCCCGGCGGCGCTGCAGGTCTTCCAGCAGCACTTCCGTAAATCACTCGGCGCGACCGGGGCGACGGGCGCGACGGGACCGGTCGGATGATCGAGGCTGTCGACAGGCGCGCAAAGGGCCTGCGCCCGGTCCGCACCGAGGGCCTCGAGCTGGCCGGCTTCCTGCGGCGGCTGGACTGGGTCCTGCTGGCCGCGGTCGCCGCACTGCTCGGCTACGGCCTCTGGGCGATCGCCGGGATCACCAAGCACGACATCACCGGCGACCCGAGCTACTACCTCGTGCGCCAGTCCGTCTACGCCGCGGTCGGCGTCGTCGGCCTTGCGATCGTCGTCCTGATCGACCCGGCCTACTACCGCCGCTACAAGCGCGGGATCTACATCGGGACGACCGGGATCATGCTCCTGGTGCTGCTGGGCGGCACGGTGTCTCGCCACTCCAAGCGCTGGCTCGACCTAGGCCCCTTCCGCTTCCAGCCCTCCGAGTTCGGGAAGGTGCTGTTCGTCCTCTTCCTGGCCGGCTTCCTGGCCGACCGGGCAAAGCGCCTGGGCGAGAGCCGCACCGTGCTTCAGGCGATCGGCTATGCGGCGGTGCCGATCCTGCTCGTGTTCATCCAGCCAGACGTCGGCACGGCGATGGTCTACACGGTCGCCCTGGCTGCGGTGCTGTTCGTCGCGGGCGTGCGCTGGACGCATCTCGCGGTGCTCGGCGCCGGCGCGATCGCGTTCTCGTTGCTCGTCCTCTGGCTGCTGCCCTCGGCCGGCGTGCACGTGCTCAAGCCCTACCAGGCCGCGCGTCTGACGCACTTCACGCACCCGACCCAGGATCCCTCGGGGGCGACCTACAACGTCGCGCAGTCGATCAATGCGGTCGGCGCCGGCGGCTTCCGCGGCCGCGGCG
>VAWL01000042.1:0-12198 GCA_005883965.1 Actinomycetota bacterium
CGCGCGCCAGCTCTTCGTCCGCGCGGTCGAGCTCGAGCCGACGCTGCGCCGCCGCTACCTTGCGGCCCGCGCGGCCGACCGGCTGAGCGACCTGCCGGCCGTTGCGCGCGAGATGGAGGAGGTGCTCGCCGCCGCGATCGGCGAGGGCGACCGCTGGACGCAGGGCCGGGCTCTGGTCACGCTGGCGGAGGCCGTGCTCCTACGCGGCGCCGACGTCCAGGCCGCCGAGCAGATGATCGACGAGGCTCTCGCGGTGTTCGAGCCCGACGACCTGGAAGGGCGGTTCCGTGCGTTGCGGGCGCGCGCGAGCATCGCCTGGGCGCAGGGCGACTTGGAGAAGGAAGAGCGGTTGATGCTCGAAGGGCTCGAGCTCTCGCGCGAGGCCGGCCGGAAGGACTTCGAGAGCGAGGCCTCGGACGAGCTGGCGAGCGTCTACATCTCTCGTCTGGAGCTCGATCGTGCGGCGCCCCTGGTCGAGCAAGCGATCCTGCTCGCCGAGCAGAGCGGCAGCGCGGAGGCTCGGGGCCGCGCGCTGCGCTTCGCGGGTCAGCTTCATCTCCAGCGCGGCGAGCTCGAGGACGCAGCGGCGGCGCTCGAGGCTGCCCGTGAGCATCTCTCCGAGGCGAGGGCCGCCTGGACGCTCGGCCGCACCCTCAACTTCGCCGGCTGGGTTGCCCGCCACCAGGGCGACCTCGCGAAGGCGGAGCGGATCTTCCGCGAGTCGATCCGGCTGCTGACGACGCTCGAGGACCGCGCGACGCTCTGCGAGAGCCAGCGCAGCCTCGCCGAGCTGCTGCTCGCCGAGGGACGGGTCGACGAGGCCGAACGCTTTGCGCTTGCAGCCCGCGAGACGGTCGGCCCGCACGACCTGACCTCGCTGGCCACGACGGCGATGTCACTCGGGCTCGTCCGCGCGGCCCAGGGCCGCGACGAGGAGGCGGAAGAGCTCCTGCGCGAGGCCTACGAGACGATCTCGACCACGCTGCACCGGTCGGGGCAGCGCGACACTCTCGAGGCGCTCGCTCAGTTCCTCCGCGACCGGGGCCGGGACGACGAAGCCGCCGAGATCGAGGCTCGCCGAGAGGGCCTGCTCGCCGAAGCCGCCAGCGCGGCCTGAATCGCGCGCGTCGACTCGAGGTCGGGCGCCTCGGAGATTACGGTTGCCGGCCGCTTGAACCGGCGTAGGGCCTTGCGCAGCGGGTCGGCCCTGAGCGTGCCTTCGCCGTAGGGCAGGTGCTTCGTCTCGTTGCGGTTCGCGTAGGCGATGTCGGAGAAGTGGATGTGAAAGGGCGCCTTCGCCTCGAGCACCTCGTCGGCTGCCTCCAGGGCGGCGGCGAAGAGCTCGACATCGGTGTAGGCGCCGTCGCTCGTCGCGTGCATGTGCGCGAAATCGAGCACGGGGCGGACCCAGCCGGTGCGGCGTGAGATCTCGATCACGTCGTCCAGGCTGCCGACCTCGCGCACGCGGCCCATCACCTCGACGCCGAAGGGGACGGCGCGATCCTTGGCCTCCAGTCGCTCACGCAGCTCGCCCAGCTGCTCGCAGATCGAGCGCAGCGCTGCGGCTCGCGTCCGCCCGAGCAGGAAGCCGGGGTGGAAGACAACGAGCTCGGCGCCGGCTGACTTCGCGATCCCGGCGGAATGGTCAAGCATGCCGATCGCCATGCGCTGCTTCTTGTCGCGCTCGACGTGGCCCATGAAGCCCGCGATCGGCGCGTGGACCGAGAGGACGATCTTCGCCTCGCGCGCCAGCTTGCCGAAGCGTTCCGCCCAGGGGTAGTCCATCCAGAAGCCGCCTTCGAAGTCGATCTCGCAGGCCGTGAAGCCGCGCTGCCGGAGGAGCTTGATCGCCTCGCCGGGGCTTCTGCGCGAGGGCACCCGGGCAGGGCCGAAGCGGACACGTCCCATCCGAGCGCAAGCTAGCGCACAAGTGGCCTGCGCTAGGAATCTAGCTTCGACCGGCAGGGACTGTCCCTGGCTTTCGCAGAAGTTGCAGTTTCGTCACGAATGGCACGGCCGTTCGGAACGGCCGCGCTGTGCCGTCCGATGGTGCAGCTACCTTCGCGCCATGGCCAAGCGTCCTTCCCGGATCGACCTGCTCGAGCTCGACATCGACCTCCGGCTCGCCGACCTCTGGCGCGAGGCGGCCGACATCTCCGAGTGGAACCTCGAGGTCGTCGCCGCCTTCATGCGTGCGGCCTATGGCAAGGGCTACTGCGACGCGCTCACCGAGGACAACCCGGGCAGCCTTTGCGAGGAGCACGGCTACCGGATCCCGACGCGGAACACTGAGCCGGCGCGCGAACGGTAACCGCCTGACGCATTCGAGTGGCAACACCGAGCCTGCGCGCGAGCGCTAGCTGCGCCCTCTACAATCCCACCCGTGGCCCGCAACACCCGGAGCGTTCGGCTTGTCCTGGCGCTGTCGGTCGCGGGCGTGCTCGCGGTCTTCCTCGTGTACGTCTCGATCGCCGGCGGCCGGACGCCGCAGGTGAGCCCCAGCCAGCTCAAAGGCCGGCACGGGAACGTCTCGCTCGTCGGCCAGGTGGTCGGTCCGGTACGGGGCCAGGGCTACTCGCGAAGCGGCCTCCGGTTCGGGGCCGTCGACATCGGCAAGAACGCGGGCATGGCTGTCCCGGTCGTCTACCACGGCACCGTCCCGGACCTGTTCAAGGTCGGGCGCCACATCGTCGTCGACGGCACCTACCGCCACGGCGTCTTCGTTGCGAAGCACGACACCCTCGTGACGAAGTGCCCGTCGAAGTACACGCCCAAGAAGAGCTGAGCGATGTGGCTTGCGCTGGGCGTGGTGCTCGCGGTCGCGTGCGTGTTGTTCGTCGCGCGGCCGTTCCTGCGTGATCCCGCGCCGGCCAGCGACCGCCTCGACGAGCCGGGCCCGCAGGACGAGATCAGGGTCGCGCTGGCCGAGGAACGCGACCGCGCGCTCGCCGCGCTGAAGGAGCTCGAGTTCGACCACCGCACGGGAAAGGTGTCCGACGAGGACTACCGGGCGCAGGTCGGCCCCCTTCGCCGCCGCGCCGCCGAGGCGCTGCGCGCGCTGGACGGAAAGCGCACCGAGAAGGAGCCGGCCGGTGCCGCCCACTAGCTGCCCGGTCTGCGGCTCGCGGCTGCCGAAGAAGAGCCGCTTCTGCCCCGAGTGCGGAGCGCGCGTCGGCGCGGGCACGGGCGAGACCGCCGTGCAAGAGATTCCCGAGGAGGAGACCGACAGGGTTCCGGTCGAGCTGATGACGGCCACGCCCAGGTTCTTCGGCGTGACGCCGCCCGCGGCGGTGCTCGCCCTCGCGGCCGCGTCACTGGCGCTGGCCGTCCTCCTGCTCGCCACCGGGCACGTGATCCTCGGCGCCGTCTTGCTCGCGGTCGCGATCCTTCTCGGCGTCGTCTTTGCAAGCCTCGCCCGCCGGCTGCCCGAGACGCCGGTCACCAGGCTCTCGCTCGGAGCGATGAGCGCGATGAAGGCGCGTGCGGGATTCGCGGTCGAGGCGCTGACGGTGCACTCGAGCGCGCGTGTCGTCCTCTTCCGCCACCGGCGCGAGCTCGTCGAGCTTCTGGGCCAGCGAACGGATGCCGCCCGGGCGCTCGGAGAGGCCGTATACGCTGGCGAGAAGGACGACACCAAGGAGGCCCGGGCCAAGATGAAGGAGCTGGACGGGCTGATCGCGGCGAAGGAGGAAGAGATGCAGCAGACAGCGGCAGGAGCGATGGAGCGGATCCAGCGCGCGCAGCTTCAGGTGCAGCCGACGCAGGTCGAGGCGCCCGAGCCTCCGAGCCCGGAGCCGTTTCCCTCGCCTGACGAACCGGGGCCGGTGCCGGTCCCCGAGCCGAGCCCGGAGCCGTCCGAACCGCCGGGGCCGGTCGTCGTCCCGGAGCCCGGGCCGGAGCCGAGCCCGCCGGCGACGCCTCAGTAACTCAGCCGAAGAACGTCTGGCCGAGCAGGAAGACGTTCAGCGCGGAGATCAGCGCGGCGACCAAGACGGCCGCCACGGTTGTCGCGCGGCGGTTGACGAGCGGGCCCATCAGGTCGCGCCTGCTCGTGAACCAGACGAGCGGAATCAGCGCGAACGGGATCCCGAACGAGAGCACGACCTGGCTGAGAACGAGCGTCCTCGTGACGTCCACGCCGATGGCGGCGGCGACGAGCGCGGGGAGCATCGTCACCAGCCGGCGGACGAAGATCGGGATCTTGCGGTCGATGAAACCCTGCATCACGACCTGGCCCGAGAGAGTGCCGACGGTCGAGCTCGAGAGCCCGGATGCGAGCAGGGCCAGAGCGAAGAGCGTCGCCGAGGCGCCGCCGAGCACCGGCTCCAGCGTCCGGTGCGCGACCTCGAGCGAGGTGATGTGCAGGAATCCCGCGCGGAAGAAGGTGCTCGCAGCGACCACGAGCATCGCGAGATTGATCAGGCCGGCAATCGTCATCGCGAGCACGACGTCGACCCGCGTGTAGCGGTAGAGGCGACGCGCCTCGCGGTCGTCGCGCGGGACGATGCGGTTCTGGGTGAGCGCCGAGTGCAGGTAGATCACGTGCGGCATCACCGTCGCGCCGAGGATCCCGACCGCGAGCAGCACCGAGTCGCCGCCCGCGAACTGCGGCTTGAACATGTGCACCGCGACCGTCCCAAGGGGTGGGTGCGCGTAGTAGAGCTCGGCCAGATAGCAGGCCCCGATCGCACCGACGAAGCCGGCGATCACCGCTTCGAAGGTCCGCAGCCCGAACCGCTGCAGGCCCAGGATCGCGAACGTGGTGACGCCGGTCAGTAGCGCGGCGGGGAAGAGCGCGATCCCGAACAACAGGTGGAAGCCGAGGGCGGCTCCGAGGAACTCGGCGAGGTCGGTCGCCATCGCGATCAGCTCGGCCTGGACCCAGAGGCCCATCGAGGTTCGCTTGGAGAAACGCTCGCGGCAGACCTCCGGCAGATTTCGGCCGGTCGCGATCCCGAGCTTGGCCGAGAGCGTCTGGATCAGCATCGCCATCAGGTTCGCGGCGACGATCACCCAGCAGAGCGTGTAGCCATACTTCGAACCACCGGCGATGTTGGTGGCGAAGTTGCCCGGGTCGATGTAGGCAACGCAGGCGATGAAGGCCGGCCCCAGGAACGGCAGGATGCGCAGTGGCTTCAGGCCAGGGCCGCGCAGCACGCGCTCGGCTTCCGTGACTGCCCCGGTGCCGACCGCGTCTGCCCGTGTCGCCATCATCCCCTAAGTGTAGCCGAAGTTTAGGCGTGCCTAAACTTCTGTGAGGGGCGGCGACTAGAGCTTCGCCAGGCGGAGGTCCGGCAAGTTGCGCCAGCGCTCGTCGATGTCGAAGCCGTAGCCGACGAAGAACTCGTCGGGCACGGTGAAGCCGACGTAATCGACCGGCAGGTCCTCGACGAGTCGTCGGTAGGGCCGGTCGAGCAGTGTCACTACGCGCAGGCTCGCCGGCTGCCGCAGGCGGAGCAGCTTGCAGAGGTAGTGCAGGGTCAGGCCGGTGTCGACGACGTCCTCGACGAGCAGCACGTCGAGGCCGGTGACCGGGATCCCCGTGTCCTGCAGCAGCCGGACGCGGGAGTGGCCGCCGGTCGTGTCGCTGCCGTAGCCGGCCAGCTCGACGAAGTCGATCTGGTGCGAGATCGGGACGGCGCGCGAGAGGTCCGCGAGGAAGACGAAGCTCGCCTTCAGCAGGCCGATCAGCAGAAGGTCGCGGTCGGCATAGTCGGTGGCGATCTCCGCGCCCAGCTCCTCGACACGCGCGCGAAGCTCCTCCGCGCTGAGGAATACCTCGCCTACGCGTGTGTCAGTTTCTATGAGGCTCACGGTTCTAGGAGGCCTCGGTTTTATGAGGCCAGGTCGAGTCGGTATCGCTGGGCCAGCCGCTCGATGTCGCGCTTGTAGAAGAGCTTGACCTGGACGCCGGGGTAGAGCTCGCGCAGCTTCCGCAGCTTCCGGTTCTTCCGCGTGACGAGGCGCTGCTTCATCACCGTGATCTCCAGGAAGAGGTCCTGCTCGGGGAGGTAGAAGTCGGGCGTGAAGGCCGCGATCGTGCGGCCCTCTTCATCCTGCTCCAGGACGAACGTATGCGGCTCGTAGTCCCAGGGGACGCCGTAGAAGTCGAGCACCTTGGCACACTCGCGCTCGGCGTCGTTGGCGAACCGCGGCACCGCGTGGCCGCAATATACCTGGAAATCGGCGATTTCTGCCACCCCTCGCGCAAGAGTAGCAGTGGCTGCGGACGCGCCCCTGGCCGGGGGCGTGGTACAAGGGCGCGCGCGATGGCACCTCTCCGCCTGACACCGCAGAAGCGGGAGTTCTTCGAGCTCTACGCGCAGGCCTCCGCAAATGCGGTCGAGATCGCCCGCCTGCTCGTCGAGCTGCTGGAGCGCTTCCCCGACGACGGCGCCGGACTGATCGGCGATATCAAGGACTGCGAGCACGAAGGTGACCGCCTCACGCACGAGGTCGTCCTGCTGCTGAACAGCACCTTCGTCACGCCTTTCGACCGCGACGACATGTACCGGCTGGCCGGCGCGCTCGACGACATCTGCGACCACGTCGACGAGGCCGCCGACAACCTCGGCTCCTGGGGTGTTGAGCGCGTGCCCGAGAAGGCGCGGCTGCAGGCCGAGGTGATCCTCGAGGCGGCGAAGAAGCTCGACGAGGCTGTGCTCAGGCTGGACGGCTTCAAGGACTCCACCGATCAACTGGCGGCGTTGCGCGAGCTCGAGGACCGGGGCGACCAGCTCGAGCGCGACGCAGTGGCCGAGCTCTTCGCCACGACCGACGACGCGAAGACGATCATCCGCTGGAAGGACATCCACGAGCGGCTCGAGGAGGCTGTCGACGCGCTCGAGAACGCGGCCGATGTGCTCGAGGCGATCGTGGTCAAGAACCGCTAGCCGGCGATGAACGACGTCCTGCTCGTCGTCGTCGTGCTCGTCGCGCTCGGGTTCGACTTCACGAACGGCTTTCATGACACGGCTAACGCCGTTGCGACGTCGGTCTCGACCCGCGCCCTCTCGCCCAGGGTGGCGGTGCTGATCGCCGCGATCGCGAACCTGGCCGGAGCGTTCGTCACGACCGCGGTCGCGAAAACGGTCGGCAAGGGGATCATCGACACGGGCCTCGCCAACGAGAAGACGGTGCTGGCCGCGCTGATCGGCGCGATCGTCTGGAACCTGATCACCTGGCGGGCGGGGCTGCCCTCGAGCTCCTCGCACGCGCTGATCGGCGGCCTTGTCGGCGCCGCGCTCGCCCAGTCGGGGCTCAACGGCGTGCAGTGGCATGGGCTGGTTCACAGCGTGGCTATCCCGGCGATCGCCGCGCCCGCGATCGCCTTCGCCGGAGCCTTCCTGCTGCTGCTGCTGATCTACTGGGTGTTCGTCTGGATGAACCCCGGCGTGGCCAACCGGACCTTTCGCCTCGGCCAGCTGGTGTCCGGGACCTGGGTCGCCTTCACCCACGGCGCGAACGACGCGCAGAAGACGATGGGCGTGATCGCGCTCGCGCTCTTCGAAAGCGGGCACATCTCGCACTTCTACATCCCGACCTGGGTGATCGTCACCGCGGGCCTGGCGATCGCGGGCGGGACCTACGTGGGCGGCTGGCGGATCATGCGGACGATGGGACAGCGCGTCTTCAAGATGGAGCCGCCGAGCGGCTTCGCCGCGCAGATGACCGCAGGGATCACGATCTACAGCGCCACGAAGCTCGGCTACCCGCTCTCGACCACCCACGTCATCTCCGGATCCGTGATGGGCTCCGGCGCGGTCAAGCGGCTGTCGGCCGTGAGGTGGGGCGTCGCAGGCAACATCGTCGTGGCCTGGCTGCTGACGATTCCGGCAGCCGGGCTTGTCGCCGCGCTCCTTTACTGGCCGGTGCAGGCGGTTTTCTAGCTTCTCGCTCTACACTTCGAGCGATGCCGGACGCGCGAAACGGCGGTGCGCTCACCATCGCGCACATCTCGGACATCCATTGCGGAGGTCCCGACTTCGTCGCCAGCCTGCTGGAGCGCGCAATCGGCGAGATCAACGACCTCGGGCCGGACGTGGTCATCTGCTCCGGCGACCTGACCACCTTCGGCTTCAAGCACGAGTACGCGGAGGCTCGGGCGTTCATGAACCGGCTCGACTGCGAGTCGGTGGTCGTCATCCCCGGGAACCACGACTCGCGCAACGTCGGCTACGTCCACTTCGAGGACATGTTCGGCGACCGCAACTCGGTGCTGCGCGTCCCGGGCCTGACCGTCGTCGCGGTCGACTCGACCGAGCCCGACCTCGACCACGGGCAGATCGGCCGCGGCCGCTACCGCTGGATCGAAGAGCAGTTCGCCGAGGCCGAGCCGGACGACCTGAGGATCTTCGTTCTCCACCACCACCTGCTGCCGGTCCCGGGCACGGGGCGCGAGCGCAACGTCGTCTACGACGCGGGCGACTGCCTCGAGTGTCTCCAGCGCGCGGGCGTGGACCTGGTCCTTTCCGGGCACAAGCACGTCCCCTATGCGTGGCGCCTCGAGAACCTCTTCGTCGTGAACGCGGGCACCGTCTCCTCGCGGCGCCTGCGCGGCAAGACGCGGCCCTGTTACAACGTGATCGAGATAGCCGAGCGGCATGTGGACGTGTGGCGCAAGTACCCGTTCCACGGCGAGGAGCGGATCATCCAGTTCTCGACCGAGACGCTCGCGTTCGAGAAGTACACCGCCCGGATCGAGGACGAGGTGACCACGCGGTCATGAGGGCGCTCGTTGTGATCGACGGGGAGCACTACGCGCCGGTCGTGCGCGATGCGCTTCAGGCGTTGCCGCACGAGGTGGTCGCGGTCTGGGTCGCCGGCGGCACCGAGAAGCTCGTCGGCGGCGAGGACTACGGCGTGCCCGTCGCCGCCGGGCTGGAGCAAGGGATCGCCGAGCACGAGCCGGGGCTGGTGGTCGACCTCTCGGACGAGCCGGTGCTCGGGCCGCGCGAGCGCTTCCGGGTCGCCAGCCGGGTCCTCGCCCGCGGCCTGCCCTACGCCGGTCCGGACTTTCGCTTCGACCCGCCCGTCTTCGCGCCGTTCCCTCTCCCGGCGCTGGCGATCGCCGGCACCGGCAAGCGGGTCGGCAAAACCGCCGTCACCGGCCATTTCGCAAGGCTGCTCTCGCGCGACCGCGAGGTGGTCGTCGTCGCGATGGGCCGAGGCGGGCCGCCCGGGCCGCAGCTCGTCGAGGCGCGGCCGCGGCTCGAGGACCTGCTCGAGCTCTCCCGCGCCGGAGCGCATGCGGCTTCCGACTACCTGGAGACGGCGGCGCTCGCGGGCGTGACGACGATCGGCTGCCGGCGCTGCGGCGGCGGGCTGGCGGGGTCTCCCGGCGAGTCGAACGTGCTCGACGGCGCCGCGCTCGCGGCCGAGCTCGAGCCCGAGCTCGTGATCTTCGACGGCAGCGGCGCGGCGATCCCGCCGGTCGAAGTCGACGCGCGCGTGCTGGTGACGAGCTCCGCCCAGCCGGTCGAGGTCGTGACCGGCTACCTGAACGCCTACCGGATCCTGATCTCCGACCTCGTGCTCGTCACCGGCGGCGCGGATGAGCCGCTGCTCGAGGCGGTCGCGCAGGTGAAGGACGTTCCCGTCGTCCCGGTCGAGCTGCGGCCGCGGCCCGTCGAGCCGGTCGACGGCCGCCGGGTGGCCTTCTTCACGACCGCGCCGGCGGCGGTGCACGAGACACTCGCCGCCCATCTGGCCGAGCGGCACGGCGCGGAGGTCGTCCAGGTCTCCGGCAACCTCGCCCGCCGCGAGGCCCTGCGCGAGGAGCTCGAGCGCGTCGATGCCGACACGTACCTCGTCGAGATCAAGGCTGCGGCGATCGACATGGTCGCCGAGGCCGCCGTCGCCCGCGGGCGGGAGCTGGTCTTCGCCGACAACGAGCTGGTCGGCGAGAGCGTCGACGAGGCGCTGCTCGCCCTCGCGCCCAAGCGGGAGCCAGCGTGACCGACCGTCGCTACCGCCAGCCGCTGCCGCTCGGCGGCGAGGACGGCCTGCCGTTCTCGAAGGGCCTGATGGCGCGAGCCCTGATCGCCGCCGGGCTCTCCGCCGACCGCGCGTACGAGCTGGCGCTCGCGGTCGAGGCCGAGCTTGCCGCCAGCGACCGCCCGGCCACGACGATCGAGCGGCTCGAGGAGGTCGCGATCCAGACCCTGGGCCGGGAGGACGGCCACGCGGCGATGCAGCGCCTCCGCCGCTACCGCGACCTGTACGAGCTCGACCGGCCGATCATCCTGCTCGTCGGCGGCGCGACGGGCACCGGCAAGTCGACCGTCGCCACCGACGTCGCCTACCGGCTCGGGATCACGCGCGTCACCTCGACCGATTTCGTCCGCCAGACGATGCGCGCCTTTTTCTCGCGCGAGTTCATGCCGGCCATCCACCACTCGAGCTTCGAGGCCGGCCGGGCGATGGCGGGCGACGAGGAGGAGGGCGACTCCGTGGTCGGCGGCTTCCTCGAGCAGACGCGCGAGGTGCTCGTCGGCGTGCGGGCCGCGATCGACCGCGCCCTGGAGGAGGGCTGGTCGATGGTGCTGGAGGGGGTACACCTCGTTCCCGGGATGCTGCCCAAGGAGATCGAGGGCGCGCTGGTCGTCGAGTGCGTGCTCGGGATCGAGGACGCCGAGGCGCACGCGAGTCATTTCTGGATCCGCGACACCGACTCCGAGGGCGTGCGGCCCTACGAGAAGTACCTCGAGGCCTTCGACGACATCCGCCTGATCCAGGCCTACATCCTCGGCCGGGCGCTCAAGCACGGCGTGCCCGTGATCGAGAACGGGAACATCGAGGAGGCGATCGTCGAGGTGATGGAGCTCGTGCTCGCCGCTGCCGAGCCCGTCGCGGCTGGCCAATGACTGAGACCGCGCGCGAGCCGCGCTCGGAAGGGGCCGGGCACGAAGGCCGGTTCTGCCTCTGCGAGAACTACGCGCGGGTGACGGAGCGGGCGGCGCTTGCCGGGGCGCGCTGGCTCGGCCGCGCCGACCAGCAGGCGGCCGAGGACGACGCGTCGACGGCGATGCGGCTCGCGCTCGAGCAGCTGCCGATCGACGGCCGGGTCGTGATCGGCGCGGCCGACGACAGCGACCATCTCGGCGCGGGCGCGACGATCGGCTCCGGCGGGCTCGAGGTCGACCTGGCGCTCGACCCGCTCGAAGGCCGCGGCGTCGTCGCGCGGGGCGGCTACGGGGCGATGTCGATGGTCGCGGTCGGCGAGCCCGGCTCGTTCCAGACGCTGCCCGACATGTACATGCGCAAGATGGCCGTCGGGCCCAAGGCGCGCGGCGCGATCGACCTGCGCCGGCCGGTCGGCGACAACGTCCGCGCGATCGCCGACGCCTTCGGGCGCATGGTCAACGACGTCACGACGATCATCCTGGACCGGCCGCGCCACCACGACCTGATAGAGGAGATTCGCGTGGCCGGCGCGCGCATCAAGCTGATCCAGGACGGCGACGTGACCGCATCGATCTCGGCCGCGGTACGCGGCACGAACGACCACCTCGCGATCGGGATCGGCGGCACCCGGCAGGCGGTGCTCTCGGCGGCAGCGCTGCGCTGCCTCGGGGGCGAGCTCCAGGCCCAGCTCTGGCCGACCTCCCGCAGCGAGGTCCAGGCGGCGCGCGAGTCGGGCGTCGAGGATCTCGAGCGGCTGTTCACGATCGAGGATCTCGCTCCCGGCGAGCAGATCGTGGTCGCGACCGGAGTCTCGAACGGCGACCTACTCCGAGGCGTCCGCTTCCAGGCCGACAGTGCCTGGACGCACTCGCTCGTCATGTGCACCCGCTGCAACTGGGTCCGCTTCGTGGACGGCATCCACTTCTTCGCGCGCGAACGGCGCGAGGAAGTTCGCCTGCCGCGCTACTAGGAGGGTTTGGCGGAGCCCTGCCCGACGGCACAGGCCGGCTGCGCCAACCCCTCCTGACGGTACGCTGCTCCTATGCCGACGCGTGACGACGTGATCGAGGCGCTCCGAGGCGTCGAGGACCCCGAGCTCGGGATGGACATCGTCGAGCTCGGCCTGGTCTACGACGTCGAGGTCGCCGGCCCGCAGGTGCACGTGCGCTACAGCCTGACCTCGATGGGCTGCCCGGCCGGCCCGTTGATCCAGCAGTCGGTCGAGGAGACCGTGCGCGCGATGTCAGGCGTCGAGGACGTGGAGACCGAGCTGACGTGGGACCCGCCGTGGAC
>VAWL01000042.1:12204-20312 GCA_005883965.1 Actinomycetota bacterium
CCCCGACCGTTCGACCCAGGAGGAACGATGTCCGAGACGGCGGCTGCTCCGAACGTCCCCACGACGACGATCAACGAGGACGCGAGACTCGAGAGCCTCGGTTACCGGCCCCAGCTCAACCGGGTGCTGGGCTTCTTCGCGAACTTCGCGGTCGCCTTCACCTACCTGTCGCCGATGGTCGGCATCTACTCGCTGTTCGTCCTCGGCGTCGCGATCGCCGGGCCGGCCTACCTCTGGCTGACGTTCATCCCGGTGATCGGGATGCTCTTCGTCGCCCTCGTCTTCGGCGAGTTCGCGAGCCACTACCCGGTTGCCGGCGCGCTCTACCAGTACTCGAAGTTCTCGGTCGGGCCCGCGTACGGATGGTTCGTCGGCTGGTTCTACGGGATCGCGCTGCTGGTCACGGTCGCATCTGTGGACACGGGCGTCGTCCCGTACGTCGCCGACCTCTTCCACCGCTGGTTCGGCACCAACTGGAATCCGGCCAGCCACACGACGATCCTGCTGATCACGCTCGCCCTGCTGGCGATCCAGACCCTGCTGAACATCACGGGCGCAAAGGTAATGGGCCGCGTGGCGCAGTTCGGCGTCGCGGTCGAGGTCGTCGGCACGTTCGGGATCGCGCTGATCCTGGCGATCCACGGCTTCCACCACAGCTTCGGCTTCCTCTTCTCGACGCAGGGAGCGACCCACGCGGCGACCAACGCCTACGGCGTCGACTTCCACGGCAGCTGGCTCGCGGCCGCGCTGGTCGCCGTGCTCGCGCCGGTCTACATCTTCTACGGGTTCGAGTCCGCCGGTGACGTGGCCGAGGAGACGAAGGAGGCGAGCAGGCAGGTCCCGAGGACGATGCGCCTGGCGCTGATCTGGGGCGGCATCGCCTCGCTCGTCCTCACTGCGGCGCTCCTGCTGGCGATGCCGAAGCACGACCCGATCGCGACGACCGTCGCCGGTGGCGGCGTCCCGGCGATCCTCGCCCAGCTCTCGAGCGGGGTGCAGGACTTCCTGCTCCTGATGATCATCTTCGCGTTCTTCTCATGCGGCACGGCTGTGCAGGGCGCGGGCAGCCGGCTCGCCTTCTCGTACGGCCGCGACGGCGCGCTGCCGGGCTCGGGCTGGATCTCGAAGGTGCACTCGAGGTTCCGCACGCCGGTGAACGCGCTGCTCGTCGGCGCCGTCGTGTCGGTGCTGTTCGTCCTGCTTGTCTACTACCAGCCCGGGAAGAACGTGAAGCTCGGCTTCATCACCTACCCGGCGCACACCACCGCCCTCTACTCGCTGATCTCGTTCGCGGTCAGCGGCATCTACCTCTCGTTCCTGCTCACGGTGATCGCGGCGATCGTCGCCCGCGCCCGCGGCTGGGTCCCGGAAGGCAGCTTCCAGCTCGGACGCTGGGGCTGGACGGTTTCGATCGTGGCGGCGCTCTACCTCGGGCTGATGCTGCTGAACGTGGTCGTCCCGACCGGCCTGACCAGCGGCCGCGGGCTCTTCAACCTCGACTGGATCACGCTGCTCGTGATGTTCATCATCGCGGTCGTGGGTGCGGCCTATTTCCTGATCGCGCGACCGGACCGGAAGGTGGGCCGGCACCTGCACGACCCACTCGAGCCGACGGGAGCCGAGCGCGTCGGCTGAGCTGCGCGAGGTTCGCGAGGACGATCTCGACGCGCTGTACGAGCAGCAGCGCGACCCCGAGGCGACCGCGATGGCGCTCTTCCCCGCTCGCGAGCGCGAGGCGTTCGACGCGCACTGGCGCCGCATCCTCGCCGACCCGTCGGTGACGGTGAGGACGATCGACTACGACGGCGCGGTCGCCGGCAACGTGGGCTCGTGGGAGCAGGAAGGGCGGCAACTGGTCGGCTACTGGATCGGCCGCGAGTTCTGGGGGCGGGGGATCGCGACGTCCGCGCTGTCTCAGCTCGTCGCCGAGCTCGGCCGGCCGCTGTACGCGTGGGTCGCGCGCTCGAACCTCGGCTCGGTCCGCGTGCTGGAGAAGTGCGGGTTCGTACAGATCGACGCGCACGCCGGGCACGACGACCGGCTCGGCCGGGTCGTCGAGGAGCTGCTCTTCGAGCTGCGCTGAGCCTCGGCGCGCGGCCGTAGCGACCGGGCGTATCCTGAGAACGTGAGGGCTCGCTTCGAGCGTCTGGCCGTGAGCGTCGCGGCGGTCGCGACCGTGACGGGTGCCGTCTTCGGACTCGACAGGGTCGCACCGGTGCTCAGCCTCGCCGTCCTCTATCTCTTCGCGGTGTTGCCGGTGGCCGTGTTCTACGGCCTCGCCTGGGCGATCGCGGTCTCGCTCGCGAGCATGCTGGCCTTCAACTTCTTTTTCCTGCCGCCGCTCCACACGCTCGCGCTCACCGACTCGGCGAATTGGGTCGCGCTCGCGGTCTTCGTCGTTACCTCGGTCGTCGTCAGCGAGCTCGCGGCCCTTGCGAGACGGCGGGGCTTCGCGGCGGCCGAGGCCGACTCGCTCCGCAGGAGCGACGCGGCGAAGACGGCCGTTCTGCGCGCGGTCAGCCACGACCTGCGCTCGCCCTTGACCGCGATCCGCGTCGCCTCCGGAGGCCTGGAGAGCGGCTCGCTCGAGCTCGACGACGCCGACCGGGCCGCGCTGCTGGAGACGATCCGGCTCGAGACCGCGCGGCTCGACCGGCTGGTCGCGAACCTGCTCGACCTCTCGCGGCTGGAGGCGGGAGCTGCGCGCGCGAGCCGGGAGCTGTGGCCGGTGGACGAGCTCGTCTCCCGCGCGCTGGAGGGCCTCGGCGCAGACGCGTCGCGGGTGCGGGTTGCGCTCGACCGCGACACGCCGCTTGTCAACGTCGACGCGGCTCAGCTCGAGCGCGTCCTCGTCAACGTCCTCGAGAACGCCCTGCGCTACTCGTCACAGTCAGATGCGGTCGACCTCGCGGCGACGAGCACGGGCGACGAGGTGCTCGTCCGCATCTCGGATCGCGGCCCGGGGCTCGACCCGGAGAACCTGGAGCGGATCTTCGAGCCGTTCGAGCACGGCCGCACCGGCGGGGAGGGAAGCGGCCTCGGGCTCGCCATCGCCCGAGGCTTCTCCGAGGCGAACGGGTGCAGGCTCTGGGCCGAGGCGTCTCCCGGCTCGGGGGCGTCCTTCACCCTCGCCATGCCGTCTGCAGCGGCGCGGCCGACGGTCGTTCGATGAGCGGCGCGCGCGTCCTCGTCGTCGACGACGAGCCGCAGATCCTGCGCGCCCTCCAGACGAGCCTCCGCGGCGCCGGCTACGAGGTGGTCGTCGCCGCCACCGCAGAGGAGGCCCTCAGCGCGGCGGCGATGCGGCCGCCCGCCGCTGTCATCCTCGACCTCGTGCTTCCCGACGGGAGCGGCACGGACGTCTGCCGCGAGCTGCGCTCGTGGAGCTCGGCGCCGGTGCTCGTCCTCTCCGTGGTCGGCGACGAGGCGGAGAAGGTCGCAGCGTTCGATGCCGGCGCGGACGACTACGTCCAGAAGCCGTTCGGGATCGACGAGCTGCTCGCGCGCCTGCGCGCCCTGTTGCGCAGGGCCGGCCCATCGACGGAGCCGGTGATCGAGGTCGGCGAGCTCGTCGTCGACATCGAGAAGCGTCTCGTCACCGTCGCCGGCCGCCGGGTGCAGCTGACGCCGAACGAGTTCGAGCTACTGCGCGTGCTCGCCCAGAACGAAGGCAAGCTGATGACCCATCCCACGATCCTGCGCGAGGTCTGGGGCCCGGCCTACGGCACCGAGTCGCACTACCTGCACGTGTACGTCTCCCAGCTGCGGCAGAAACTCGAGTCCGACCCCGCCCGGCCGCGCTACCTGCTGACCGAGCCGGGCGCCGGCTATCGCCTCGTCGATCCGGCCTTGAGCGGCGCTTGAGGCCTCCGGCCGCCGGCTTGAGGCGGCCTTGAGAGACCTGGCGCTAGCGTCGAAGGATGGCCCTTCCGACGCTTCGCAGCCTTCGCGGTCCCGGCCTTTCGTACCGGCGGCTCGTCGTCCCGCTCGCCGCCGGGCCCGAATCCGAGACGGCGATGGAGATCGCGTCCGAGCTCGCCGACGAGCACGGCGCCACGATCTCAGCCGTGGTCGTAATCGAAGTGCCGAAGCAGCTGCCGCTCGACGCGCACATGCTCGAGGAGGAGTCCGACGCGAGGAAGCTGCTCGAGGAGGCGCGGGCGATCGGGGCCAGCCGCGGCGTCGCCGTGCGCGCGCGGGTTCTGCGGGCGCGAGGGGCGGGCGAGGCGATCGTGGGCGAGGCGGAGGACGGCGGCGCCGACATCGTCGTCCTGCGAGCGCCGCGCAGCGGGCGCCGCCGGCGCGTTTTCGGCAAGACGGCCGCCTACGTGCTCCAGCACGCACCCTGCCGGGTGCTGGTCGTCTCGCCGCCACCGGCATGAGCACGATCGGCCCGGCGGTTCTCAGCGGCGCGAAGCGGCGGCTGATCGGCCGGCCGCGCGCGACCCACGAGCTCGAGGACACGCTGCTGCCGAAGACGCTGGCGCTGCCGATCTTCTCGTCCGACCCGATCTCGTCGGTCGCCTACGCGACGGAGGCCGCGCTCGCTGTCCTGATCGCCGGCTCGCTCGCGGCCCGCCACGACATCCTGCCGATCTCGTTCGCGATCTCGGCGCTGCTCTTGATCGTCGCCGTCTCCTACAGCCAGGGGATCAAGGCCTATTCGTCCAGCGGCGGCTCCTACGTCTTCGCCCGCGAGAACCTCGGCGTGTTCCCGGCGCTGCTAGCAGGGGCGGCGCTCTTGACCGATTACATCCTCACGGTCGCCGTGTCCGTGGCCGCCGGGGTCTTCGCGCTCACCTCGGCCGCCCCCTCGCTCGCCGGGCACCGGCTGCTGCTCTCGCTCCTCTGCATCCTCCTGCTCACGCTTGGGAACCTGCGCGGCGTCCGCGAGTCCGGCCTGCTGTTCGCGTTTCCGACCTACGCATTCCTGGCCGTCATGTACGTGATGCTCGGGGTCGGCATCACGAAGTGCACGGTCGGCACCTGCCCACAGGCCACGGTTCCGCACCCGCTTCCCGTAGGCGCCGGCGCGATCGGCCTCTTCGTCCTGCTCAAGGCGTTCGCCTCGGGCTCGGCCGCCCTCACCGGAGTCGAGTCGATCTCAAACGGGGTCAGCGCCTTCCGCCGGCCGCAGGCCCGGAACGCGTCGCAGACGCTCCTGTTGATGGCCGGCTCGGCGGTGACCCTCTTCCTCGGCGTCTCCTTCCTGGCCGACAGGATGGACGCGCGGCCGAGCGGCTCGGTGTCGGTGCTCTCGCAGATCGCGCGCGCCACCTTCCCCGCGGGCTCGTCGGGCTCGACCTTCTACTACCTCGTCCAGGCCTTCACTCTCGCGATCCTGATCCTCGCGGCGAACACCTCCTACCAGGGCTTCCCGCGGCTCGCGGCGCTGCTCGCCCGCGACAGCTTCCTGCCGCGCCAGTTCGGGAACCTGGGCGACCGGCTCGCCTACTCCAACGGGATCATCGTGCTCGCTGTCGCCGCAGCCGGCCTGGTGCTCGCCTTCCGAGCGAACGTGAACTCACTGATCCACCTGTACGTGATCGGCGTCTTCACCGCGTTCACGCTCGCGCAGGCGGGAATGGTGCGCCACTGGCTGCGGACGAGGAGCCCAGGGTGGCGCTGGAGCGCGGCGCTGAACGCCATCGGCGCGACGGCGACCTTCGTGGTCGCGTTGATCGTGATCGCGACGAAGTTCCTGGCCGGCGCGTGGATGGTGATCATCGCGATCCCGCTGATGATCCTCATCTTCTACGCGATCCGGCGGCACTACCGCGCGGTCGCGAGACGGCTTCGCGCCAAGGCTCACGCCGTGCTCGCCCGGCGCGAGATCGAGAACGAGACAATCCTCTACGTAGAGCGCCTGGACGCCGCCACGCGCGAGGCGCTCTGGTACGCGCGCACGATCTCGAAGGGCTCGTTCCACGCCGTGCACGTTCCCTTCCCGGGCAGCGATCCGGGGATCGGCCCGCGCTTCTTCCAGTGGACCGAGGGCGATCCGCGCCTGGAGATCCTCGGCGAGGAGGAGGAGCCGCTCGACGCGATGCTCGACTACGTCTGGCGGATCCCGCACGGCGACACCAGCTTCGTGACCGTCGTGATCCCGGAGCTCTTCCGCAAGCCCTCGCTACTTGCGGCGGTCATGCGCCGCACAACCTTCCGGCTGAAGCTGGGTCTCCTCCGCGAGCCGGGGATCGCGGTCACCGACGTGCCGCGGCTGGACGGCGACTTCGACGAGCCGAGCCGGGCCGTCTGCGTCGTGCCGGTGGCCGGAGTGCACGCGGCCTCGCTCCGCGCGCTCGTCTACGCGCGGTCGCTCGGGTTCAAGGAGACGAGGGCGGTGTCATTCGCCTTCGATCAAGATGACGCGCGTCGCGTCGAGAGCGACTGGCGGAAGTTTCCGACGGGGCTGCCGCTCGAGGTCGTCGACGCTCCCTACCGAGACATCGGCAAGCCGCTTCTCGCCTATCTGCGGCAGATCACGGCCGATCCCGAGGCCGTGGCGGTCGTCGTCATGCCCGAGCTGGCCGCGCGCGGGGTCGACCGCCTGCTGCACAACCAGCGGGCGCTCTACCTGAAGCGGCTGCTGCTGTTCGAGCCCCGCGTGATCCTGACCAGCGTGCCGTTCCAGCTCACGTAGGAATCGAGAGCACGATCTTGCCGAACTGCTCGCCGGCCTCCAGGCGCTCGTGGGCGGTACGGGCGTCGGCCAGCGGGAAGACCGAGTCGATCACCGGCTTCGCGCGGCCCGACGCGACCAGCTCGTACGCGCCTTCGAAGTCCTCCTTCGTGCCCATCGTCGAGCCGTAGATCGTCAGCTGCTTCCACCAGATCCGGTGCAGGTTGGCGAGCGGGTTCGGGCCGGTGGTCGCGCCGCAGACCGCGATGCGGCCGCCGGCGCGGGCCGCCGCGAGCGAGGTTGCCCAGGTCGCCTCGCCGACGTGCTCGAGGACGACGTCGACGCCCTTGCCGCCGGTGGCCTCCTTCACGGCCTCGCGCACGTCGCCGCTCGCGTGGTTGACGGCGGCGTCGGCCCCGAGTTCCCGCGCCCGCTCCAGCTTCTCGTCGCTCGACGAGGTGACGAGCGCCTTAGCGCCGAGAGCCTTTGCGATCGCGAGCCCGGCCGTACCGACGCCGCTGCCGATCCCCCAGAGCAAGACCCACTCGCCCTCTTGCACCTGCGCCTTCGTGACGAGTAGCCGGTAGGCGGTCTCGAAGACGAGCGGGAACGCCGCGGCCTCCTCGAACGTGAGCCCCTCGGGCAGCGGGTAGACGTTCGCCTCCGGGACGGCGACGAGCTCCGCGTGCGTGCCGTCCATGTGCTCGCCGAGCACCGTGATCGTCTCGCCGTGCTCGAGCCCCGGGTTGATCACGACCTCCTCGCCCGTGTCCTCGCGGATCCCGGCGCCGTCCGCGCCGAGGATGCGCGGCTTGGACACCGAAGGAAGTCCCTTTCGGATCCAGAGGTCGAGATGGTTGAGCGAAGCCGCGCGCAAACGGACGAGTACCTCCCCGGGCCGCGGCTCGGGATCGGGCGCGTCCTCGTAGCGGAGAACCTCCGGCCCGCCGTCCTCGTGGATCCTGATCGCCTTCACGCGGCACAATCTCCCACATGAGGGCCGCTGAGCTGCGCAGGCATGCCGAGGAGCTCGGCCTCGACGCGGTCGGGGCCGCGCCGGCCTCGGCGTACGAGGAGACCGAGCGGCACATCCGCGAGCGGCGCGCGCGCGGGCTCTTCGCCGACATGCGCTTCACGATGGCGCAGCCGGAGGTGTCCTGCCATCCGGAGACGCTGCTCGGGGGAGCCCGCACGGTCGTCTCGGCAGCGCTCTGCTACTGGGCTGAGGGCGGTGAGGTTCCGCCCGGCCACGGCCGGTTGCCGCGCTACACGTGGTTCGACGCGTACGCCACGCTGTGCGAGCGCCTCGACGGGCTGGGGCAGAGGCTCGGCGGGGAGTACCGCGTGCTCGTCGACGCGAACCAGCACGTCGACCGCGAGGCCGCGGCGCGCTCGGGCGTCGGCTTCTACGGCAAGAACACGATGCTGATCACGCGGCGACACGGCTCCTGGGTCGTGCTCGGCACGCTCGTCACCGACGTGGAGC
>VAWL01000129.1 GCA_005883965.1 Actinomycetota bacterium
GCCGGCGCGACATCGCCGTCCTGGATCAGGAGCACGCGCGCGCCGATCTCCCGCAGCTGGCGGATGAGCTCCTCATGGCGGTCGCGCTCGAGCACGACGACCGTCACCTCTGTTGGCTTCTTCCCTTTCGCCCGCGCCACCCGCTCGACGTTCTCGTTGGGCGGCGCGTCGATGTCGACGAGGTCGATCGCTTCCGGGCCGCAGGCGATCTTGTTCATGTAAACGGCCGCGCCGGGGAAGAACATCGTCCCGCGCTCGGCCACGGCGATTACGGCAATCGCGTTCGGGTTCCCCTTCGCGGTCAGGCGGGTGCCCTCGAGTGGGTCGACCGCAACGTCGACCTCGGGGCCCTGCCCATCTCCGACCTCCTCCCCGTTGTAGAGCATCGGCGCCTCGTCCTTCTCGCCCTCGCCGATCACGACGACGCCGGCCATGTTGACGGTGTCGAGCATCGCCCGCATCCCGTCGACCGCAGCCTGGTCGGCGGCTTCCTTGTCGCCACGGCCGATCCAGCGGCCAGCGCCCATCGCCGCGGCCTCGGTCACGCGGACGAGCTCGAGCGCCAGGTTCCGGTCAGGGACGTTGCCGTTCAGGCGGCGATCCTACATTCGCTCCGGCGCGTCCACGCCGACGAGATCGAGGCAGCGGGCGATCACCGACTGTGTCGCCCGGCAGAGGCCGAGCCGAAAGGCCTGCGCGTCGCTCTCGAGCACTCGGTGGTGGTGGTAGAAGCGGTGGAAGTCGTCCGCGACGCGGATCGCGTAGTTCGGGACCCCCTGCGGTCCGCGCCGCTCGGTTGCCTCGGCGGCGATCCCCGGAAACTCGGCGAGGCGCTTGACCAGGCCGCGCTCCTCGGGCTCGGGCGCCCGACCTTGTAACAGACTGTTACTTGCAGCGCCGCCGGCGTTGCGGAGGATGCCGGCAATCCGGGCGTGGGCGTACTGGACGTAGTAGACCGGGTTCTTCTCGCTCCGCTCGGCTGCGAGGTCGACGTCGATCTCGATCGTCTGGTCGGGCCCGCGGTTGGCCAGGTACCAGCGCGCCGCGTCGACGCCGACCTCGTCCATGAAGTCGTCGAGGAAGACGACGTCTCCGCGCCGCTTCGACATCTTCGCCTGTCGGCCGCCGCTCGTCAGGTGGACGAGCTGGTAGATCAGCACCTCGATCCGCTCGGGGTCGTAGCCGAGCATCCGGGCGATCGCCCCGTACCACTTGCGCGTGCCGTGATGGTCGGCCCCGAGCACATAGATCGCGCGATCGAAGCCGCGCTCGAGCTTGTCGACGAGGTAGGCGACATCGGCCGCGCGGTAGGTCGGCGCGCCGCCCTGCTCCGGCGAGCGGATCAGCACGCGGTCCTCGTCGTCGCCGTAGGCGGATGACCGCGCCCAGAGCGCACCGTCCTTCTCGTAGGTGTCGAGCTTCGGCAGGAACTCCGGCAGCCGCGTCTCCAGCTCGCTCTGCAGCGCCCACGAGTCGAAGTGGATCCGGAAGCGCTCGAGCGTCGCCTCGATCTGCTTCAGCATCGTCGCGACCGGGTCGCTCTCCTCACGCGCGAGCTCCGCGACGTACTCGCCGCGGTAGCCGTCCTCGGGCGGCTCCTCCCCGCCCCGGATCGCGTCGACCGAGGCGCGGAAGCGCTCGACCTGGGCGCCGGAGTCGTTGTAGTAGTACTCGCGCTCGACCTGGTGGCCCGCGAAGGCGAGCAGGCGCGCGACCGAGTCGCCGATCGCGCCGTTGCGGGCCGACGCCACCGTCAGCGGGCCGGTCGGGTTGGCCGAGACCATCTCGACCTGCACCCGCTCGTGCGGCACGGCCCAGCCGCAGCCGTAGTCCGCTCCCGCCTCGAGCATCTCGCCGAGCGCCTCCTCGAACCAGGACGGGGCGAGCCAGAGGTTGACGAACCCGGGGCCGGCGACCTCGGCTCGCTCGACCTCCGCCATCCCGGTGGCCGCGGCCGCCAGCTCTTCCGCCAGCTCGCGCGGACCCTTCCCGCTGGCCGGCGCGACCTGCAGCGCGACGTTGGTCGCGTAGTCCCCGTGCGCCGGGTCGCTCGGCCGTTCCAGCTCGACCGGCGCGCCGGCCAGCTCGGAGAGACGCGCCTCCAGGCGGCGGGTTGCCTCAGGCAACGGCTTCGCCAGGCGGGAACAGCTCCTCGAGGCGGCGCAGCTCGTCGGGCGTGCCGGCCGCGATGATCACGTCGCCGGCAGCGAGCACGGCGTCCGGGGTCGGCGTCGTATCGAAGGTCCCGTCGTGCTTTCGCAGCGCGACGATCATCGCGCCGGTCACCTCGCGGATGCGCAGCCCGCGGATCGACTCGCCGGCGTTCTCGGTGCGGCCGACCTCGATTTCCTCGAAGCGCAGCTCGGGCCCGCCGTGGGTCGAGACGATGTCGAGGAAGGCGGCCACCTGCGGACGTAGGACGAGCTTCGCCATCTCCTTGCCCGCGGTCGAGTACGGCTGGACGACGCGGTCGGCGCCGGCGAGGCGGAGCTTCCGGGCGGCGTCCTCGTCGGAGGCGCGGGCGACGATCAGCAGGTCCGGCCTGGCCGCTCGCGCAGAGAGCGTGATGTAGAGGTTGTCGGCGTCCGAGTCGGAGGAGGCGACCAGCCCGCGCGCCCTGTTGAGTCCCGCCTCCACCAGGTCCTCGTCCTCGGTGCCGGTGCCCTCGACGAAGAGGACGCCGCCCTCGCGCGCGGCCTCGAGCGCGTCCGGGTTGAAGTCGAGCACGACGTACTCCTCGCCGGACTCGCGGAACTCCGCGGCCACGCGCTGCCCGACCCGGCCGTAGCCGCAGATGATGATGTGCCCGCTCAGCCGCTCGATCGCGCGTCGCCTCCTCCGCTCCGCCAGCACGCCCGTCAGGACGCCGCCCGCGATCCCCTCGACGAGGATCGTGGCCACGTACGCAAAGATAGTCAGGCCGGCGAGCACGAGCAGGATCGAGACGATGCGCGCGCCGGTGCTCCGCGGCACGGTGTCCAGCCCAGCCAGGGAAACGGTGACGACGGATCGGTAGAACGACTGGAACCAGTCCTCGCGAACAGTCTGGTGGAAGCCGACCATCCCGCCGAGCACGACCACCATCACTCCCGCGACCGCGTACCCCACCCGGCGCGGGCTGAACGACTCGTTCACGCCACCTAGTATCCTCGACGCATATGGAAGGCGAAGGCGAGGAGCGCCAGCTCAACATCCATCTCGACCCGGAGAACCTGGCCGGGGTCTACGCGAACTTCGCCAACATCAGCTTCTCGGACTACGAGTTCACGATCACGTTCGCGCGGATCGACCACGAGGTCGAGGAGGGCGACGTGCCGGGCGTGGTCGTCTCCCGCGTGAACATGTCGACACGGTTCATGCGCGAGCTGCTCGACGCGATGAACGACTCGTGGTCGAAGTGGTCGTCGCGGGAAG
>VAWL01000130.1 GCA_005883965.1 Actinomycetota bacterium
TGCACGAGAAGTCGCTGATTCGCTCCGACCTCTACCTCGCCGACGAAGCGTTCATGACCGGCACGGCTGCCGAGGTGACGCCGCTGAGCGCCGTCGACGACGTCGAGATCGGGGTCGGGCCGATCACGCTCGAGATCCAGGAGGCATACCTGGACACCGCGCGCGGCCGCAGCGAGCGCTGGGCGCAGTGGCTCGAGTACGCCACGCCCGCGCCGGCCGAGGCTTGAGCACCGGCCTGCGCGAGATCCCGCTCGCGCGACCCTTCCTCGACGAGCGGGAGGAGGAGCTCGTCCTCGAGGTGCTGCGCTCCGGCCGGCTCTCGCTCGGGCCGACGATCGACCGCTTCGAAGAGCTCGTGGCGGAGCGCGTGGGAGCGCCGTACGCGGTTGCCCTCTCGAGCGGCACCGCGGGGTTGCACCTGCTCGCGCGCAGTGCCGGGCTCGGGCGTGGCGACGAGGCGATCACCTCTCCGTTGTCGTTCGCGTCCTCGGCCAACTGCTTCATCTTCGAAGGCGCGACTCCGGTTTTCGCCGATGTCGACCCGCGGACGCTGAACCTCGACCCGGCGGCTCTCGAAGCGGCGATCACCGGGCGGACGAAGGCCGTCGTGGCGGTCGACATGTTCGGCTACCCGTGCGAGCTGGACGAGATCCGCGCTGTCTGCGAACAGCACGGGCTGGCGCTGATCGAGGACTCGGCCGAGGCACTCGGCGCCGAGTACAAGGGGCGGCCGGTGGGTGGGCACGGCGTGCCGGCGGTCTTCGGCTTCTACCCGAACAAGCAGGTCGCGACCGGGGAGGGCGGGGTCGTCTTGACCTCGTCCGAGGAGGAGTGGCAGCTGCTGCGGAGCCTGCGCAACCAGGGCAGGGACTACGAGGGCGGCGCCTGGTTCCACCATGTGCGGCTCGGGTGGAACTACCGCTGGACGGACGTGCAGGCGGCGATCGGGATCGGGCAACTCGAGAAGCTCGACCGGCTGCTCGCGCTACGGTCCGAGGCCGCGACGCGGTACGGCCGGATGCTCGAGGGCAGCGGGATCGAGACGTTGTGCACGGACGACGCCGACCACGTGCGCTCGTGGTTCGTCTACGTCGTCGCCGTGCCGCGCGGCACCGACCGCGACCGGGTCATGGAGGAGTTGCGCGCACAGGGCATCGGCACCGCCGACTACGTCCCGTGCGTGCACCTGCAGCCGTACATGCGCGAGACGTACGGGTTCACGGAGGGGCTGTGCCCGGTCGCCGAGGAGATCGCGTCGCGGACGCTGGCGCTCCCGTTCTACCCGCAGCTCGAGGCCGAGGACCAGCAGCGGGTCGTCGAAACGCTGCTCGGGGCGCTCTAAGGGCTGTGGGCAAATCGGCGCATAACCGGCGCTAGCCCGTCACGCATCCGTGCGCCCCGCGCCGGTATCGTCGACCGCGAGGGAGGCGGGTGTTTCTCCCCACCCTTATTTTTGGGTGGGGGATGCCCGTGCAGCCCACAACGGCTCGCGCCCCCCGGCCCGACGGCGATAATCACGCCATGGCAGACGGCAACCGCATGGTCTTCCTCGGCTTCGGCAAGTACGCGCGCGCCGACAAGATCTACGCGATCGAGCCGATCCGCGACGACCGCCGCGGACACGGTCGCCGCACGCTCGTCTGGGTCGAGGGCGTCGCGGAGCCGATCGTCGCCTCCCGCACCGAGCGCACGATCCTCGCCGACATGGGCGAGGACTCAGCTCTCCGCAAGCCGCTGCTCGACGACGCGATCGACCTAGCCGAGCGGCTCGCCGAGCAGTCACAGAGCGGCAAGGTCGACCTGGCCGACCTCGGCCGCCGCGCCCGCCGCCTGCTCGAGGCGACCGCACGGACGGACGACGACAACAAGCTCTTCTAGGAGTAGTTGGAACCCTCCGAAATCCGCGAGCCAGGCCTCATTCGCCGGCTCGCCATCGACCTCGGCCCGCTCCGCCGCTACCCGGCCTTCCGCCGGCTCTTCATCGGTCAGACGATCTCGACCTTCGGGAGCGAGATCGCGGCCGTCGCCGCGCCCTTCCAGCTCTACCAGCTGACGCACTCGACCCTCCAGGTCGGCCCGCTGTCGCTCTGTGAGCTCTTTCCCCTCCTGACCCTGACGATCGTCGGCGGCGCGCTCGCCGACGCTGTCGACCGCCGCCGGCTTCTGTTCGTGACCGAGACCCTGCTCGCCATGGTCGCGGGCGGGTTCGCCCTCAACGCGAGTCTCGCCCAGCCGCGCGTCTGGGCGATCTACGTGCTCGTCACACTCGCGATGTCGATCTTCTCACTCGGCGTCTCCGGGATGAACACGGTCATCCCGCGCCTCGTCGAGTCGCACGAGCTCGCCACGGCCAACGCGATCGAGAACGTCTACGGGAGCACGACCAGCGTCGCCGGCCCGGCGCTCGGCGGCCTCTTCATCGCCATGCTCGGATTGACCGGTGCGTACCTCCTGGACGCGGCGACCTTCGCTGCCTCGCTCTGGTCGGTGTGGCAGTTGCCGCCATTGCGGCCCGCGCACGACGCCGAGCGGCCCAGCCTGAGCACGATCGCCGAGGGCTTTCGCTTCGTCAGCGCCAAGAAGGTCCTGCTCGGGATGTTCCTTGTCGACTCCAACGCGATGGTGTTCGGCATGCCGCGAGCCCTCTTCCCCGCGCTTGCCCTGAAGCGTTTCCACGGCGGGGCGGCGGTCCTCGGCCTTCTGTACGCGGCCCCGTACGCCGGGGCACTGGTCTCTTCCGTGCTCTCCGGCTGGATGCGCTACGTGCGCCGTCAGGGCCTGATCGTCGCCGTCGCCGCCGCGGTCTGGGGCGTCGCGATCGCGGCGTTCGGCTTTGCGGACACTCTCTGGCTCGCGCTGATCCTGCTCGCCGCGGCAGGCGCAGCCGACAACGTGAGTGCCGTCCTGCGCGGGACGATCCTCTGGACGGTCACGCCCGACCACATCCGCGGCCGCGTCTCCGGGATCGAGTTCGCGCAGGTCGCGGCGACGCCGGCGCTCGGGAACGTCGAGGCCGGCCTTGTCGCCTCGCTGACCAACCTGCGCTTCTCGATCGTCTCGGGCGGCCTCGTCTGCGTCGCGGGTACCTTCCTGGTCGCCCTTGCCGTCCCCGCGTTCATCCGTTACGAAGCCCGCGCTCCGGCCTGACTTCTTCGCCCGCAGCGTCCACGAGGTCGCTCCGGAGCTGATCGGCGTCACACTGCTCGTCGACGGCGTCGGCGGCAGGATCGTCGAGGCCGAGGCCTACGATCAGGAGGACCCGGCGAGCCACGCCTACCGCGGCCGCACCGAGCGCAACGCCTCGATGTTCGGCCCGCCGGGCCGCGCCTACGTCTATCGCTCCTACGGGATCCACTGGTGCCTCAACCTCGTCTGCGAGGACGAGGATGTCCCAAGCGCCGTCCTGATCCGGGCGCTCGAGCCGACCCACGGCCTCGAGCGGATGCGAGAACGCCGCGGCCTCGGGGATCCGCGCCTGCTCTGCAGCGGCCCCGGCCGGCTCTGCCAGGCGCTCGCGGTGACGTGCGAGCACGACGGCCTCTCGCTCGACCGCCCGCCGTTCGAGCTGCTCGCCCCGGAGGACAAGGCCACGCTCGTCGCCGGCCCGCGGGTTGGGATCACGCGCGCCGCCGAGCTGCCCTGGCGGTACGCCGAGGCGGGCTCGCGCTTCGTCAGCCGTGCCGTGCGGCCTGCGTCCGCACGGCCAGTCTGACGATCAGGCCGTGGGTGGCCGCCGTCGACCAGTGCGGGCTCTGCCAGATCACCTTCGCAGCCGGGTTGGGGTGCCCGCCCACCTTCCACTTCAGGTGGTAGCGCTCGAGCCGCGCCTCCGCCCGCGCCAGGCGCAGCCCGACCACCTTGGGAACCTCGCCGTGCAGCGCGCGGGGTAGCACGAGCGTCACCTTCTGGTACGACGAGAGCGTCCCCTTCGACGGGTACTGCCGCAGCACAACCCCGAGCCGCTGTCGTGGTCGCGCGGGCTGGTAGACGAGCTGTGAGGTCAAGGGCTGCAGCGCGAGCCGCTCTTTCGCCCGCGCGACCGTGTCGCCGACGACGAGCGGCACGTCGACCTCGTTCACC
>VAWL01000043.1 GCA_005883965.1 Actinomycetota bacterium
CTGGGCGATCGCCGCCGTCCTCTGGCTCGGCGTCCAGGCGTTCGGGCTGCTGCTGGGGCGGGTTCGGCCCTCGAGCGAGAACCTCGCCGCGTCGGGCGCACTGGCCGCCGGGATGATGCTTCGCCTCCTGGCCGTCCTGGCCGTGCTGCTGGCCGTGGCCTCGTCCGACCGGGACCTAGGTCTGGCTGTGGCTCTCGTCTACGGCGCTGCCTACACCGCGGAGCTGGCTGTCGGCCTGCTCGGCTACTACGCGCAGGAGCCGACCGCGTGAAGCGAATGCTCGCCGCCGCGGCCGTGTTCGCCCTGACGCTGCCCGCGCCGGCGTTCGCGCGCGGCACCTTCGATCCGACCACTGAGTTCGAGCAGCACGACTGGATCCCGATCCACCTCGGCCCGCTCAACCTCTCGATCACCAAGGCCGTCGCCTACCTCTTGATCGGCACCGCGCTGACGATCCTGCTCGGGATCGTCCTGATGCGCGCGAGGCTCGCGCTGCTGCCCGACCGGCGGCAGACGATCGGCGAGGCGCTCTACGAGATTGCCCAGGTGCAGATCGCCGAGCAGGGCCTGCCGTCGAAGGCCATCGGCCGCTGGTTCCCCTACGTCGCAACACTGCTCCTGTTCATCTTCGTCGTCAACCTGATCGGCTTCATCCCGCTGCCGCTGACCGGCGAGACCTGGCACGGGGTGCCGACCTGGGGGATCTACGCGGCGACTTCCTCGCTGTCGGTCACGCTAGCCCTGGCGCTCCTGACCTTCGTTTTCACGCACGTCGAGGGGATCCGCTGGAACGGCCCGACCCGCTACTTCAAGAGCTGGATCCCGGAGGCGCCGAAGCCGCTGCTGGCGCTGATCGTGCCGCTCGAGATCCTCGGGCAGTTCATGCGACTGATCTCGCTGAGCGTCCGGCTCTTCGCGAACATGCTCGCGGGCCACATCCTGATCCTCACGTTCATCGGCCTGATGTTCATCCTCGAGACGGTGGTGCTGGCGCCCATCGTGATCCCGGTGGCGACGGCCTTCTACCTATTCGAGGTGGTTATCGTCGTCGGCATCCAGGCCTTCATCTTCGCGGCCCTGTCAGCCATCTACATCGGCTCGGCGATCGAGCCCCAACACTAGGAGGACGACCATGAGCAGTCTTCTCGTCGCCGCCACCACCGGTGACGTCACCAAAGCCGGCAAGGCGATCGGCCTTGCTCTCGGCGTCGGCCTCGGCGCACTCGGGGCCGGCGTTGGCATCGGCAACATCTTCGGCTCGATGATCCAGTCCGTCGCCCGCCAGCCGGAGCTCCGCGGCGAGCTCCAGGGCATCCAGTGGCTGGGCTTCGCGCTGACCGAGGCCGTCGTCTTCTACGGCCTGCTCGGCTCGATCCTCGCCTACGTCCTGGTCTGATGCTCCTCGCCTCGAATCCGCTGATCCAGGTCACGCCGGGGCTGATGATCTGGACGATTCTCTGCTTCCTGATCGCGTTGTTCGTGCTGAAGCGCTATGCCTTCGGCCCGATCCAGAAGTTGATCGACGAGCGGCGGGCGCGGATCCGGCAGTCGCTCGAGGAAGCCGACGAGGCCCGCGGAGAGGCGCGTGAACTGCTGGAGGAGCACCGCAAGCTGATCGGCCGCGCGAAGAGCGACGCGGAGGAGATCCTGACCGAGGCGCGGCGGGTCGGAGAGGCAACCCAGCGCCGGATGCGCGAGGAGACCGAAGCAGACCGGCAGCGCCGGATCGAGGAGACGCGCAAGCAGATCGAGGCCGAGACGCGCAGATCGCTCGAGCTGATTCGCGCCGAGGTCGCCGACCTCAGCCTGATCGCCGCCGAGAAGGTCACGCGCCGCTCGCTCGACGACGCCGACCACAAGCGGCTGATCGAAGACGCGGTCGGCGAGCTCGACTTCTCCGTGCTGGAGGGCAACGACTCGTGAGCGTTGCTGATCGCGTCTACGCGCGGGCGCTGTTCGAGGCGGCGCTCGACGCGGGCCGGCTCGAGCAGGTTCGCGCCGAGGTGGCCGAGCTGGCACAGGCGGTCGCGGAGGTCCCCGAACTGCGCGAGCTGCTGCGCAACCCGCAGGTCGATCCGCGGGCCCGCGCGGCCGCCCTGGAGGACATTCTCTCCGGCGGCGAAAAGCTCGTCCGCAACTTCGTCCTGCTGCTCGCCGACAAGGGCCGCGCCGCGCAGTTCGAGGAGATCGCCCGCGAGCTCGAGCGCCTGGTCGCCGAGCGGGAGGGGATCCTGAGCGCCGAGCTGACCACTGCGGTCGAGCTCTCTGACGCCGAGGCGCGCAAGCTCGTCGGCCAGATCGAGCAGGCCGCGGGACGCAAGGTCGAGGCGACCCGCCGGGTCGACGCCGACCTGATCGGCGGCGTCGTCATCCAGGTCGGGTCGTTCCGGCTCGACGCGAGCGTGCGCGGCCGCCTCGAGCGGCTACGGCGCGAGCTGGCAACCGCATGAGAAAGGAACAGCGTGAAGCTACGTCCTGAAGAGATCACCTCGATCCTGAAGCAGCGGATCGAGGAGTACGACGTCGAGACCGACCTTGCCGAGGTAGGCACCGTGCTGCAGGTCGGCGACGGGATCGCCCGCGTCTACGGGCTCGAGAACGCCGTCGCGCTCGAGATGCTCGAGCTGGAGCACGGCGTCGTCGGCCTGGCGTTCAACCTCGAGGAGGACAACGTCGGGGCCGCGCTGTTCGGCGAGTGGGAGCACGTCAAGGAGGGCGAGCCCGTCAAGCGCACCGGCCGCGTCGCCAGCGTGCCGGTCGGAGACGGACTGCTCGGCCGTGTGGTCGACCCGCTCGGACGGCCGCTCGACGGCGCCGGACCGATCGCCTCCGACGAGACCCGGCCGCTCGAGTTCAAGGCGCAAGGTGTCGTCGACCGCCAGCCGGTGAAGGAGCCGCTCCAGACCGGGATCAAGGCGATCGACTCGATGACCAACGTCGGCCGCGGCCAGCGCGAGCTGATCATCGGCGACCGCTCGACCGGTAAGACGGCGATCCTCGTCGACACGATCCTGAACCAGCACGACCAGAACATGGTCTGCATCTACGTAGCCATCGGCCAGAAGGCCTCGACCGTGGCGCAGGTGTACGAGCGGCTCAAGGACGCGGGCGCGATGGACTACACGATCATCGTCAGCGCCGGGGCCGCCGAGGCGGCGCCGATCAAGTGGATGGCGCCGTTCGCCGGCTGCGCGATGGGCGAGCACGTCATGTTCAACGGCGGCCACGCGCTCCTCATGTACGACGACCTTTCGAAGCACGCGGACGCCTACCGGCAGATGTCGCTGCTCCTGCGCCGTCCCCCCGGCCGCGAGGCCTTCCCCGGCGACGTCTTCTACCTGCACTCGCGGCTGCTCGAGCGGGCCAGCAAGCTGAACGACGAGCTCGGCGCCGGCTCGTTGACTGCGCTGCCGGTGATCGAGACTCAGGCCGGCGACATCGCGGCTTACATTCCGACGAACGTGATCTCGATCACGGACGGCCAGATCTTCCTCGAGTCCGACCTGTTCTTCTCGGGCGTCCGCCCTGCGGTCGACGTCGGCCGCTCGGTCTCGCGCGTCGGCTCGAGCGCGCAGACGAAGGCGATGAAGAAGGTCGCCGGCCGCCTGCGCCTCGACCTCTCGCAGTACCGCGAGCTGGAGGCGTTCGCCCAGTTCGGCTCGGAGCTCGACCAGGCCACACAGCAGACCCTGGCGCGCGGCGAGCGGATGGTCGCGACGCTGAACCAGCCGCAGTACGACCCGTGGCCGATGGAGGAGCAGGTGGTCGCGCTCTATGCAGGCATCAACGGCTACCTCGACGACATCCCGACCGACCAGGTGCCGCGCTTCCAGGAGGAGATTCGCGAGTACATGCGGGCCGAGGGCTCGATCTACAAGGAGATTCGCGAGAGCGGCGACCTGGGGGACGACGTGACGAAGCGCCTGGACGAGCAGATCGAGAAGTTCAAGGGCAGCTTCGCGGTCAAGGAAGAAGAGCCGCTGGTCGCGTAGTGGCGACCCTGCAGGACATCAAGCGGCGGATCCGGTCGGTCCGGAACACGCGCAAGATCACCAAGGCGATGGAGCTCGTCGCCGCCGCGCGGCTGCGACGGGCCGAGGAGCGGATCGTGCAGATGCGCGACTACGCCGACCGGATGCAGGAGCTGACCGCGGGCACGGCGCGGGCCGCGGCCTCGCTCCGCGGCCTGAAGCTGCTGCAGCAGCGCGAGCAGCAGACGGTGGCGATCGTCGCTTTGACCGGCGACCGCGGCCTGGCCGGCGCCTTCAACGGGCAGGTGCTCCGTCGCGCGTTCACGCTCGAGCGGGGCCTCAAGGCAGAGGGCAAGCAGGTGCGCTGGCTCGTCGTCGGCCGCAAGGGCCGCTCGACTCTCGAGTTCCGCCGCTACCAGGTCGACCAGGCCTGGACGGGATTCACCGAGCGCCCGGAGTACTCGGACGCGCAGGCGGTCGCGCACCAGCTGGCCGAGCTCTACGAGAACGAGGAGATCGACCGCGCGGTGGTCGTCTACAACGAGTACGTGTCGCCACTCGTTCAGCGCGTGACCGAGCAGCAGCTGCTTCCGATCTCGGAGGAGGTCCTCGCACGCGGGCGCGTGGACGAGGAAGAGGAAGAGGAGCGTCAGGCGCTGCTCGGCGACTTCATCTACGAGCCCGAGCCGGAGCAGATCCTCGAGCGGCTGCTGCCGGTCTACCTCGAGACCGAGGTCTACCGGTCGCTGCTCGAGTCGTCGGCATCCGAGCTCGGCGCGCGGATGACGGCAATGCGCAACGCATCGAGCAACGCCGGCGACCTGATCGAGACCCTGACGCTCGACTTGAACCGCGCCCGCCAGGCCGAGATCACCCAGGAGATCCTGGAGGTGGTCGCCGGCGCCGACGCTCTTACGCAATAGAGAGAGCACGCTGGGAGGCCGGAGCCGGGCTTTTGCCCGGCGGGAGGCACACTGCGACAGCAACGTCTTCAGGAAAAACCCTCATTCGGCGGCTCCGCGGCCGGCTGGACAGACCGTCCGCTTGCAAGGAGGGGGCTCGTGGGGGAACCAGGGGTTCCCCCACGTTGACGCAGGAGATCCTGGAAGTCGTCGCCGACGCCGACGCCCTGACGCAGTAGACGCCACCAACCTTCGCGGTAAACGCTCGTCTATAGTCTGCGGACTCGTAGCTGATGGCCCAGCGAGATGAAAAGATCGTCGTCTCTGCCGGTGCGGGCGGCCTCGGCGCTGCGATCGCGAGCGAGAGCGGCACCGAGCTCGGTTCGATGGAGGAGATCAAGGCCCGGGGCTACTGGGAGCTCGTCTGGCGGCGGTTCCGCCGCGACAAGGTGGCGATCGGCAGCGGCGTCTTCATCATCCTCCTCATTTTCTTCGCCTTCGGCGCGGCCCCGATCGTCAAGGACATGGTGGGCCACGGGCCGAACGACCTCTTTCTCTATGCGCCCGCGGTGAACCTCGCCGGCCTGCCGGCGAACCCGATGACGCATGTCCATAACCCGAACACCGGCCACAGCGACCTGCTCGTGCTCGGAGCGGCGAACCGGCTCGGGCAGGACGAGCTGCTGCGCCTGATGTACGGCGCGCGGATCTCGCTCGAGGTGGCCATCCTCTCGACGCTGGGGGTGATGTTCATCGGGGTTATCCTCGGCTCGGCTGCCGGCTACTTCCGAGGCTGGACCGACACGATCATCTCCCGCGTGACGGAGATCACGATGGCGTTCCCCGTGCTGATCTTCGTGATCTCGCTCGCGGCTACGGTCGGCCCGCAGCTCGACAACATCACCTTAGGAGTCTTCCCGCAGGGTGTGATCACGCTCGTGCTGATCTTCAGCCTGTTCGGCTGGTTCTACCCGGCCCGCATCATGCGAGCCCAGGTCCTGTCGATCAGAGAGAAGGAGTACGTCGAGGCGGCCCGGATGGTCGGCGCGAGCGACTCGAGGATCATCCGCTCGCACGTCCTGCCGCACCTGGTCGCGCCGATGATCGTCTACTCGACGCTGATCGTCGCCTCGTACGTGTTGTTCGAGGCCGGGCTCTCGTTTCTCGGCGTCGGGATCAAGTTCAACGCGAGCTGGGGCAATCTGCTCTCGAGCGCAGTCGACTACTACACGACGCGGCCGCTGCTGATGCTCTGGCCGGGGCTGGCGCTGATGCTTACGACGCTTGCGTTCAACCTCCTGGGCGACGGCCTGCGCGACGCGTTCGACCCGCGCGCAAGCCATATGTAGACGCCGCCGCGGCGCGTTACACACATCACTAACCAAACGTTCACACGTACGTCTCATGTCCTTGGACGGGGCCAGGCGCCCGTCACGGTTCGGGGATGCCCCGATCCGACGTTCACGGAAAGGAGAGACATGCACAGACGGCTATGGCTTTCGGTCGCAATGCTTGTGGCCGGAGCAAGCCTTCTCGTCGCAGCGAGTTTCGCGAGTGCAGGCACCGCCTCTCATGCTCTGAAGCAGGGCGGGATCTGGAAGTACGGGACGACGGGGGCTTCGGTCCAGGTCGACCCGCAGATCGCCTACATCACCACCGCGTGGTGGCTCGAGTACTCGACCGCAGCGAAGCTCTACAACTATCCGGACAAGCCGGGCCCGGCGGGTAGCACCCTCCACCCGGAAGTGGCGTCGAAATTCACCGTTTCGAAGAACGGTAAGACGTACACCTTCACGATCCGGAAGGGCTTCAAATTCAGCAATGGCAAGCCGGTGACTCCGGCAAGCTTCAAGTACGCGATCGACCGGGTCGCGAACAAGGGGCTCGCTTCGCCGGGTGCTCAGTTCATCACCGACCCGAACGGCACCAACATCGTCGGCGCGGCCAAGGTGAACTCCGGCGCTGCTCAGCACGTCAGCGGCGTGTCCGTCAAGGGTCAGAAGCTCACTGTTCACCTGACCAAGCCCGACGGCACCTTCATGGCGAAGATCACGATGCCGTTCTTCCAGGCAACCTCCACAGCGCTTCCGCTGAGCCAGGAGGTCGTGACCGTTCACAGCGCCAACGATCTGCCTTCGGCAGGCCCGTACACCTACACCCGGAACGACGTGAACCAGCTGACGTCGGTCCGGCGCAACAAGTTCTACAAGACGGGCCCCGGCCGTCATCGCCCGCACAACCTGCAGGGCCTTGACGTGTTCTGGAACCAGAACGAGGCAACGCTCTACAACCAGGTGGCAGCGAACCAGGTCGATGAGGACCCGGTTCCCTCGCCTGACAAGGTGCAGGGCCTCGCCAACCAGTACAAGGTCAACAAGAGCCGGTTCTGGGCGAAGTCGCAGAACTGCACGGGCTACTTGCCGTTGAACATGTCGAACAGCCTGTTCAAGGGCAACCTGCCGCTCCGCCAGGCAGTCAACTACGCGATCGAGCGTGCGCCGTACGTCGGCCAGGCCGGTCCGTACGCGGGCGACACGTGGACGCACCTCTTCAACCCGGGCGTTCCCGGTTGGAGAAACGTCTCGCTGTACAAGCGGAACCTGGCCACGGCGAAGAAGCTCGCCAAGGGCCACCTGAAGAACGGCAAGATCACGGTGTACTTCCGCTCGTCGGGCACGGTTAACCCGGCACAGGCTCAGATCGTCCGGAGCGACCTTCAGGCGATTGGTTTCCAGTCCGGAAACATCAACATGAAGGGCTTCTCGGGCGGCAACATCTACACGGCCATGGGCGTCAAGGGCAACGACGCCGACATGGGTGTGTCGATGGGCTGGTGCTCGGACTTCCCGGATCCGTACGACTGGATCAACGTCCTGCTTTACGGACCGTCGATCCAGGCGGACAACAACGTGAACTACTCGTACATGAACATCGCGAAGTGGAACAAGAAGATGGCGTCGGCGGCGAAGCTCGTCGGCCCGAAGCGGTACAAGGTCTACGGTCAGATGGATCTCGACCTGATGAAGCAGGTCGCTCCTCTCGCCGCGACCCGCACGTACAACAACCGCTACTTCTTCTCGAACCGCATCAACCCCAAGAGCCTGGTGTACCAGGGCATCTACCAGGACTTCAGCATCGGCGCGATGGCGCTGAAGTAGGACGCTGAAGGAGGCTCTGCAGAACCAGTAGGAAAACGTGAGGCGCCGGCACCAGCCGGCGCCTCACGCCTTAACGACTAGATAGGATCCGAACGGAGGCGGCCAGAAGCAATGTTCCGATATCTGATCAGGCGAATCCTCTGGGCGATCCTGCTCTTCATCATCATCACGTTCGTCACGTTCGTGATCTTCTTCATGGGCCCGAACGACCCGGCCCGTGCGCAGTGCGGCGGTGACCAGGCCCGGCCGGCCTGCCTGAAGCTCGTCACCGAGCACTACGGGCTGAACAAGCCCCTCTACGTCCAGTACTGGCGCTTCTTCGACCGTCTGGTCGTCCATCAGAATCTCGGCTACTCCTACGCGAACGGCTCGTCCGTCAACCAGACGATCGCCAAGGCCGCGCCCGTGACTGCGTCGCTCGTCTTCGGCGGAGCGGTGATCTGGATGATGATCGCCCTCTCGCTCGGGGTCTATTCGGCGCTGCGGCCGCGCTCGCTCTTAGACCGAACCGCGATGGTGTTCGTCCTGATCGGGATCTCGGCCCACCCGGTCTGGATCGGCCTGATCTTCGAGTACGTCTTCGGCGTGAAGCTGGGTTGGACGCCGATCGCGAACTACGCCAACTTCTTCGGTGCGCCGGCGGGCTCTGGCCTGCCAGGCGGCCCCTGGCAGTGGTTCTACCACATGATCTTGCCGTGGTTCACCTTCGCGCTCCTGTTCGCGGCGCTCTACGTCCGGATGGTCCGGGCGAACGTGATGGAGACTCTGAACGAGGACTTCGTCCGCACGGCCCGCGCCAAGGGTGCGCCTGAGCGGCGGATCCTCGTCTCCCACGTGCTCCGGAACGCTCTCCTGCCCGTGGTGACGATGCTCGGCATGGACATCGGCGTCGCCCTTGGCGGCGCGGTCTTCACCGAGACGGTCTACCAGTTGCCGGGCCTCGGCCAGAACCTGGTGGTCGGCATCCAGGCCAACGACTTCGCGACGGTCCAGGGGGTGGTGGTGTTCGCGACGGTTGCGATCCTGTTGTTCAACCTGATCGTCGACGTCCTCTACGCCTGGATCGACCCGCGAATCCGGCTAGCCTAGGACCACAACCATGGCTCTGCTCGAAGTAAAGGACCTGCGGACGTCCTTCCATACGGAGGACGGCATCGTCGGCGCGGTCGACGGCGTCTCGTTCTCGGTCGAAAAGGGGCAGACGCTCGGCATCGTCGGCGAGTCGGGCTCGGGGAAGAGCGTTACCTGCCTGACGATCATGGGCCTGAACGCGAAGCGGAACACGACCTCGAGCGGCGAGGCGATCTGGAAGGGCAAGAACCTGCTCACGACCAAGCCGCGTGAGCTGCGCGAGATTCGGGGTAACGACATCTCGATGATCTTCCAGGACCCGATGACCTCGCTGAACCCGGTGCACACGATCGGCAAGCAGCTGATCGAGGCCGTGCAGCTCCACCGAGATGTCTCCAACCGCGTCGCGCGCGCCCGCTCGCTCGAGCTCTTGAAGGCGGTCGGGATCCCGTACGCCGAGAGGCGGATCGACGACTACCCGCACCAGTTCTCCGGCGGCATGCGCCAGCGCGTGATGATCGCGATGGCGCTGATCAACGATCCCGACCTGCTGATCGCCGACGAGCCGACCACCGCGCTCGACGTGACCACGCAGGCCCAGATCCTGACGCTGATGAAGCGGCTCCAAGAGGAGTTCGGGAGCGCGATCATCATCATCACCCACGATCTCGGCGTGGTCGCGGAGACCGCCGACGACGTGCTCGTCATGTACGGCGCGAGGGTCGTCGAGCACGCGAGCGTTGAGGAGCTCTTCAACCGGCCTCAGCATCCCTACACGTGGGGCCTGATCGGGTCGCTGCCGCGGCTCGACATCGACGTGGAGCGGCTGATCCAGATTCCCGGCCAGCCGCCGTCGCTCCTGCGACCCCCGCGCGGCTGCCGCTTCCACCCGCGCTGCTCCTACGTGATGGAGGTCTGCAAGACGACCGTTCCCGAGCTCCTGCCGACGCAGCGCGAGCCGGATCACCTCCAGGCCTGCCACCTCGACGAGGAGACGAAGGACAGGGAGGCGGCCAAGTTGCTCGAGTCGATGATGGCGGAGGCAGGCTAGGTGGAGGCGTCCACCACCGGCACCAACAACTCCGTCGTCGACCCGAACGACCTGCTCGTCATCGACGACGTCAAGAAGCATTTCCCGATCACGCGCGGGATCATCTTCCAGAAGCAGATCGGCTCGGTGAAGGCGGTCGACGGCGTGTCCTTCAGCGTCAAGAAGGGCGAGACGCTCGGCATCGTCGGCGAGTCGGGCTGCGGGAAGTCCACGCTGGCCCGCTGCATCATCAAGCTGCTCGAGACGACCGGCGGCCAGATCAACTTCGACGGGCGCGACATCACCAAGCTCTCACGCTCGACGATGCGCCCCATTCGTCGCGAGATGACGATGATCTTCCAGGACCCCTACGCGTCGCTGAACCCCCGGAAGCGCGTCGGCGCCATCGTCGGCGAGCCGCTCGAGGTGCACAACCTCGGGTCGGCGTCGGAGATCAAGACGCGGGTGCAGGAGCTGCTCGAGGTCGTCGGCCTCAACCCGGAGCACTACAACCGCTTCCCGCACGAGTTCTCCGGCGGCCAGCGGCAGCGCATCGGCGTCGCCCGCGCGCTCGCTGTGAACCCGAAGCTGATCGTCTGCGACGAGCCGGTCTCGGCGCTCGACGTCTCGGTCCAGGCGCAGATCCTGAACCTGCTCAAGGACCTGCAGGACGACTTCGGCCTGACCTACATCTTCATCGCCCACGACCTGAACGTCGTCCGTCACATCTCCGACCGCGTGCTGGTCATGTATCTCGGCAAGGTGGTCGAGATCGCCACCCGCGACGTCCTCTATAAGGAGCCGAAGCACCCCTACACCGGCGCGCTGCTCTCGGCGGTCCCGATCGCGAACCCCGAGCTCGGGCGCAAGCGCGAGCCGATCGTGCTCGAAGGCGACGTGCCGAGCCCGGTGAACCCGCCGAGCGCATGCAACTTCCACCCACGCTGCCCGCGCTTCGTCGAGGGGCACTGCGACGTGGAGGAGCCGCCGCTCTACTCGTTCGGCAACGGCCACGTGGCGGCCTGCCACTACGCGCTCGAGCGCTGGCCGATGGACGCGTCCGAGATCAGGCGCGCGTCCGCCTCCCGGGCGCCTGAGCCCGAGCCCGAGCAGCCCCTGCCGGCGTAGCGTGTCCACCCTGCTCGCGGCGCTGCGCCGTCTCGTCCTGGTGGTGCTGGGCGCTTCGGCCCTGACCGCCTTTGCCTCGGTGCTCGTCGGCCTGCTGATCGGGGCCTCGCTCGACCGGGCGCTGACGCTCGGCTTCTACCTCGTCGGCTGCTTCCTGCTCGTGACCGCCTTTTTCGTCGGCAACCGCGGCCCGGCGCGGGTCAAGTCGGAGACCGCCGAGGGGGGAGGGATGTTCCCGTACTTCGGCACCAGGCACATGCGCTGGGCGACGCTGAACGAGCAGGAGGACGCGCTCAACAGCTCGGGCGTCTTTGTGATCCTGGGCTTCGCGCTCGTCATCATCGGCGCGCTGATCGACTCGCATCATTCGCTTTTCTGATGCGGGCTCGACGCTAACTTCTCGATACCGCCGCCGTCGAAGCTACTGTGGGAACCGTGCACGGAAATTGTGAGCGCGCGCGCCAGTGGGCGTCGGCGAGCGTCGACGGCGAGCTGTCGACGTTCGAGCTAACTCTGCTCGCGGACCATCTCGAGCGCTGCGCCTCCTGCCGCGAGTTCAGCCTGGCGATCGGCGACCTGACGATGGCGCTCCGGGCCGCTCCGCGCGAGCGGGTCGAGGGCATCTCGATCGGCCGGGTCCGCCGCCATGTGCGCCTGCGCCTCGCGCCGGCGGTCGCGGCCATGGCCGTCGCAGCCGTCGGGCTCGGCAGCGTGCTCGCCTCCGTCGAGCTCAAGAGCGGCTCCGTCACGAGCGTCGAGCCCGTGCCCGCCGCGCTGGCCGCGCCGGACACGCTTAATCTGAGCACGGGGTACGTGCTCGAGAAGCTCCGCGCGCATAGCCAGGCGCCGTCCGCTCGCTCGCTGCGCGGCGGCCCGGTCGTGCGCCAGCGGTAACGCCTGCGGCCGCGCAGATACTGTTCTCTCAGCGTGTTTCCCGGACTCGTTACGTCGTACGTCTGAAGCCTCGATCACGCCGCCCGTGTGGCGGCGATCGAGCAGAAAGGCCGCTCGACCGCGGACGAAGGTGAACCGGGTCGGCCAGGCCGGCGCTTCGCTAGACTCACGCCGCTGAGCGGCAGCCTCTCGAGTCGCTTCCGCAGCGGTCCCGACTCACCTCTCCAGGAGACACATGCCTGACCAGAACAACGGCCAGAAACAAAACGTCGGCAAGGTCATCGAGATCAAAGGCGTCGTCGTGGACGCCGTCTTCAGCGGCGGCGAACTGCCGGAGATCAACCACGC
>VAWL01000044.1 GCA_005883965.1 Actinomycetota bacterium
TTCATCGAAGGTGGCCTTCAGGACTTCAGCGTCAGCCGCGCCGGACAACCGTGGGGCGTGCCCATCCCCTGGGACGAGGAGCAGGTCACATATGTCTGGGTAGACGCCCTCATCAACTACCTGAGCGCGCTCAGCTACGCCCGGGAGGACGAGGACCTGCGGGAGAAGTTCTGGCCGCACGCCCATCACGTGCTCGGCAAGGACATCCTGCGTTTCCACTGCGTCTACTGGCCGGCGCTCCTACTCTCCGCCGGCTACGAGGTGCCGCAGCAGCTGTTCGTCCACGGCTGGTTGTTGCTGGACAAGCGGAAGATCTCCAAGTCGTCCGGCAACACGGTCGATCCGCTGGAGCTCGCCGAGACCTACGGTGCGGACGCGGTCCGCTTCTGGGCGCTGCGGTCGGTCTCGTTCGGGCAGGACGGGAACGCGTCGCTGGACGGCCTGCACGAGCGCTACGAGCGGGAGCTCGCGAACGACCTCGGCAATCTCGTCTCACGCACGACCGCGATGATCGCCCGCTACCGGGAGGGGCGAATCGCCCCGGGCCAACCGAACGAGGAGCTCGCGCGTCTGCTCGACGGCCTGCGCGTGAAGCTCGTCGAGCGATTCGACGCCTGGGAGCTGACTCACGCGCTCGAGGACGTCTGGGAGCTCGTCCGCTGGCTCAACCGGCACGTCGAGGAGACGGCCCCGTGGGAGCTGGCGAAAGACGATGCGAACGCTGCGCAACTCGACGCGGTCCTGTACGACCTCGCCGACGGGCTGCGCGCGGTCACCGTCGCCCTCTCGCCGTACCTGCCCGAGACCGCCCCGCGGATCCTCGGCGCGATCGGCCAGCCACTCGACCTCTCCCTGGAGCAGATCGCGTACGGCAAGACGGACGTGACCGAAGGCATCGCGCCGGCCGAGCCGCTCTTTCCGCGGGTCGACCTGCCGACGGCGACCGCTTGATCGACACGCACGCGCACCTCGACGCGTGCGCCGACCCGGCCGCCGCGGTCGTCGCCCGCGCCCGCGCCGCTGGAGTTGAGCGGATCGTTGCGGTCGGCTCAGGCATCGAGTCCTGCCGCGAGACGCTCGCGATCGCCCACGCGCACCCAGGAGTCTGGGCCGCGCTCGGCATCCATCCGCACCAGGCTGCCGACGAAGATGCGAACCGCCTCGACGAGCTCCGCGAGCTGCTCGCCGACGAGCGCGCGGTCGCCGTCGGCGAGACCGGCCTCGACTTCTACCGCGACTACGCGCCGCGCGACCGGCAGCGCGAGCTCTTCGCCCACCAGCTCAAGCTGGCGGGCGAGCTCGGCAAGCCGGTCGTCGTCCACACGCGCGCAGCCGACGACGAGACCGCCGCCGCCCTCGAGGGCTTTGCGGGAACGGTGGTCCTGCACTGCTTCTCCAGCCGGGAGCTGCTGCCGATGGCGCTCGAGCGCGGCTACTACGTCTCGTTCGCCGGGAACGTCACGTACCCGAAGGCCGGGGAGCTGCGCGAGGCCGCCGGCGAAGTCCCCGCCGACCGGCTGCTGGCGGAGACCGACAGCCCTTACCTCAGCCCGCAGCCCCGCCGCGGCCGGCCGAACGAGCCGGCGAACGTCGTCCACATCTTGGCCGTGCTCGCCGAGGCGCGAGGCGAGGATGCGGGGGCGCTTGCCGCCCAGCTCGATGCCAACGCGGCCAGCGCTTTCTCGCTCTCGTGAGGCTCCCGGCCGCGAAGAAGGAGCTCGGCCAGCACTTCCTGGTCGACGAGAACCTCCTCGGCGTGATCGGCCGCCTGGCCGAGCTCGCTCCCGAGGACGTCGTGCTCGAGGTCGGCCCGGGTCTCGGCGTTCTGACCACGTACCTCGCCGAACGGGTCGCGCACGTGCACGCCGTCGAGCTCGACCGCTCCCTCGAGCCAACCCTCGCCGAACGCCTCGAGCCCCACACGAACGTCGACCTCCACTTCGGCGACGCCCTCCGGCTCGACCTGGCCTCGCTCGACCCGGCGCCCACGAAGCTGGTCGCGAACCTCCCGTACAACATCGCCACGCCGCTCGTCATGGAGAGCCTCGACGGCCTGCCTGCGGTCGGGCTCTGGTGCGTGATGATCCAGCGGGAGGTTGCCGACCGCTTCTTCGCCGAGCCTTCGACCAAGGCCTACGGCGCCGTCTCCGTGCTCGTCCAGCTCGCGGCCGAGCGCACCGGCTTCCACCCGGTCTCGCGCACAGTCTTCCGGCCGCGCCCGAACGTCGACTCGGCGCTCGTCGCCTTTCGCCGCCGCGCGCTTCCCGCCGAGTTCACTCACGTCAAGGAGATGGTCGTCGGAGCCTTCGCCCACCGCCGCAAGCGGCTCGCCAACTCCCTGGAGCTCGCCGGCCTCGCGCCGCGCGACCACGCCGCCTCCGCGCTCGAGGCGATCGGCCGCGACCCGGGCGCGCGCGCCGAGGAGCTGACTCCGCCCGAGTTCGTCGCCCTCGCCGTGGCGCTCCGGTGAGAATGCACCCGTGCCCGAGCTGACGGTCGAAACCCAGCAACGAACGCAGCTGCTGGACGTCACTGACAGGGTCGCGGCTCTGCTCGACGGCGCCTCCGGCTCGCTGGCGACGCTCTTCGTCCCGCACACGACCGCAGGAATCGTCCTCCAGGCCGCGGGCGAGGGCGCGTCGGCGGTCGCGAGTGACGTGGCCGGCGCCTTCGACCGCCTTGTCGAAGAAGACTGGCCGTGGGAGCACCTGCACGAGGGTGACCGCAACCCGTGGTCGCACGTCCGAGCGGCGCTGACAGCCTCGTCGGTCTCGATTCCACTTGACGAGGACGGCCTCGCGCTCGGCGCACACCAGGCGATCTTCCTGGCCGAGTTCGACGGCCCGCGCGAGCGAACGATCCGCGTCACCGTCCTGCCGTGAACCGCGCTCCGGCGGTCGCGAAGGTCAACCTGGCGCTCGTCGTCGGCCCGCGCCGGAACGACGACCGGCATGAGGTGGCGACCGTGCTCCAGCGGATCGACCTCGCCGACCGGATCGCCGTCGAGCCGGCGAGCAAGCTCAGTGTCAAGGGATTCGCCGAGGACACACTCGTCCGGGGCGCGCTCGAGGAGCTGGCCGCAGCCGCCGGCACCAAGCCGCGCTGGGCAGCGCGGATCTGGAAGCAGATCCCCGTCGCGGCCGGCCTCGGCGGCGGCAGCTCGGACGCAGCGACCGCCCTGCGCCTGGCCAACGAGATGCTCCCTGAGCCGCTCTCGGCGGAGGCCCTGCACGAGCTCGCCGCCCGCCTAGGGGCCGACGTGCCCTTTTTCCTGACCGCCGGCCCACAGCTGGGCGAGGGAACAGGCACCGACCTGAGGCCGCTCGACCTGCCGCAGGACTACTGGATCGTTCTCGTCCTGCCAAAGGACGCGCGCAAGGAGTCGACCGCGTCGGTCTACGCGGCTTTTGACCAGCGTGGCGGCGAGGACGGCTACGCCGAGCGCCGCGCGCGGCTCGACAAGACGCTCGCGGCGGTCCACCGCGCGAGCGACCTCGCGGGCCTCCCGCCGAACGACCTGGCGTCGTCCCCGCTCACGGACGAGCTTCGCGAGCTCGGCGCGTTCCGCGCAGATGTGAGCGGCGCCGGCCCGACCGTCTACGGCCTCTTCCAGCACCGAAAACCCGCCGCCGCGGCCGAGCGAGCACTGCGGCGCGTGGGCCGAACCTGGCTCAGCGTGCCGACTTGGTACGGTTGAGGCAATGGCCACAGAGGAGTCTCTCGAGCCCACGCGGCCGATCGAGCACGGCACCACCAAGACGGGCCGCTGGCTCCGTGAACGCCGTACGCGGATCGTCCTCTGGATCGCGGTCCTCGAGGGAATCCTCGTCGCGCTCACCCACGATTTCACGAAGTGGACCGTGGTCGCGATCGCCATTCCGGTCCTCGCCGTCTACGTTTTTTGGGGGCGCAACGCGCGCTCCCACACCGTGCGTCAGGTCGCCTGGATCGCGGGCGCCTCGCAGGCGCTGGCAGTTGTCGTTGCGATCTTCGCCTTCCTCCTCAGCTGGCTGGCCCTGGCGCTGGCGGGCGTCTTCGCCGTGATCGCCCTGATCTTTCTCTTCTCCGAACGAGGCTGAATCTCGCCTTCGGAGCCGACGGCGCTCTCTAGACTCACACCCAACCTTGGTCGAGAAGACAAATCGTTGGGGCGTAGCCAAGTGGTAAGGCAGCGGGTTTTGGTCCCGCGATCCCAGGTTCGAATCCTGGCGCCCCAGCTATGAGCGACAGGCCACTCGCAGCCGTCGTGCTGGCCGCGGGTCTCGGCACCCGCATGCGCTCGTCGACGCCGAAGCACCTGCACCCCCTGCTCGGGCGGCGGCTCGTCGATTGGGTGATCGAGGCGGTGCGCCCGCTCGAGCCGCGGCCGCTGGTGGTCGTGACCGCGCCCGGCCACGAGGATGCCTTCGAGGGCGTCGAGGTCGCCGTGCAATCCAAGCCTCGCGGCACCGGCGACGCCGCCGAGGCCGCGCGCCCGCAGCTCGGGGGCTTCGGCGGTGACCTGCTCGTCGTCAGCGGCGACGCCGCCACGATCACGACGGAGACCCTCGAGCGGCTCCTGGAGACCCACCGCCGCGAGCAGGCGGCCGCGACCGTCCTCTCCTTCGACCGCGCAGATCCCGGGGACTACGGCCGCGTCGTCCGCAGCGCCGATGGGAGCCTCGAGGCGATCGTCGAAGCCGGCGACGCGACCCCCGAGCAGCTCGCGATCACCGAGATCAACTCGTCGATCTACGTCTTCGACGCGGCGAAGCTCTGGCCGGCGCTGGAGCAGCTCGCCCCCGAGAACCGCCAGGGCGAGCTCTACCTGACTGACACCATCCGCGAGCTCGTCGCCGCGGGCGAACGCGTGGCCGTCTACGAAGACGACGATCCCGCCGAGGTCGGCGTCAACACGCGCGCCGAGCTCGCCGCGACTGCCGCCGTCCTGCGCGACCGGATCAACGAGGCACACATGCTCGCCGGGGCGACGATCGTCGACCCGGCCACGACCTGGATCGAGCCGTCCGTCGAGCTCGAGGCCGATTCGATCATCCATCCCTTCACGATGCTGCGCGGCGAGACCCGGGTGGCCGAGGGCGCCGAGATCGGCCCGCACGCCGTGGTCGACGGCGCCGTGGTCGGCCCGCAAGCGCTGGTCGGCCCCTTCTGTTACCTTCGCCCCGGAACGGTGCTGGAGGCCGGCGCCAAGGCGGGCACCTTCGTCGAGGTGAAGAACTCCCGTCTCGGAGCCGGAGTGAAGGCGTCTCACCAGTCCTATATCGGCGATGCGGACATCGGCGAGGGAACCAACATCGGAGCCGGGAACATCACCGCCAACTTCCCTCACAAAGAGGGCGAGCCGAAAGGACGCACCGTGATCGGCCGCAACGTCAGGACCGGCGTCCACAATTCGTTCGTTGCGCCGGTCGAGATTGGCGACGATGCTTGGATCGGTGCGGGATCGGTCATCACGGAAGACGTCCCGCCCGAAGCGCTCGCCGTCGCGCGCCAGCGCCAGGAGAACAAGGAAGGCTACGTACGGAGAAGGCGGGAAGGAGATGAGTGAGGCGACACTTCCGGGGCTCGAGACCGTCGAGCCGGTGCTGCCCGTGACGGAGCGGGCGCCGTGGATCGAGCGCGGGCCGCAGAAGCGGCTGATGCTCTACTCCGGCCGCTCGAACCCCGAGCTCGCGGAGCAGATCGCCGGCAAGCTCGGCGTCGCCCTCGGCGAGGTCAAGCTGAAGACCTTCGCCAACGGCGAGACGTACGTCCGCTACGTGGACTCGATCCGCGGCGCGGACGTCTTCATCGTCCAGTCGGGGAACCAGCCCGTCAACGACCACCTGGTGGAGCTGCTGATCATGGTGCAGGCGGCCAAGCTCGCCTCGGCGAAGCGGATCACCGCCGTCATCCCGTGGTTCCCGTACTCGCGCCAGGACAAGAAGTCGGCGCCGCGCGAGCCGATCACGGCCAAGCTGGTCGCCGACGCGCTCTCGATCGTGGGCGTCGACCGCGTCGTCACCATGGACCTGCACGCCGGCCAGATCCAGGGCTTTTTCAACGTCCCGGTCGACCACATGACCGCCCTGCAGCTGTTCGCGCAGTACTACCGCGACAAGGGCCTGCAGGGCGACGGGATCGTCGCCGTCTCGCCCGACCCGGGCCGCGCCAAGATGGCCCGCCGCTTCGGCCAGATGCTCGACGGCGACCTGGCGATCATGAACAAGACCCGGCCAGAGCACGACCGCGCGTCGGTCACCGAGGTGATCGGCGACGTGCGTGACAAGGTCGCGATCATGAGCGACGACATGATCGTCACCGGCGGCACGCTGATCGCCGGCGCCGAGTCGCTGCTCGAGGCCGGCGCCACCGAGGTTTACGCCTGTGCGACGCACGGGCTCTTCCCGGGCAACGCGTTCGAGAAGATCTCCGCCAGCGCGCTCAAGCAGGTGACGGTGACTAACACGGTCCCGATCGACCCCGTCAACCGGCCGGACAAGATCGACGTCCTCCCGGTCTCGGGCCTGCTCGCCGAGACGATCCTGAACGTCTTCGCCGACGACTCGGTCTCCGCGATCTTCGCGGGCGAGAACCAGCTGTTCTAGACTCGCTCCTGGCCGCCACCAGGGAGGGAGCCATGCACATCGTCGGAGGGATTTCCTACGACCCCGCGGGGCAGACGACCGCCACCTCGGGCGGGCCGAACGACGTCCACACCGTCAACCCGCCGGCCGGCGCGAACGCAGTTGCGTTCACGCTCGAGAGCCCGGCGATCCGCGTCACGTTCGACGGAAAGAAGCCGACGCCGAGGCACGGGCTCAAGCTGAGCGCGCCGGAGCACTTCTTCCCGTTCGCCAAGCAGATGAAGTTCGCCTCCGTCGAGCAGGGCCGCGAGGCGATCGTCAACTTCCTCTGGCTGAAGCTGAGCCCGAAGCCGCGCGGCTAGCGCCGACCTCGCGGTAGAACGCTCGCGCCCTGGCCACCTCGGCCTCAGTCCCGGCCTGGAGCCGGGCGAACGCCTCGTCGGGGCGTGAGCCGATCTCGGCGTAGATCTCCGCCGCTGCGGCCCGGTCGGTAGCGAATGCGCGCGCGGCCTCGATCCAGCGGCTGCTCACGTTCAGCTCGGGGAAGGGCAGCTCGAGCCCGGCCAGCACGACGCCGAGGTCGCTCCAGGCGTAGCTGGCCCAGACCTCCTTGCCGCGGATCCGCTCGAGCACCGAGGCGACGTCTGCTTCGGCGCCTGCTGGGTCGTCCTCGAGGCGGAGCCGCGCACGGAGCGCCAACGCGGGCACGACCACCTGCACCTCGCCGATCTCCAGCGACTGGGCGAGCGCAGGCTCGACGTCGGCGAGCGCCTCGGCGGAGGCACCGCGATCGAAGCGGATCCGAGCGCGGATCAACCGCGCGGGGATCTCCATGTAGGCGGCGACCTCGGCCGAGCCGGCAACCACCTCGTCGGCGAGCTCGAGGGCCTCGTCCCAGCGGCCGGTCCAGTGCAGCTCGCTGACCCGCTCGGCGTGCAGCCACGCCGCGTACCGGCCCTCGCCCAGCTCCTCCGACAACTTGCGCCCCTGCTCCTGGAGCTCGAACGCGCCCGCGAGATCGCCGTAGGCGATCAGCGAGCCCGCGTAGTTGATGATGTTCACGATCGCCTCGGGCGAGCGGAGCCGGGTCGCGAGCTCGACGCTCAGCGCGTGGTCCTCGAAACCCTTCCAGTCGCCGTTCTGCGTGCGGGCGTTTCCAAGCGCCCCGAGCGCCCGCGCCCGCACGTCCTCGGCACCGAGCTGACCGGCCAGCTCGAGTGCCGCCTCGGCCACGCGTATCGCGTCGTCGGCCTCGTCGCGGACGCTGTGCAGGCCTGCGAGCCGGCCGAGCACCATCGCCTTCGTGCGCGAGGGCGGGAGGTCGGCGACCAGGTCGCCGGAGCGATGGAGCCATTCCGCCGCGCCCTCGGTCTCGCCGCGCGCCCAGAGCAGCGGGCCGAGCGAGGAGGCGACCTCGGCGGCGGTCTCGACGTCGCCGGCCGCCTGGAGCTCTTCGAACGCCTGCTCGAGCTCTGCGGCCCCGCCGCCCTCGGCGTGCCCGCGCGCCTTGCCGAGGCCGAGCCGCGCGTAGGGCCGCCGCGGGTCGTCCTCCGGTCGCAGGTCGAGCTCGGCCTCGAAGAACCGGCGCGCCGCCTCGAAGGCGTTCACGCTCAGCGCCCGCTCGCCCGCCTGGTGGAACGCTTCGACCGCCCGGCCGGCAAGATCGGCCGTTTCCTCGCCGAGGGCCCGGCGCAGCTCGAGCGCGCACTCGTAGTGATAGGCGAGCTGCTCGGCAAGCTCGTCGCCGCCGAGTGACTCCAGCCAGGCGGCGGCGCGTGCATGCGCCTCGGCACGGCGGGGACGGGGGAGCTGGCCGTACGCGACGTCGCGCACGAGCACATGGCGGAACGAGAGCTGCCCCTCGTCGGCGATCGACGAGCGGCGCTCGCGGCGGACGAACTCCTTGCGCTCGAGCTGGTGCAGGAGCCGTTCGGCCTCGTCGCGTTCGAGCCCGGCTCCGGCTGCGACCGCGCCCAGCCAGAAAACCTTGCCGACCACCGCCGCCTCCTGCAGGACGGCCTTCTCGTCCGCCGGGAGCGTGTCGATCCGCGCGGCGATCGTTCCCTGCACCGACTCCGGCAGCGGCAGGTCGGGCTGCGCCAGCCGCCAGGAGCCGTTGTCCCGTACGAGCAGGCCGCGCTCGACGAGCATGCGCGCGTACTCCTCGGCGTAGAGCGGGTTGCCGGCCGCCTGCGCGAGCAGCGCTTCGGCCACCACCGGCGGCGGCTCCTGGCCGAGCAGCGACTCGACGAGGTCGCTGGTCTCCTCGTCCGAGAGCGGCGAGAGCGAGATCGTGATCGCGTTCAGCTTGCCGCCGCCCCAGCCGGGCCGGCGCTCGAGCAGTTCGGGCCGGGCGGTGCAGAGGACGAGCAGCGGCACGCCGCTCGCCCAGTCGACGAGGTGGTCGACGAAGTCGAGCACGGCCGGGTCGGCCCAGTGCAGGTCCTCGAAGACGAGGACGAGCGGTCGCGCCTCGGCCAGAGCCTCGAAGAACCGGCGCCAGGCCGCAAACGAGTCTTCCCGGGCCTCCGGAGCCTCGGCGGCCAGGCCGACCAGCGGGCGGAGGTGCGTCTCGAGCCAGCCCGCGTCGGCCTCGCCCGGGAGCGCCTCGACCGCGGCCTGCAGCTTGGCGGCTGCCTCCTCCTCGGAGTCGGTGGCCAGGATCCCCGCCTGGGTGCGCGCCATCTCCGCAAGGGCCGCGAACGAGACGCCGTCGCCGTAGGGCAGGCAGCGGCCGCGCAGCCAGGTGGCCGTGTCCGGCTCGGCCTCGACCGCGGTCACGAGCTCGCGCGCGAGCCGCGTCTTGCCGATCCCCGGCACGCCGACGAGAGAGACGAGCTGCGGCGTCCGCTCCTCGCGCACGCGGACGAGAGCGTCGAGCAGCTGGCTCAGCTCCTGCCAGCGGCCGACCAGCGGCGTCGCGGGGCGCCCCGCGGATTCCCGCGTGCCCAGCGCCTCCCACGCCGGCACCGGGCGGGACTTCCCCTTGGCTGGCACCGGTCCCGCCTCGCGGTACTCGATCGCGCCGGCGGTCGCGCGGTAGGTCGACTCGCCGACGAGGATCCCGTCCACGGGCGCGGCCGCCTCCAGCCGCTGGCCGGTGTTGACGACGTCGCCGGTCACGATCCCGACGCCGGTCTCGATCGCGCCCAGCGAGACGACGGCCTCGCCCGTGTTCACGCCGATCCGCAGGTGCAGGTCGGCGTCCGAGTCGTCGTTCAGCGCGCCGACCGCGTCGCGCATGGCGAAGGCGGCCCGCACCGCGCGCTCCGGGTCGTCCTCGTGCGAGGCCGGCGCGCCGAAGACGGCCATCACCGCGTCGCCGATGAACTTCTCGACGATGCCGCCGAACTGCTCGATCTCTGCACGGACGGTCGCGAAATAAGGAGAAAGCAGGTCGCGCACGTCTTCGGGGTCGAGCCGCTCGGCGCGGCTGGTCGAGCCGACGAGGTCGGCGAAGAGGACGGTGACGACCTTGCGCTCCTCGCCCGAAGGCTTCGTCTCCACCGCGACCGGTGCGCCGCAGGCGGGGCAGAAAGTCGCCCCGACGGGAACGTCCGCGCCGCATTCCACGCAGGCAAGGAGGAGGGCCGTCCCGCACGACACGCAGAAGCGTGCACTGTCCGAGTTCTCCCGGCGACAGGAAGGACACACGACCACGTTCCTAAGGTACGCCTTCTCGATCTGATCAGCATCAAGCGCACGTAGCTACAATCCGCCGCCGTGGCCGGCGAACGAGTGAAGCTGCAGGTGCTGGAGCGCGACAGCCGCGGCACCCGCGAATCGCGCCGCCTGCGCAAGCAGGGGCTGATTCCGGGCGTCCTCTACGGGCGCGGCAACGAGCCGAAGGCGATCAGCATCGAAGAGCGAGAGCTGCGCCGCGTGCTCACGGGCGACGCGGGCCTGCACGCGATCCTGGACGTCACGCTCGACGGGGACCAGGCGCGGCCGTCGATCCTCAAGTCGTACCAGCAGGATCCGGTCAAGGGGACGCTCACGCACGTCGACCTCCAGGAAGTGCGCCTCGACCAGGCGATCCAGGCGCGCGTCGTCGTCGAGCTGATCGGCGAGCCGGTCGGCGTCACCGAGGGCGGCGTGCTCTCGCAGGTCAACCGCGAGATCACCGTCGAGGCTCTGCCGATGGAGATCCCGGAGCACATCGACCTCGATGTCACGGGAATGGCGATCGGCGACACCCTGCGCCTCGTCGACCTGAGGCTGCAGGAGGGCGTCAAGTTCCTCGACGATCCCGAGGAGACGGTGCTCGCGACGGTCACCATGCCGACCAGGTTCGTCGAGCCCGAGCCCGAAGAGGTCGAGGGCGAGGAGGAGCTCGAGGAGGGCGAGCTGCCCGAGGGCGAGGAGGCACCGGAGGGCGCAGCCGACGAAGAGCCTGCCGAGCCGGGCGAGGACGCCGGGACCGGCGAAGAGGGCGAGCCCGGCACGACCGAGGGATAGTTGCGCCTTCTCCGTCGAGGCTCTGCCTCGACGCTGGACATCCTTGTCGTAGGCCTCGGCAACCCGGGCCGCGAGTACGAACGCACTCGACACAATGTCGGCTGGCTGGTCGTGGACGAGCTGGCGCGGCGGCACGGCGGCTCCTGGCGCTCGAAGTTCTCCGGCTCGCTCGCGGAAGTCCGCGTCGACGGCTCGAAGCTCGCCCTGCTGAAGCCCGAGACGTACATGAACGAGTCCGGCCGCTCGGCGGCGGCGGCGGCGCGCTTCTTCAAGGTGCCCGCCGAGTCGCTGCTGGTCGTCCACGACGACGTCGACCTCGAGCCGGGCCGCCTCCAAGCTCGGCGCGGGGGAGGGCTCGCCGGGCACAACGGCCTGCGCTCGCTCGGGCAGCACCTCGGGACGCAGGACTTCCTGCGGCTACGGATCGGAGTCGGCCGCCCCGGCCGCGGAGACCCGCGCCCGGTCAAGGACTGGGTCCTCTCGCCGTTCGCGCCCGAGGAGGACCCCGACGCGCTGGTGGCGCGTGCCGCCGACGCCGCCGAGACGATCGTGCGCGACGGCCTCGAGGCCGCTCAGCAGCACTTCAACTAAGCGGACCTCGAGCCCGCCGGCTGCCGTAGTCCGGGCGTGAGGCTCGCCCTGGCCGTCGTTTCGCTGCTGCTGCTGGCCGGTGCCGGAACGGCTACGAGCGCTCTGCCTCGGTGCGCACGAGATTTGCCGCAGGTGCAGACCCGTCCTCCGTTTCCGGTCGTCATCACGACGAACTGCGCCCGGTTCCGGCTCGGTGCTGACGGAAAGGCGACGTATGACGGCCCGTGGAGGAGCCCGGTCCCGCCCCTCGCGCGCGCTTACTGGATGGATTTCGCCTGGTTCGGGATCGAGCACCATCACATCGTGATCGGGCGAGGGATGGAGCGGCTCTGGCGCTCGCACGACGCGTATCGCGGCACGCATGCGGACGATCTCGGAAGGATCGCGATCGGTCGAGCCGGCCTCGCGTTCAGCTACTTCGGCG
>VAWL01000131.1 GCA_005883965.1 Actinomycetota bacterium
ATGAAGCTGCTCGGCGACTGGAACTGGTACCTGCCGAAGTGGCTCGAGTGGCTTCCTCGGCTCGAGCACGATGAGCCCGAGACCGTACCGGCCGCCCAGCCGGCGCCCATCTCCACATAAATCACGCGGTCGGGGCCCCGGCCTGTGACGGGCCGGGGCCCCGACCACCACACGACGAAGGGACACGAAATGCAAGCCGAAACGAATCCAGAGAGGCGCACCGGTCTCACAGTTGGAGCGTGGGTCGCAGTCGTGCTCGGCGTGCTCGTTCTCGCGGCCGGCATTACGGCCATCTGGGCAGACACCTCGAAGCGCAGCGACAACGGCTACTTCTCCGCGCATGCTCACCGCTACCAGACCGATACACGCGCGATTGCGACGGAGAACATCACGGTAGGCAGCTACGTGCCCACTTGGCTCGCCGGCAAGGTCCGGCTCGACGTCTCCGGCGGCAAGCAGTTGTTCGTCGGCATCGCGCCCAAGGCCACCGTTGACAACTACCTCGCCGGAGTCAGGCACACGGATGCGACCAAGCTCGACCTCGATCCATTCAAGGTCACCTACGTCGACCATGCAGGGACAGTCGACCCCGGCCGGCCCGCACGCGAAGCGTTCTGGGCAGCAACGGTGTCCGGCACCAACGGCCCGCTGGAGTGGAAGCTTCGCTCCGGCAACTGGTCGATCGTCGTGATGAACGCCGACGGCTCTCCCGACGTTGGGGCGACGATCGGCGTCGGTGTCAAGGTTCCGGCGCTGCTCTGGGCCGGGATCGGGCTGAGCCTGTTCGGAACCGCCCTACTGGCCGCCGCCGGGCTGATGTTCGCCGCTCGCTCGCGGAGCTCGGGAAGAGGTCAGGCCCGAGCGTCGACTGCTTCGGATTCCTCGACCATCGGATCGCCGATGTAGTCGAGCGCCTGCGCGGTCGGCAGCCGGCTCCGGATAGCGAAGAAGTACACGGCGAGGCTGAGGACCGCGGCGGCAAGGATGTCCCAGCCGAACGTGAGCTCGTTGCGAGGGCCTTGGAGATCGATCAGCGGGATCGAGCTCGGGGTCCTCGTGTCGAACGAGCTGAGGTACGAGATCACGCCCATCCCGAGCAGGTACGGCCAGAGCCACACGGCGCTGCGCCAGTCGAGCGAAGGTGTTCGTCTCGAATCAGTGGCAGTCGACACGCCGAGCAGCGCGAAGCCGATCAGGATCGCGACGATCAGCTTCCAGATCACCGCCCACCCGGTGAAGAGCAGGATCTCGCTCGCGGCGACGAACGCCGCAGGCGCCAGCACCGATGCGGCGGGAAGCTTGAACGGGCGCGGCCGCTCGGGGTCCTGGCGCCTGAGTGCTCCGAGCGCGAGCGGGGCCATTGCGTAGACGGCCACGGCCGCCGCCGAGATGAAGCCCACGAGCTGCTGCCAGCCCGGGAAGGGGAGGAGGATGACCAGGCCGCAGAGGAAGGAGAACGCAATGGCGAAGGAGGGCGTCCCGCGCGACGTGAGCCGGCCGAAGGCTGCCGGGATGTAGCCGTTCCGAGCGAGCGCGAAGGTCAGGCGGGCGCTCGCGCCCGTGTAGAGCAGCCCGGTCCCCCCGGGCGAGACGACGGCGTCCGTGTAGAGCAGCACCGCGAGCCAGCCCAGGCCGAGTGCCGTCGCAAGCCCGGCAAACGGCCCGTACAGCTGGGCCTTTCCCGTAAACGAGACCGCGTTCCAGCCATGCGAGATGCTCGACGGGTCGAGCGCCAGGATGAACGCCACCTGCAGCGCGAGGTAGAGGACGATCGCCACGATCATCGCGCCGATGATCGCGAACGGGATGTTCCGCCTCGGGTTCCGCGTCTCGCCGCCGAGCTGGACCGCCTGCTCGAAGCCCAGGCACGCGAAGATGACCCCGCCCGACGAGATCGCGAGGAAGACGCCTTTCCATCCGTACGGCATGAAGCCGCCGGCTGAAGTGAAGTTCTCGCCGTGCGCAGAGGTCGCGATCAGCGCTATGACCGTCACCACCGGAATCAGGAGCTTCCAGCAGACCGCGATCATGTTCGTCTCGGCCAGCCAGCGCACGCCCAGGATGTTGATCGTGCAGAACAACAGCAGCAGCGCGGCGGCGGCGAAATAGCCCTGAACCGTCAGCACGGGCCGGCCGCCCGAGATGGTGGTGAGCGAGGAGACATAGTTCGACGTGTAGAGCAGGGTCGCCTGAACCATGATCGGCCCGACGGTCACGGCGCCGAGGAATGCGATCCAGCCGGTCGTGAAGCCGATCAGGCTCCCGAAGGCGAACCGCGGAAACCGCGCGCTGCCGCCCGCCACCGGGTACATGCCGCCGAGCTCGGCGTGCGTCAAGGCGAGCAGCATCACGGCGCCGCCGCCGATCACCCAGCTGATGACCGCTGCGGGCCCGGCCAGCGACGAGGCGTAGAGGGCGCCGAACAGCCAGCCGGCCCCGATGATCGAGCCGAACGAGATGAACAGGAGCCCGAAGAAGCCAACGTCGCGCCGCAACTTTCGCCCCGCGCGGGCGGGCGCAGCAGCCATCGGTTGGGCCAGTTCGGCCGTCGGTCCTCTCCCCGTAAGCGAAACCCCGCCCGAAGCCTGCCGGGCTGCCACCGATCATCGCCCATCTCCGCCCGGGCTACAAGTTCAATTTCAGGGTTGCGCCTGATGTCGGCGCGGGCGCTCGACGCCAAGCTCAGCCACGCGCTCCGGGCGCGATGAGGCCGGTCTCGTAGGCGTAGATCACGGCTTGCACCCGATCTCGGAGGTCGAGCTTCTGGAGGATGCGCGCGACGTGCGTCTTTGCTGTCGCTTCGCTGATCACGAGGCGCTCGCAGATCTCCGGGTTGGACAGGCCGCGCGCGAGCAGGTCGAGGACCTCGTGCTCGCGTGGGGTCAACTGCTCGAGCGCGTGTGACGGTGCAGGCGGCGAGGCGGGTGACTGGCGGGCGAACTCCTCGATTACCGCGCGGGTTATCGACGGGGCGAGCAGTGCCTCGCCGTTTGCGACGATGCGCGTCCCGGGTCGCTCGCGGACGATTCGGCGGGTCGCCTCGATCCCGTCGAGGACCGGCATGCGGATGTCCATCAGCACGACGTCGGGCTCGAGCCGCCGCGCGGCCGAGACAGCGTCCTCGCCGTCCCCGGCCTCGCCGACCACGTTCGTCTCGGGCTCCGCTTCAAGGATCTTGCGCAGCCCGACTCGGACGAGGGCCTGGTCGTCGGCGATCAGGATGCTCGTCATCGCGTGGGCAGCAGGACGCGAACGGCGAAGCCGCCAGTCGGGCGGCGGCCGGCGTCGAGGCGGCCGCCGTAGAGCGCCACTCGCTCGCGCATGCCGACGAGGCCGTGTCCGCCGCTCGCGACCGGTGTCTGCGCACCGGCACCGTCGTCGACGATCTCGAGCTCCAGAGAGTCCCGCCCGTAGCGGACGTGGACTCTTGCCTGCGCCTGGCCAGCGTGCTTGAGCGCGTTTGTCAGCGCCTCCTGGACGATCCGGTACGCCGAAAGCTCGATCCCGACCGGTAGCTCTCGCGGATCGCCCTCGACGTCGAGCTCGACCGGCAGGCCGGCCTCGCGAACCTGCGCCACGAGGGTCGGTAGGTCGTGGAGTCCCGGCTGCGGCGCGAGTGAGTCGGTGGCGTCGCTGCGCAGCATCCCGACCAGGCGGCGCATTTCGGTCAGCGCGCCCCGGCCGATGCGCTCGATCGTTACCAGCACTTCCTTCGTCGAGCCGGTCGTCTCGTCGAGTACGCGGCGCTCGGCGCCTGCCTGGACGACCATCATCGAGACGTTGTGCGCGATCGCGTCGTGCAACTCGCGCGCGATCCGCGCCCGCTCAGCGACCACTGCCTCCCGGGCGGCGAGATCGCGCTCCCGCTCGGCAAGCTGAGCACGCCGCTCGCGATCGCCGAGCACGCGGCGGACGAGCAGCATGACCACGAGCGTGACCGCGGAGAACACCACGGAGTTCCGCGGGCTCCCTTTCGGCCCAAAGCTCGCAACGAAGAAGCCCGCCACGAGGAACCCGAGGCCGAGTGCAAAACGCCGCGGCGGCGTCCAGACCGCGAGCGCATACAGCGCGCAGAAGTAGCCGACGCTTGCCAGGATGATCTGCGGGTCACCCCAGAACCCGAGCTCGATCGAGTAGAGCATCGGCACGACGACACCCACGAGCGTCGGGTAGCGGCGGCGAACGGCAATGGACGCTGTGGCGACGAACGCGACGAGCGCGGCCACGATTTGATGCGAGCCCGCGCTGGTTCCGAGCCAGACCTCGAGCTGGGCCGCCGGTGTGAGCAGCACGGCGACGGCCAGGTCGACGGTCGCCGGATCCGGCCGCGAGAAAGAGCGGGCAAGACGAGGGTGCACGACATGAAGGTAGACGGATCCGTGCGCGCTGTCATCGGCCGGTCGGCCGATCCGGAGCCGTCCAAAGATCAGCCGGTCGGCTGACGGAAAGATCGCCGGCCCGGCCGACGACGCGGTGGTCGATGACTCGTACGGTCGACTCGATGTCAATCGACAAGGAGGAACCGAGATGAAACAGCTTTGGGATCGCTGGGCACCGCTCGCCGGAGTGCTGTCCGTTGTGTGCTCGCTCGTCGGGGTCCTGTTCGTCCTCGGCCAGCCCCAGGAGAAGGATTCGGATGCGAAGATCGTCGCCTACTTCGCCCAGCATTCGCATCAGGTGCGCGGCGTCGTCGGGTTCTTCGTCTTCTTCGCGGGCATCCTCTTTCTGCTCGCGTTCCTGAGCTCGCTCCGGGAGCGGCTGCTTGCTGCCGAAGGGGAGTCGGGACGGCTCAGCGCACTGGCGTTCGGAGCGGGCATCGCGAGCCTGCCGCTCTGGGGAGTCTCGATGCTGCTCGCATTCGCAGCCAGCTTCACCTCGGGTGAGTCGTCGAAGTTCCGGCTCGACCCGAACACGTACCGGCTGCTCTCGACGACCTCCTACTTCGCGTGGGTCGCCGCCCTGATCGTGAGCGCCGTCGTCGTCTGGGCAACGTCGGCGCTGGCGCTGCGGACCGGGGTGCTGCCACGGTGGTACGGACTGCTCGGGATCGCGGCAGGCATCGTGCAGCTGTTCGGGCTCTTCCTCTTCCCGTTCCTCGTGTGGTGGCTGTGGATCGTCGTGACCGCCGTACTGCTTGTCGCGCGGCGCAGCCTCGCGCCCGCACGCGCTGCTCAGCCGGCGCTTTGAACCGCTACCAGGGGGCGGCTTCGGCCGCCCCCTGGACGCTATGCGTCTGCGGAGCGTCGGCCGCTCGGCCGATCCGCTGCCGTCGAAAGATCAGCCGACCGGCTGACCGCAAGATCGCCCACTCGCCCGACGACGCGCGAGCCGTGGCTTCGTAGCGTTGGTCGTGTCAACGACGACGGGAGGAACCATGAGAAAGCGAGTCCCTAATCGGCGCGGTCTGCTTATGGCGATCGCATTGCTCCTCGCGATCGGCGAGTACGTGGACGCCTTCTTCATCAGCTTCCCCGCGGGCGCTGCGGGCTTCGCGACGTTTCTGGTCTTGGCGGTCGTTTGGATCAGGCGAGGCGGAATCGGCGGCCCAATCCTTGTCGCCGCGCTTTTTGCGTTCGAGGACGCAAACGCCCCGTTCTGGCCACGCACCGGCGTCGGCGACTGGATTACGACGATCGCGTACGGCGGCCTCGCCCTGGCGGGACTGCTTGTGGCGCTCGTTGTGATCAAGGACTCGCTCGGGGGGCGCAGAGCAAAGACGGGCCCGGCGCGAGTCGCTGCATGAGGCCAGACGGCGCTGGGCTGGCGCGCGATTGTCGTGTAGAAATAAGGCCGAACTGACGAGCAGAGTCGGAGTCACGCTGACTCCGCAGAAGAAGCCGAGCAACGCCAAGTGGAGCACGTGGAGGGGACGACTCGGAATCCGCGGCAAAGCCTGAGGCGCCGGCGGCGCCCCGAGCGTTCGTTCAGAGGAGTACACTCGGCGGACTGGCCCTGTGGCCAGAACCCCGGCCGAAAGCCCGACCGCCGCCAACGCGGATCGGCGCGCGAGGCGATGAGCCTAGGCGAACAGAGTTCGAGTTGCTGCAGGGCCACTCTCTATGTGGCACAGGCCTTACTGCATGTTCTCGATTCGATCGGCGAGTAGGTGAAACGAACGCTGCGTCGCGTTTGCCAGGCCCATGAGCAGCTGATTCATCTCGTCGACCGGCGGTGCGAGCCCGGAACCACTCGCAGCCTGGGCCTTCGCGTAAGCGGGCAGAGACTTCACCTCGCGTCTAAAGACCTCGTCGACTTCGTCCCCGAGTGCCATTGCCATCTCCTTTTTTGGTTGCCGCAACAGTAGAAGAGGCGGTCGAGCCGACTGAAGAGGGCGGCGAGCGAACGGCCGACCGTGCTTAGGAAGCAAAGGGGACAAGCCCCAGCGGGAGCGGTATGACAGGCGGGGCCTGGCGAACTGAGCGGCTGGTTGACGGACTCGCTCGCCGGAGTCGCCTACTCAGCTGGTGAGGTCCAGGCCGACGAGCCCAACGCTCGAACGCTCAATTTTCATACCATCGATGCGTGCAGCGAGTTGTCGTCACGGCGAAGCTGAAGCCCGGAAGCCACGAGGCCGCCGCCGAGCTCTTGCGAGCAGGACCTCAGTACGACCCTGGCGAAATCGGGCTCGTTCGGCACGGCGTCTATCTCGGCAGTTCCGAGGTCGTGTTCCTATTCGAGGGTCCAGACGTCGAGAATCGGCTTCGCGACATCTTGAACGATCAGGCCGTTACGGCGTCGTTCGCGGCGTGGGGACCGCTCCTGGAAGGAACGCCGTCAGCAGCGCACGAGCTCTACTACTGGGAGGCGGCTGGCGAGAGCGCCGACAGTGCCGCCAGTGCTACCAGCGACGCCTAGCCCCTATGCCGGCCGTGATAACGCGGCCGCACTTGCGAGCCGACCGTCGCCGCTTCAGTCTTACCCGCGCTAATCGGCTGACCCTGTCGGTCGAACGGATGTCAGACCTGCGGGTGGATCGTCTCGCCGGCCTCCAGCATCGCGACGAACTTCGCGAGTCGGCGCGCGCGGGTCTCGGGCTTCTTAGCGTCCTGCAGGCGGTAGAGGATCG
>VAWL01000045.1 GCA_005883965.1 Actinomycetota bacterium
CGAGCGCGGAATCAAGACCTTCGAGACGGCGACGCGGTTCACGCTGGATCTCGGCGCTGTGGCCGTGCTGAAGCACGAGACGCACCTGCCCGTGATCGTCGACCCCTCGCATGCGGCGGGGCGGCGTGACCTCGTGCTGCCGCTGGCGCGTGCGGCCGCCGCGGTCGGAGCGGACGGGATCATCGTCGAGACGCACCCGCGACCCGAGGAGGCGCTCTCGGACGCGGCGCAGCAGATTCCGACGGCGGATTTCGCCGACTTCGTCGGCGAGGTGCGGAAAGTCGTCGAGCTGCTCGGCCGCCAGATCGGCTGACGCGGGCGACCACGGCACGAGCCGCAAACCGGCTCGGTGCGCGCGCTCGCCTGGACACACCGGCACACATCCCTCACACATTCGGCACAGACACGTATGACGTGCCCCAGCTACTCTCGAGTTCCCCGGGAGGTGGGGGCTTGGGATGGGTCCTCGAATTGGGGCTGCGCCCGCGCCGATAGCCTGATCGCGTGGAGCTCCAACGTCTCGCGATTGTCGGTACCGGCCTGATCGGCGCTTCCGTCGCGCTGGCCGCGAGGCGCAGGGAGCCCGCCCCGCAGGTGACCGGTTTCGATCCCGACCCGGCCGCCCGCGAGGCCGCGTTGGCCCGCGGCGCGATCGACGAGGCAGCCGGGTCGCTCGACGCCGCGCTCGCCGAAGCTGACCTCGCCGTTGTCGCGGCACCGGTCGCTCAGCTCGCAGCGCAGGTCCAGGCGGCCCTCGAGGCGAGCGGCGAGGGTTGCACCGTCACCGACGTCGGCTCCACGAAGGGCGCGGTCTGCTCGGCCGCCCGCGGCTCGGCCCGCTTCGTCGGCGGCCACCCGGTCTGCGGCTCGGAAGCCCGCGGCGCCGAGCACGCGAGCGCGGAGCTCTTCGAGGGCGCGACCTGGTTCTTGACCCCGCTGGCGGAGACGGATCCCGCCCGCTACCGGCTCGTCCACGGGTTCGTCTCCAGCCTCGGGGCAACACCGGTCGCGGTCGACCCGCAGGCGCACGACCGCCTCGTTGCGCTGACCAGCCACCTCCCGCACGTGCTCGCGAACCTGCTCGTCAACCAGGCAGGCTCGGGCCGGATCGACGGCCACGAGCCGCTGGCGGCCGCGGGCGGATCGCTGCGCGACATGACCCGCGTCGCGGGAGCGAACCCGCGAATCTGGGTCGACATCTTTCTCGACAACGCCGACGCGCTCGCGGCCGCGCTCGCGGAGCACCGCCGCCGCGTCGAGCAGCTCGAGGCGGCGCTCGACGCCGGCGACGCAGGCTTCGTTGCCCGCTGGATCGGCGAGGCCGGCCAGAACCGCCGGCGCCTGCTCACCGGCGCGTACGGCGAGGCGGGGCAGATCCACCGGCTGCTCGTCCGCATCCCCGACCGCCCCGGCGTCCTCTCCGCGATCACGCAGGCTCTCGGCGCGGAGCGGATCAACATCGAGGACTTCGAGCTTCCCAGGGCTACGGCGTGGTCGTCTCGGCCGTCCTGCCCGAGTGAGGATCGAGCCCGCCACCGCGCTCGTCGGGCACATTGCGGTGCCGGGCGACAAGTCGATCTCGCACCGGGCCGTCCTGGTCGGCGCGGTTGCCGAGGGCGAGACGCTCGTGCGGGGCTTCGGCCGCTCCGCCGACACCGAGTCGACAATCGCCGCCGTCCGGGCGCTCGGGGCCACCGTCCACGAGGAGGACGTCGACACGATTTGCGTCGAAGGCTCCGGGCTCCGCGGACTGCGCGAGATCGACGCGCCGGTGGACTGCGGCAACTCGGGCACGACCCTGCGTCTGCTCGCAGGCCTGCTCGCGGGTCAGAGCGGCCGCTTCGAGTTGACCGGCGACGACTCGCTCCGAAGCCGCCCCGTCGACCGGATCGCAACGCCGCTCGCCGAGATGGGGGCTCACGTCGAGACCGCAGACGGCCGCCCGCCGCTCGTCGTCCAGGGCGGGTCGCTCCAGGCGATCCGCTACGAGCTGCCGGTCGCGAGCGCGCAGGTCAAGTCGTGCGTCCTGCATGCAGGGCTGTACGCGGAGGGAACGACGACCGTGGTCGAGCCGCTGCCCACGCGCGACCACACGGAGATCATGCTGGCGGCGGCCGGGGCCCCGCTGACGCGCCGGCCGGGCCGCGTGTCGATCGGGCCGGCCGAACGGCTCGAGCTCCCCGAGGTCGAGGTTCCCGGCGACTTCTCCTCGGCAGCGCCGTTCGTGGTCGCGGCGACGCTGCTGCCGGGCTCGGAGCTGACGATCCACGACGTCGGGCTGAACCCGCGGCGGACGGGGCTGCTCGACGTGCTCGCGCGGATGGGTGCCCGGATCACCGCCTTCAACCGGCGGCGCAGCAGCAGCGGCGAATCCATGGGCGACCTCGAGGTTCACTCGGCCGAGCTCGTGGCGACGAGGGTTCGCGCCGAGGAGGTGCCGCTGCTGATCGACGAGCTGCCGCTGTTCGCGCTCGCGGCCGCCTCAGCGCGAGGCGAGAGCCGGGTCGAAGGCGCACAGGAGCTGCGCGTAAAGGAAACGGACCGTCTCGAAATCGTGACAACTTCGCTCCGCGCCCTGGGCGTGCGCATCGAAAACCGTCACGATGGCTTCGGGGTGAGAGGGGTACCTTCCCGCCCGAAGGGTGGGGGAATGGACTCCGGTGGGGATCATCGGATTGCGATGCTTGGGGCGGTCGCGGGGCTGGTTTCTCGGGACGGTGTCGAGATCCGGAGCCCGCAGGCGGTCGCTGTAAGCTTCCCCGGGTTTTTCGAGCTGCTCGACTCGGTCACACAACGATGATCGTCGCCATTGACGGGCCGGCCGGCGCCGGCAAGAGCACGGTCGCCCAGCAACTTGCTGAGCGGCTCGGCTTCCGCTACCTCGACACAGGCGCCATGTACCGCGCGCTCACCTGGCTCGCGCTCCAGCGTGGGCTGCCGCTCGCCGACGGCGACCGTCTCGGCCAGCTCGCCGACGAGAACCCGGTCATGCTCGACGAGCAGGGCCGCGTCTGGATCGGGGGCACCGACGTCACCGCCTCCATCCGCAAGTCCGACATCGACCGGATGGTTCCCGTCGTCGCCCGACACCAGCCCGTACGCCAGGTCATGCGCACGCGCCAGCGCGAGCTCGCCGACGATGGCAACGTCGTGATCGAGGGCCGCGACATCGGGACGGTGGTGGCCCCCGACGCCGAGGTCAAGGTCTATCTCAACGCCGAGCGCGACGTCCGTGCCCAGCGGCGGCTCGCCGAGCGCCCCGAGATCGGCGCCGACGCGCTCGCGACCGACCTCCGCCTCCGCGACCAGAGCGACGCCGCGCGAATGAGGCCCGCCGAGGACGCGGTCCAGATCGACACCACCGGCCTCGATGTCCGCGACGTGGTCGGCCGGATCGAAGAGCTCGTCCGCGCCCGCCAGCCCGCGTGAACCCGCAGGTCAGCATCATCACTCTCGGCGTTCGGAACTTCGCGCGCGCCAGGCGCTTCTACGTCGAGGAGCTCGGCTGGCCGGTCGACCAGGAGGACCACAACTGGGTCTGTGTTCTGCTCGGCGGCGGCTCGACCGCTTTCACGCTCTATCCCTGGGACGAGCTGGCCGAGGATGCGCGCGTCAGCCCGGACGGCGAAGGGTTCCGCGGCGTCACGCTCGCCTACAACGTCCGCTCGGAGAAGCGGGTCGACGAGGTCCTGGCCGAGGCGGAGCAGGCCGGCGCCTCCATCGTCAAACAGCCCGAGCACACGGCCTGGGGCGGCTACAGCGGCTACTTCGCCGACCCGGAGGGCTACCTCTGGGAGGTCGCGACCGGCGCAACGAAGCTGCCGTTCGCCGAATAGCCGGTGGCCAGGCAGACCACCTCTGACCATCCTGACGAAACGGCGGCTGCCCCGCTGCTCGGCACCGTGGCGATCGTCGGCTTCCCGAACGCCGGCAAGTCGACGCTCGTCAACCGGCTGACCTCGACGCGTACGGCCGTCGTGCACGAGACGCCTGGGGTCACGCGCGACCGCAAGGAGCTCGTCTGCGAGTGGAACGGCCGGCGCTTCCTGCTGATCGACACGGGCGGCGTCGACATCGCCGACCAGAGCCCGCTCACCCGCTCGGTGGCCGAGCAGGCGCAGGCCGCGATCGCCGAGGCCGACCTTGTTCTGTTCGTGACCGACGCGCGGGCAGGCGTGATGCCCGGCGACGAGGAGCTGGCCGCGATCCTCAGGCGCGCTCACAAGCCGGTGCTCGTGATCGCGAACAAGATCGACGACCCTGCCCAGGACTCGCTGGCGCTCGAGTTTCACCGCCTCGGGCTCGGCGACCCGGTGCCGCTCTCGGCGCTGCATGGCCACGGCACCGGCGACCTGCTCGACGCCGTCGTGACCATGCTCCCCGGAGCCGGCCCGGCAGAGGTGGGGCAAGAGGCCATTCGCGTCGCGATCCTCGGGCGCCCGAACGTCGGCAAGTCGAGCCTCTTGAACGCCCTGCTCGGCGAGGAGCGCGTCATCGTCTCAGAGATGCCCGGCACGACGCGCGACGCGATCGACACCGTCCTGCGCCGAGGCGACCGCACGTTCGTCCTCGTCGACACCGCCGGCCTGCGCCGCAAGCGCAAGCAGCGCCAGGGGATCGAGTACTACTCGGAGCTCCGCGCGCTCGCCGCGGCGGAGCGGGCGGACGTCGCGCTCGTCCTCGTCGATGCAAGCGAGGGCCTGGTCGATCAGGATCTCGCCGTGGCCGACGTGGCGCGCAAGGCGCAGTGCTCGACGATCGTCGTCCTGTCCAAGTGGGACATCTCGGAGACCGCGATCGAGGAAGTGCGGCCGCGGATCGAGGCGCGGCTCAAGCAGCGCCCGCCGCTCGTCACGCTTTCGGCCAAGACCGGCCGCGGCATCTCACGGCTGCTCGACCGGATCGAGGAGCTTTTCGCGAAGCACACGAGCCGGATCGGCACCGGCGAGCTGAACCGCTTCCTGGCCGAGCTTCGCGAGAAGCGCGAGCCGCCGTCGAAGGGCGGTCGCCGCCTCAACCTGCTCTACGGCACGCAGACCCAGGTGCGGCCGCCGCGCTTCCGCTTCTTCGTCAACGATCCCGGCCTGATCACGCGTGACTACGCCTACTGGGTCGAGAACCAGCTCCGCGAGCGCTACGAGCTCGAGGGCGTCCCGGTCTCGATCGACTTCGTGAGAAGAGCATGAAGGCGGTCGTCGCAGGAGCAGGCGCGTGGGGGACGGCATTCTCGGTCGTGCTCGCCGCGCGCGGGCACGACGTGACGCTCGCGTGCCGCGATCCGGAGCAGGCGCGGGCGATCGAGGACACGGGCCGCAACCCGCGCTACCTGCCGAACGTCGACCTCTCGGCGGTCTCGGCGACGACCCTCGACGATCCGACCATCGCCGGGGCCGACCTGCACGTCGTCGCCGTCCCGAGTCATGCCTTCGGCGAGGTTGTGCGTGCTCTCCCCGGCGCGGCACCGGTGCTCAGCCTGACCAAGGGCCTCGACCCGGCGACCGGCGACCGCCTCTCGCAGCTGGCCGAGCGGCGAGCGGTGGCGGTGCTCTCGGGCCCGAACTTCGCCGAGGAGATCGCCGACGGCCTCCCCGCGGCCGCCGTCATCGCGAGCGAGGACGAGCGCCTGACCCTGGAACTCCAGCAGGCGGTCAACTCGCTGGCCTTCCGTGTCTACGCGAGCGACGACCCGATCGGGGTCGAGCTCTGCGCCGCGGCGAAAAACGTGATCGCGCTCGCGGCCGGCGGCGTCGACGGGCTCGGGCTCGGCGACAACGCCAAGGCGGCCCTGATCGCCCGCGGCCTGGCCGAGATGGCCCGGCTCGGCGAGGCCTGCGGCGCGCGCCCCGAGACCTTCGCCGGCCTGGCCGGGATGGGCGATCTGATCGTCACCTGCTGGAGCCGCCACGGCCGCAACCGCCACGCCGGCGAGCTGATTGCACAGGGCGCAGCGCCGGGGGACGCAGCCGCCGAGATCGGTACCGTGGAGGGCCTGACGACCGCGCCCGTCCTCCGTGATCTCTCGCACCGGCTCAAGATCGAACTGCCGATCACCGAAGGTGTGTGCATGGTGCTCGACGGGAAAGACCTCAACGAATTGGCTGCAAGCTTGATGGGCCGCGAGCCGACACGCGAATGACCGTGCGCAGGCGCCTCAGCCTCCTGCTCGGCCTGCTGGCCGCGCTCACACTCCTCGCCGCCGGCTGCGGGGGAAAGAAGCAGGCGGCCGCCTCCAGCTCCGGCGCGCAGTTCGTCCGCTCCGACGCGCTGGCGTTCGTCTCCGTCGACACCGACTTCGGCTCGAGCCAGTGGAAGCAGCTCGACGCGCTCGCGAGCAAGTTCCCGGGGCGCGACAAGGCGATCGAGAGCCTCAAGAAGAGCATCGCGGGACAGGGAGTCGATTTCGACAGCGACATCAAGCCGGCGCTCGGCTCGGAGCTCGATTTCGCCGTGGCCGGCGGCGCGACGCTGAACGACACGAAGGCGATCGGGCTCCTTCAGCCGGGGGACGAGGGCAAGTTCAAGGCGCTGGTCGACAAGGAGAACAAGGCGCAGCCCGACAGCAAGAGCGTCTACCGAAAGCTCAGCGACGGCTGGTACGCCATCGCCAGCACTCAGGCCGACATCGACCAGGTGCTGAAGGGCAGTAACCCGCCGCTCTCGGACGAGTCGCTCTACAAGGACGCCCTCGCCAAGCAGCCTTCGGACGCGCTCGCGAAGGCGTACGTGAACGGCCCGGAGCTCGGAAAGGTCGTCCAGAAGGCGATCGAGGCACGGGGGAACGGCCTCTCGGACTCGACCACGAGCGGCCTGCAGAAGCTCGACTTCGTCTCGGCCTCGCTCAGCGCCGAGGACGACGGCGTCCGCCTGCACGGCGCGGTCCAGGGCTCCGGCTCGGAGTCGCTGCTCGGGAGCGGCGACTACGCCTCGAAGCTGCTCGGCGAGACGCCTTCCGACGCGTTCGCGTTCCTCACCTTCAAGGTCGGCAAGAACACCGCTTCGGGGCTCGGCTCGGTCACCGCTCCGTTCGAGCAGACGCTGGGTGTCTCGCTGCAGGACGTGCTCGCGCTGCTCGAGAACGAGAACGCGATCTACGTCCGCCCGGGCGCCGTCATCCCGGAGTTCGCCGCCATCCTCCAGCCGAACGACACGAGCAAGGGCATGGCGACGCTCACCAAGATCGCGAACCGGCTCGCCGCGTCGGGCGGCGCAACCGTCACCGGCGGCGCCGAGAAGACGCTCTCGTTCGGCACGCAGTTCCAGCTCCACTTCGGCGTCAAGGACGGCAAGATCGTGCTCACGAACAACGCCGCCGGGATCTCGGGGGTCGGCTCCCCGAGCCAGAGCCTCGCCGACAGCGCCGATTTCCAGGAGGCGCAGAAGGCGGCCGGGCTGCCGAGCGACACGGGCGGCTTCCTCTACGTCGACCTGAAAAACACGATCCCGCTGATCGAAGGCTTCGCGGGGCTAGCCGGCTCGAAGATCCCCGCGGAGGTCACCGGCAACCTCAGGCCGCTGCGCTCGTTCCTCGAATGGTCGGCCGGCTCGGGCAACAGCCGCACCTTCGACGCGTTTCTCGAGATCAAGTAGCCTGATCCGCCGAATGGCGGGACGCGAATTCCTCTTCACCTCCGAGTCGGTCACCGAGGGGCATCCCGACAAGGTCGCCGACCAGATCTCCGACGCCGTGCTCGACGCGGTGCTCACGGACGACCCGAGCGGCCGCGTCGCGTGCGAGACGCTGATCACGACCGGTCTCGTCGTCGTCGCGGGCGAGATCACCACTGAGACCTACGTCGACATCCCGGCTCTCGTGCGCAAGAAGATCGCCGAGATCGGCTACACGCACTCCGAGTGGGGCTTCGACGCGCACACCTGCGGCGTCGTCGTCGCGCTCGACGAGCAGTCGCCGGACATCGCCCAGGGCGTCGACGAGTCGTTCGAGCGCCAGCACGATCCGGCCGACGACGACCCGCTCGACCGGATCGGCGCGGGAGACCAGGGGATGATGTTCGGCTACGCGAGCGCCGAGACGCCGGAGCTGATGCCGCTGCCGATCATGCTCGCGCACAAGATCTGCAAGCGGCTCGCCGAGGTGCGCAAGGTCGGCGAGCTTCCCTATCTGCGGCCGGACGGCAAGGCGCAGGTGACCGTCCGCTACGAGGTCGACGACGCGGGCCGGCAGTTGCCCGTCGAGATCGAGCGGATCCTCATCTCGACGCAGCACGCAGAGGGCTGCGACGCCGAGTCGCTGATCAAGCCCGACCTGATCGAGCGCGTCCTCCACCCGATCCTCCCCCGCGACCTCTACGACGAGAAACGCTTCGGGGAGCGCGATTTCGTCTACGTCAACCCGACCGGCAAGTTCGTAATCGGCGGGCCGATGGGCGACACCGGCCTGACCGGGCGCAAGATCATCGTCGACACCTACGGCGGCGCGGCCCGTCACGGCGGCGGCGCCTTCTCCGGCAAGGATCCGACCAAGGTCGACCGGTCGGCGGCGTACGCCGCGCGCTGCGTGGCGAAGAACGTGGTCGCGGCGGGGCTGGCGGAGCGCTGCGAGGTGAACGTCGCGTATGCGATCGGCGTCGCGCACCCGGTCTCGGTCGGCGTGCAGACGTTCGGCACCGAGCACGTACCGGTGGAGCGGATCGAGGAGCTCGTCGGAAACCGCGAGTTGTTCGACCTGCGCCCCGGGGCGATCCTGCGCGACCTCGACCTGCGCCGCCCGATCTACGCGAAGACCGCCGCGTACGGCCACTTCGGCCGCGACGACCGCGACTTCACCTGGGAGCGCACCGACAAGGCCGAGGCGCTCCGCTCGGCCGCCGGCGCCGCTACTTCGACGCCGGCCTGACGAAGAGCCCCTCGGCAGCCTTCTCCGCAATCGTGCGCTCGTCGCCGTTCAGGCGGACCGTGAGCTGCTCCGCGGCCGGTTGTGCCTCGCGCACCTCGACCTCGGTGCCGGGCACGAAGCCCTGGTCGTAGAACCAGTGCAGCAGGTCGCCGTCGTGCTCGGCGAGGCGGACGATCTTCGCGTGCGTGCCCGGAGCCAGATCGGCCAGCGGGCTCAGCTCGCGGTTCTCGGCCTGCTCGAACTCCGTGTCGACCGGCCAGCCGTGCGGGCAGCGGTCGGGGTGGCCGAGCCGCTCGCTGATCCGTTCGACCATGTCGTCGCTGAAGCTCTCCCCGATCTCGTCGGCGTGGACGTGGGCCTCGGCGGCGGTGTAGCCCATGAAGTCGGTCAGGAGCCGCTCGACGATCCGGTGCTTGCGGACAACCTGCTCGGCCCGCTCGCGGCCGGCCGGGGTCAGGATCGCCTCCTTGTGCTCGCCGCGCTCGACGAGCCCCTCGGCCTCGAGCCGCTTCAGCATCTCGCCCGCGGACGCGCGCGAGACCCCGAGCATCTCGGCCACGCGGGCGGCAAGCGTAGGGGCGCCGGAGGACTGTGGCCGGTACTCGCCGATCGGGAAGGCGAGGAAGTAGATCGTCTCGAGGTATTCGTCGACGGAGTGTCCCTGGGCCATCGAACGAGTGTAAGGGCAGCGCCTGTAAGGTAAGCCTTACAAGTGTCCACCGGCCACATCCTGCTGCTCGGCGCCGTCGCCGGCCTCACGATCTTCATCGGCCTGCCGATGGGCCGGTTGCACGACGTCGGCCAGGGCTTCAAGGCCTTTCTGAGCGCGACGGCGACCGGGATCCTGATCTTCCTCTTCTGGGACGTGCTCACCGATGCGATCAAGCCGGTCGAGGACGCGCTCCATGCCTCGAACTGGGGCCGCTTCTCCTGGCTGTCGGCTCTGGCCTTCGGGGGCTTCGCGCTCGGACTGCTGAGCCTCGTCTACTACGACTCGTGGATGAAGGCGCGCCGCCGCAAGAGCTTCCTCGGGCCAGGCGCGGCTTCGGCCACCGAGCTCGAGCGCTCGCACTTCGTCGGACTGACGCCGGCCCGCTGGCTCGCGCTCTTCATCGCGACCGGGATCGGCCTGCACAACTTCTCCGAGGGCCTGGCGATCGGCCAGTCGGCCGCGCTCGGCAAGCTCAGCCTCGCCTACGTGCTCGTGATCGGCTTCGGGCTCCACAACGCAACGGAGGGCTTCGGCATCGTCGCGCCGCTGACAGGCGACTCCGAGCCGCCGAGCTGGCGCTTCCTCGGGCTGATGGGCGTGATCGCCGGCTTCCCGACCTTCTTCGGCACTCTCGTCGGACAGGCGTGGACCTCGACGGCGATCTCGGTGTTCTTCCTCACCCTGGCGGCCGGCTCGATCCTCTACGTCGTGATGGAGCTGCTGAACGTCTGCCGGCTGTTCAGCTCGAAGACGGTGACGGCCTGGGGCCTGCTGCTCGGGCTGACGCTCGGCTTCGCCACGAACTTCGTGCTCGTCGCGGCCGGCGTCTAGCCTCAACCCGTGAGATACGGGACCGTGGTTCCGCTCGTGACCGCGCGGGCGCTGAGCTCGCGCGAGTTCACCTATGAGCTTCCTGACGGCGCGGGCAAGGGCGCTGTCGTCTCGGTGCCCTTCGGCCGCTCGCGGGCTCGCGGGGTGGTCGTCGAGGTCGTCGACGCGCCGCCGGCGGGAGTGAAGCCCCTGCCGGTCGAGCGCGTCGTGCACGAGCTGCCGGCACCGCTGATCGATCTGGCGCTGTGGGTCGCCGAGTACTACGGCTCGACCCCGGCGCGAGCGCTCGAGCTGGTTGCGCCGGTGCGCCGTGCCCGCCGCAAGGAGCAGGGACCGCCGGCAGAGCGGCAGTCGCTGGAGGGAGAGGCGGAGCCGGAGTCGCTGAGCGAGGCGCAGGAGCTGGCGCTCGCCCGGGTGACGGCCGCGCTCGACGAGGGGGGCGGACACTTCCTGCTCTACGGCCCGACCGGGAGCGGCAAGACCGAGGTCTATCTCCAGGCGGCGGCAGCGGCCCTCGAGCGCGGCCTCGGGACGATCGTGCTCGTCCCCGAGATCGCGCTCGCGCCGCAGACGGTCGGTCGTTTCCGCGCGCGCTTTGGCGACTCGGTCGCGATCCTGCACTCCGGCCTGAGCGAGGCCGAGCGGCGCGACGAGCGCCATCGGATCGCCGGCGGCGAGGCGCGGGTGGTGGTCGGCGCGCGCTCGGCGATCTTCGCGCCGATGGAGCGGGTCGGCCTGATCTGCATCGACGAGGAGCACGACGCGTCCTACAAGCAGGAGTCCGATCCACGCTACGACGCGCGGACGGTCGCGGCCAAGCGCGCGGCGCTCGAGGGCGCGGTAGCGCTCTACGGCAGCGCGACGCCGCGGCCCGAGAGCTGGGCTGCGCTCGAGCGCATCGAGCTGCCGCAGCGGCTCGGCGGGAAGCTGCCGCCGGTGAAGATCGTCGACCTGCGCCGCGAGGCCGGCTATCCGCTTTCGGCGCCGCTGCTTGCCGAGCTCGGCGCGATCGCCGAGAACGGCGGCAAGGCGATCCTGCTCCTCAACCGCCGCGGGATCGCTCCCGCGCTGCACTGCCGCGCCTGCGGGGCGACCTTCCGTTGTCCCGACTGCGACGTCGCGCTCGTGCTCCATCGCGACGGGAGCCTGCGCTGCCACCACTGCGGCCACGCCGAGCCGGCTCCGGAGGAGTGCCCAGTCTGCCGCTCGGTAGAGCTCGCGCGGATCGGCGCCGGTACCCAGCGGCTGGAGCGAGAGCTCGCCGCCCGCGTGCCGGAGCTGGAGCTGATCCGGCTCGACGCCGACACCGCCGGCAACCCCGAGGAGCTTGCCGCGGCGCTACGGCGCTTCCGCGACACCGATCGCGCCGTCCTGCTCGGCACGCAGATGGTCGCGAAGGGCCACCACTTCGCCGGTGTCGCGCTGGCCGCCGTCGTCGACGCCGATGCCGGGCTCGGGCTCCCGGACCTGCGTGCCGAGGAGCGCACCTTCCAGCTCGTCACGCAGCTCGCCGGCCGCAGCGGCCGCGACGCGCCCGGCCGCGTGCTCGTGCAGACCTTCCAGCCGGACGCCCGCCCGCTCGAGCTGGCAGCCAGGCACGACGTCCCGCGCTTCCTCGCCGACGAGCTCGAACGACGGCGCGAGCTCGGCTACCCGCCGTTTCGCCACCTCGTGCGCGTGCTCGTCACCGGGCCGGCGGAGGCGCCGGCATTGCAGCTGCTGGAGGAGCTCAGGGCCGGGCTCGAGGGGACCGGCGACCTCCTCGGGCCGGCGCCGCTCTTCCGGCTCCGCGGCCGCCACCGCGCCCAGCTCGTCGCCAAGACGGACGAGCCGCGGCGCCTCGCCGCCCGCGCCGCGCAGCTCCTCGCCGCAGCCGCGCCGGCCATGCGCCGGGCCGGTCTGACCGCGGTCGTGGATGTCGATCCGCAGAGCGTCTAGCGCCACTACGATGGCGGGCGCATGAGCGACCAAGGGCAGGTCAAGGACGAGAAGCTCGACGCCGAGGCGGAGGCAAGGCGACGGGTCGCGCTGGCGCAGATCCGCCAGTACCCGGACCCGGTCCTGCGCATGAAGGCAAACGACGTCGTGGAGTTCGACGGCGACCTTACGCGGCTGATCGAGCGGCTCGAGCACCTGCTTCAAGACGCCAACGGCCTCGGCCTCGCGGCGACGCAGATCGGTGTTCTGCGGCGGGTCTTCATCATCCAGCCAGATCCAGACGAGGAGCCGCAGGCGCTCGTCAACCCGCGACTGGCCGAGGGCTCGGAGGAGCGCCTGGCCGACGACGAAGGGTGCCTGTCGCTGCAGGGCGTCGTGATCCCGGTCGAGCGGCACGAGCGGGTGACGATCGAGGCCACCGACGCCGAGGGCAAGGACGTGCGCCTCGAGCTCGAAGGGCTGCCGGCGCGGGTCGTCCAGCACGAGCTCGACCACCTGGACGGGATCTTGATCATCGACCGGACGACCCCCGAGGCGCGGCGCGAGGCCCTCGGGATCCTGCGGCCGCAGCCGGTTTGAGCCTGGCCGTCGCCGCGACGGCGCCGCTCGGCGCCGACGTGCTCGAGCGGCTCGCGTCTCGCCACGACATCGCCTACCTGCTCACCCGGCCCGACCGGCCGCGTGGGCGCGGCCGCCAGGTCGGCCCGCCGCCGGCGAAGGAGGCGGCCGAGCGGCTCGGAATAGAGGTGCGCCAGCCCGAGCGCCTCGCCTTCGACTTCGATCCCGAGGCCGACACGGTCGTGGTCGCCGCCTACGGCCTGCTCGTCCCCGAGCCGGTTTTGGAGCGCGCGCTCTGGCTCAACGTCCACCCGTCGCTGCTCCCGCGCTGGCGGGGCGCGGCGCCGATCGAGCGGGCGCTGATGGCGGGCGACCAGGAGACCGGCGTGACGATCATCCGGCTCGAGCCCGAGCTCGATGCCGGGCCGATCGCCGCCCAGCAAGCGTTTCCGCTCGCGCCGGAGGACGACTTCGGCACCGTCTCGGCGCGGGCGGCGGAGCTAGGCGCCGAGCTGCTGGTGGACGTTCTCCGGGAGCCGTCGTTCACGCCGCAGCCGGCCGGGGGCGCGACCTACGCGGAGAAGATCGGGCCGGCCGACCGCGAGCTCGACCTGAGCAAACCGCCTGAGGAGCTGCTGAACCGGGTGCGCGCCCTCTCGCCGCACATCGGCGCGCGCGCCGAGCTGCATGGGAGGCCGGTGACAATCTGGAAAGCGAAGGTCGAGGACGGCGAGCTCGTCCCGGTCGAGGTGCAGCCCGAGGGGCGGCGGCGGATGGGCTACGACGAATTCCTGCGCGGGCTTCGTTGATCTCCCCGGCGCGGCGGGCAGCCTACGAAACGGTCCTGCGCGTCTTCGAGGACGACGCCTACGCCGACCGCGCGTTCCCGTCGGCCGCGGCCAGGCTCGAGCAACGCGACCGGGCGCTGGCGCAACGCCTGGCGTACGGGACGATCCAGCGCGTTCGGACGCTCGATCACGGGATCGAGGCGCTCGGCAGGCGGCCGGTGGCAAAGCTCGACCCACCGGTGCGCGCGGCGCTCCGGCTCGGCGCCTATCAGCTCGCCTTCTCGGAGGTCGCGGTGCACGCGGCCGTCAACGAGTCGGTCGAGCTCGTCCGCTCCGCCGGGCTGGAGCGCGCGGTGTCGTTCGCGAACGCGGTCATGCGGCGCCTCGCGCTCGGATTGCGCGACCTCGTCGACGCGCTGCCCGAGCGGACGGCCGCCGAGGCGGCGCTCCGTCACTCGTATCCGGACTGGGTGGCGGAGCTCTGGTGGCGCGAGCTCGGCCGCGAAGAGGCGCTGGCGCTGATGGCCGCTCAGAACGAGCCGCCGGAAACCGTCGTCCGGCTCAACCCGCGGCGCCCCGGAGCGGTCGAGGGCACGCCTGACGCCGAGATTCCTGGTGCGTTTCGTGTCGAGCGGGTCGACGAGGTGGCCCTGCGCGAGGGGCGGATCTGGCCGCAGAGTCGCGGCTCGCAGCTCGCCGGCCTCTGCGTCGGCAGCGGGGAGGGCGAGCGCGTGCTCGACCTGTGCGCGGCGCCCGGGGGCAAGGCGACCCAGCTCGCCGGCGAGGTGACGGCGATCGAAAAGCATCCGGGCCGGGCGCGGGAGCTGGAAGAGAACTGCGCCCGCCTCGGCGCCACGAACGTGCGGGTGCTCAACGCCGACGCGCTCGAGCTCCCGCCGGACGTGCGGGACTTCGACCGCGTGCTGGTCGACGCGCCCTGCTCGGGCCTGGGCGTCCTCGCCTCGCGTCCGGACCTGCGCTGGCGGGCCCACACGCTCCCCGATCTCCAGCGTGCGCTGCTCCGGGTGGCGGTCGAGCGGGTGCGCCCCGGCGGGTCGATTCTCTACTCGGTCTGCACGATCGCCGCCGAGGAGAACGAAGAGATCGTCGACGAGTCCGGCCTCGAGGTCGAGCCGCTCGGCGGGGAGTGGCCGCAGTTCGCGCACCCACGCCGGCCCGAGTTCCTGCTGACCTTGCCGCACCGCGACCGGACCTCGGGGTTCTTCATCGCGCGCCTAAGATCACCCGCGTGACCTGGGCGGACTGGATCCGGACCCTCGAGGTCGAGCCGTCGCTCTACGCGGCCGACTTCTCACGGCTCGGCGAGCAGGTCGACACGCTGTTGCGCGCCGAGGCCCGCGTCTTCCACTTCGACGTCGGCGACGGCCACTTCATCCCGCCGATCACGATGGGCCCGATCGTGCTCCAGTCGATCGCCCCGCTCGTGCATGACGCCGGTGGGGTGCTCGACTGCCACCTGATGGTGCTCGCGCCCGAGCGGCAGCTCGAGCAGTTCAAGGAGGCAGGAGCGGACAGCGTCACCGTTCACTTCGAGGTATGCCCTGACCTGCGCAACGTCGTCTTGCGAGCGCGCGAGCTGGAGCTCCAGATCGGGATGGCACTGAACCCGGAGACCTCCGTGGACGCGGCGGCGGCGGCCGCGATCGCGGCGAACGTTGACCTCGTGCTCTGCATGAGCGTCCATCCCGGCTACTCGGGACAGGCGTTCATCGAAGGGTCGACCGAGCGGGTGCATCGCCTACGCGAGCTGCTGCCGGAGTCGATACGGCTGCAGGTGGACGGAGGCATCGACTGGGAGAACATCGCCGAGCTGCGCGACTCGGGCGCGACGCTGTTCGTCGCTGCGACGGCGATCTTCGGCCGCGAGGACCTGCCGCGTGCGTACCGACGGCTGGTGCAGGCCCTGTCGTGAGCCTCGAGCGGGCGCTCGAGCTGGCGGAGCGCGGACGGGGGCAGGTCGAGCACACGCATCCGCTCGTCGGTGCGGTGATCGTGTCCGGGGACGAGGTCGTCGGCGAGGGCTGGTATGCGGGGAGCGGGTCGCCGCACGCGGAGGTCGCCGCGCTCGGCGCTGCGGGCGAGCGGGCGCGGGGCGCGACCCTGTACGTGACGCTGGAGCCGTGCGCGCACCACGGGGCGACGCCGCCCTGCGCGGAGGCGGTGGTCGCGGCCGGCGTGGCGCGGGTGGTCGCTGGAGTGGGCGACCCGAACCCGAAGGTCGACGGGCGCGGGTTCGAGGTGTTGCGCGCAGGCGGCGTCGAGGTGGAGGTGACCGACTCGTGGAAGGCGCGCGTTCAGAACGAGGCGTGGCGGGTCTGGATCTCCCGGCGCCGCCCGTTCGTCACCTACAAGGTCGCGATGACCCTCGACGGGCGGGTGACCGTGCCCGGCTCGCGCTGGGTCAGCGGGGAGGAGAGCCGTCGGCGGGTGCACGAGCTGCGCGCGGCCTCCGACGCGGTTGCGGTCGGGATGGGGACAGTGCGCGCCGACAAGCCGCTGTTGACCGCTCGCGACGTCGACGTCGGCAGGCAGCCGCGGCGGCTCGCGTTCGGACGCGGGCCGCTGCCCGAGGGCTCGGAGCTCGAGCTTCGCTCCGGTGAGCTGGAGCGCGAGCTTGCGACGCTTGCCGAGGAGGGAGTTCGCTCGCTGTTGCTGGAAGGCGGCCCGACGCTGGCGGCGTCGTTCCTGGCGGCCGGCCTCGTCGACAAGCTGCTCGTCTTCGTCGCGCCGCGGCTCTCCGGCGAGGGCCCGGGGCCGGTGGCGGCGTTGCCGGAGCCGATCGCCGCCGGAACGGCGACGGGCTCGAGCTGCGGATCGCGGCTCCCGAGACGGCGGACGGGACGAGCGTCGGCGACTCGATCGCCGTCGCCGGTTGCTGCCTCACCGCCGTCACCGTAAACGACGGAGAGCTCGGCTTCGACGCCGTTCCCGAGACGCTCCGGCGCACGACCCTCGCTGAGCTCACCGAGGGCGCTGAGGTCAACCTCGAGCCCGCGCTCCGGGCCGGGGAGCCGCTCGGCGGCCACTACGTCCAGGGCCACGTGGACGGAGTCGGCCGCGTGCGCTCGCGCGAGCCCGAGGGGGACGGGGCGCGCCTCCGGCTCGACGTGCCGCCGGAGCTCTTGCGCTACTGCGCCGAGAAGGGGCCGCTCGCGGTCGACGGCGTCTCGCTGACCATCGCCGGGCTCGCAGACGACGGCGTCGAGATCGCGCTCGTCCCGCACACGCTCGCCGCAACCACCCTCGGCGCGCTGCAGCCCGGCGACCCCGTCAACCTGGAGGTCGACGTGCTGGCGAAGTACGTCGAACGGCTTTCCCAGCGCTGACCAGTACGATCCGCGCGATGGACACCGCTGCCCGCTCAACCGCCTTCGCCGGGATCGAGGAGGCGATCGAGGACATCCGCCACGGCAAGCTCGTAGTCGTGGTGGACGCCGCCGACCGCGAGAACGAGGGCGACCTGACCATCGCGGCGCAGTTCGCGACCCCGGAGGCGATCACGTTCATGGCGACGCACGGCCGCGGCCTGGTCTGCCTCTGCCTGACCGAGGAGCGCTGCGAGGAGCTCGGCCTTCGCCCGATGACCGACCGCAACGAGACGCCGTTCGGCACCGCGTTCACGATCTCGATCGAGGCGCGTGAGGGGATCAGCACCGGCATCTCGGCCCACGACCGCTCGCGCACGATCCAGGTCGCGATCGACCCGAGCAAGGGCCCGCGGGATCTCGTCCAGCCGGGCCACGTCTTCCCACTGCGGGCGCGGGCCGGTGGCGTGCTCAGGCGCGCCGGCCAGACCGAGGCCGCGGTCGATCTCGCCCGCCTCGCCGGCCTCAACCCGGCCGGCGTCGTCTGCGAGGTCATGAACGACGACGGGACGATGGCGCGGGTCCCCGACCTGATCCGATACTGCGAGCGCCACGGGCTGAAGATGGTCACGGTCGCCGACCTGATCGAATACCGGCGCCGGACCGAGAAGCTGGTCGAGCGCACGACCGCGGTCCGCCTCCCGACCGCCTACGGTGAGTTCACCGCGGTCGCCTTCCGCGAGACGCTGACCGGCAAGCACCACCTCGCGCTCGTCAAGGGCGACGTCGACGGCGTGGCCGACGTCCTCGTCCGGGTCCATTCCGAATGTCTGACCGGCGACGTCTTCCACTCGCTGCGCTGCGACTGCGGCGAGCAGCTCGAACAGGCGCTGCAGCAGATCGCACGCGAGGACCGAGGCGTGCTGCTCTACATGTCGCAGGAAGGCCGCGGGATCGGGCTGCTCAACAAGCTGAAGGCGTACGAGCTGCAGGAGCAGGGGCTCGACACGGTCGAGGCGAACCTCGAGCTCGGCTTCCCGGCCGACGCGCGCGAGTGGGGGATCGGCAACCAGATCCTGGCCGACCTCGGGCTCTCGACGATCCGGATCCTGACCAACAATCCGAAGAAGATCAGCGGGCTCGAGGGTTATGGTCTGACCGTGACCGAGCAGGTTCCGATCGAGACGCCGCCGAACACCGAGAACCGGCGCTACCTGGTAGCCAAGCGCGACAAGCTCGGCCACCGCCTCCACCATCAGGATCTGCGCTTCGACCAGGAGTCGGACTCGTGAGCGAAGACCGCTGGGAGGACGACGAGGCCGTGGGGTCCGTGACCGAGCCAGAGCCCGAACTCGAGGCAGAGCCGCTCGAAGACGAGCCGTTGGAGGATGCGCCGGCCGAGGAGGACGAGCTTCCGCGGCTGCGTGGGCCTGAGCACGCGGCCGGCGACCTGAGCATCCCCGACGGCTACGGCGTGATCGAAGGCGAACCGAGCGGCACGCGCCGCTCGGTCGGGATCGTCGTCGGCCGCTTCAACGGCGAGCTGACCGGCGAGCTGCTCGCCGGCGCGCTGGACGAGCTCGAACGGCTGGGCGTGGGCCGCGAGGCCGTGACCGTCGTCCCTGTCCCGGGCGCCTTCGAGCTGCCGCTGGCGGCGATGGCGCTTGCCAAGACGCGGCGCTACTCCTGCATCGTCGCGCTCGGCGCCGTCGTCCGCGGGGAGACGCCGCATTTCGACTACGTGGCAAGCGAGGCGGCGAGCGGCCTGCAGCTCGCCGGGCTCGAGACGGGCGTGCCGGTGGCCTTCGGCGTGCTCACGGTCGACAACGAACAACAGGCGCGCGAGCGGCTCGGCAAGGGCGCCGAGGCCGTTCGCACGGCGCTCGAGATGGCCGACGTCTTCGCCCAATTGCGGACCGCAGCGGGTTAGCTACACTCCGCGGCCGTGTCCAAGGTCTGCGCAATCTGCGGCAAGAAGCCGGGGTTCGGCCACAACCGGAGCCACTCGATGGTGGCGACGAAACGGCGTTTCGACCCGAACCTGCAGCGGGTCCGGGTTCTGCTGAACGGCAAGCGGACACGCGCCTACGTCTGCACGCGCTGCCTCAAGAGCGGCAAGGTCGAAAAGGCCGTCTAGCCGCCGGGCAACCTCGGGCTCGCTGCGCAGCGTCTAAGTGACGTGGCCGAGACTGCCCTCACCATCGAGTCCGAGCTGGGAACGATCACGGTGGCGCCCGAGGCGATCGGGCAGATCGTCGGGCGGGTCGCTGCCCGGTGCTACGGGGTCGTCGGCATGTCGCTGCGCGCACCCGGCGCGCCCCGTGAGCGGGTCACGCGGCTCCTGCCGAGAGGACGGCCGCTGCGGGGGGTCGTCGTCCGTAACGCCGGCGGCGCGGTTGCGCTCGAGCTCTACGTGGTGGTGGCGTATGGCCTCAACCTCGCGGAGGTCGCGGCCACCCTGCGGTCGCGGGTCGCCTACGAGGTCGCGCGGCTGACCGGGCTCGAGGTCGCGTCGGTCGACGTCCACATCCAGGATGTGAAACGAACGGCATGAGCGAGCTCGAGACCGTCCGTGGGCTCGCGCGCGCAGCGCTTGCCTCGCTCGAGGCGAGCCGGCAGCGGATCGACGACCTGAACGTCTACCCGGTTCCCGACGGGGACACGGGCACGAACCTCACGTTGACGGTGCGCGGTGTCGTCGAGGCGCTCGACGCGACGAGCGCGGGCGACCGGGCGGCGCTCGCGCGGGAGGTCACGCGCGCGGCCCTGATGTCGGCGCGTGGGAACTCCGGTGTGATCCTCTCGCAGATCGTCCGCGGCGCCGCCGAGGTGCTCGCCGGCGCGGGCACGGTCGACTCCGCGGCTCTCGCCCAGGCGTTCCGGGGCGCGGCGGATGCGGCCTATGCGGCGATTCGCAAGCCGGTCGAAGGGACGATGCTGACGGTGATTCGCGAGCTGGCGGAGGAGGCGGTGGATCGCACGGCCGACAGCCCGGCCGACTTGCTCGAGGCGCTTGTCCGTCGCGGCGAGGACGCCGTCGCGCGCACGCCGGAGCAGCTCGAGATCTTGCGCGAGGCGGGCGTGGTCGACGCGGGCGCCGCCGGCCTGGTCGAGCTCGTGCGCGGGATCGCCGCAGCGGTGGCGGGCGCCGAGCTGCCGCAGCCGGCCAAGCTGAGCGAGGTGCCGCAGGAGGCCGTCCACCTGGAGCCGTCGCAATATCGCTACTGCACGACCTTCGTGATCGAAGGCGAGGACCTGGAGGCCGATGCGCTCGAGCGCGAGCTGGAGCGGCTCGGCGACTCGCTGATGGTCGTCGGCGATCGCTCTGCACTGAAGGTGCATGTGCACACCGACGACCCGGGCGCGGCCCTCTCGCTCGGCACGGGGGCGGGGATCATCGAAGGCGTCGAGATCGCCGACATGCGACGTCAGACCGAGGAGCGCGAGGAGCGCTTGCTCGAAGCCGTCTTGCCGCGCGTGCGCTGCGCTGTCGTTGCAGTCGCCGCCGGCGAGGGAAACCGGCGCCTGTTCGAGCGGCTCGGGGCGGCGAGGGTCATCGAGGGCGGCCAGTCGATGAACCCGTCCACGGCGGATCTGCTCGAGGCGGTGGAGGCAACCGGGCAGGCTGCGGAGGAGGCCGTGCTCCTGCCCGACAACCCCAACGTGGTCCTCGCCGCCGGACAGGCCGCGCGCCTCGCCGGGCGCCCGGTAGAGGTTGTCCCGACGCGATCGCTACAGGCGGGGCTCGCCGCGCTCGTCGCGTTCAACCCGGAGCGTTCGGCCGAGGAGAACGCCGCCGAGATGAACTCTGCGCTCGAGGGTCTCGCGACCGGCGAGGTCACCGTCGCCTCACGTTACGCCTCCGTGGACGGCATCGCCGCGAGGGAAGGCGAGTTCCTGGGCCTGCTGGACGAGAAGGCGGTGGTCGCCGGCCCGAGCTTCCCGGAAGTCGCGCGCGCCGTCGCCGAGGGCCTGCTGGCCGAGCCGCGCGACCTGCTCACGCTCCTGACGGGCCAGGACGCGCCGCCGCTGGACGGCCTCCTCGGCGAGCTGGCCGAGGGCCATCCGGGCCTCGAGATCGATGTCCAGGAGGGCGGCCAGCCGCACTACCCCTTGCTCCTTTCCGCGGAGTAGAGTCAAACGGTGTCCGAGCCGATCCGCGTGGTCCTCGTCGAGGACAACGACGTCTTCCGCGAGGCGCTCGAGCTCTTGCTGGGCCTGAGGCCCGAGATGCAGGTGGTCGCGACGGTCGCCGACGGCGCCGACGCGGCCGGGGTGGTCGCCGAGGTACGCCCCGACGTCGTGCTGATGGACTACCGGCTGCCTGGCCTCGACGGCGTGCAGGCCACGCGCGCCGTCAAGGAGGCGTCTCCCGAGACGGCGGTCGTCTGTCTGACCGCCTCGGCGAACCTGCGCGAGCGCGACGCCTTGCTCGAGGCCGGCGCGGTCGATTGCCTGCGCAAGGACGACGGGCTCGACGCGATCGTCGCGGCCATCCGTAACGCGGCCCGCCGCGCCGCGGCGTGAACCTGACCGCCGCGAACACGGCGCTCGTCGTCGACTCGACCGCCGACTTCCCGGAGGCGCCGGAGCGGTTCCGGAACTGGCGTGTCGTCCCGCTCTACGTCCGCTTCGGTGACGAGAGCTATCGCGACTACGTCGAGCTCACGCCGGCCGCCTTCTACGAGCGGCTGCGGGCCGCGCCCGAGACCCCGGCGACCTCGCAGCCGACGCCGGGCGACTTCCTGGCCGCCTACGAGGAGCTGGCCGGCTACGAGCGGATCTTCTCGGTGCACATCGCGGGGAAGCTCTCGGGGACGATCGAGAGCGCGCGGGCCGCCGCCGGGGTGCTCGACAGCCCTGAGCGGGTGCGGACGATCGACTCCGGCAGCGCCTCGGCGGCGATCGCCATGCTCGCGCTCGCGATTCAGCGGCGGCTCGAGAGCGGCACGACCGACGAGGAGGTGGACACGCTGATCGAGCGCTACCGCGCCGAGGCGGGGCTGCTGTTCACGCTCGAGACCTTCGAGTACCTGATGCGCGGCGGCCGCGTCGGCCGCGCACGTGGCTGGGCGGGGGAGCTGCTCCACATCAAGCCGATCCTGACCATCGCGGACGGCGAGGTCGTTCCGGTGAAGCGCGTGCGCGGGAACCGGAAGGCGTTTCTCGAGTTCGCAACGGCCTTCGAGGCGGACACGCACGACTCGCCGTCGCTCCGGGTCGGGATCGCCCATGCGGACGCGCCCGAGCGGGCGCAGGCCCTCGTCGAGCTGGCGCGGCGTACGCGGCCGGCGGCCGAGATCGACCTGGTGACGACGCTGGGCCCGGTCGTCGGCGCGCACGCCGGCCCTGGAACGGTCGGCCTCTTCTGGTTCGACGACCCCGGTTCCTAGACTGATCTCTGTGCCGAGAGGCTTTGCGGGAGAAGAGGGGCCCGACGTCTGGCCGCGCCTGCGCGCGAGCCCGCGGCCCGACGAGCTCGAGCAACCGGTGTCGTCCCTGCGCGGCGTCGGCCCGGCGCTGAGGAAGAGGCTCGACAAGCTCGGGCTCCGCACGGTCGGCGAGCTTCTCCTACACCGGCCTCACCGCTACGAGACCGCCGTGCCCGAGCGGCGGATCGCCGACCTCATGGCCGGCGAGGAAGCGGCGATCGCGGGGGAGGTACGCGGCGTCTCCGTCCGGCGGCCGCGCCGGAACCTCGCGATCGTCCAGGCGCGGGTCGCCGACTCGAGCGACGAGATCACCGCGGTGTGGTTCAACCAGGCGTGGCTGCAGGAGAAGCTCCAGCCCGGAACGCGCGTGCGCCTGCGCGGGAAGCTCGAGCGGAACGGCTTCCAGGTCCGCTCCTACGACCTGAACGGCGTCTCGGCCACGGCGGACTTCGCGCCCGTCTATCCGGCGAGCGAGGAGGTCACGCCGAAGCGGCTGCGCGGCCTCGTCGAGCTGGCTCTGGACTACGCACGCGACCTCCCGGATCCACTGCCGGCGGAGCTGAAGGCCGCGGAGGAACTGCCGCTGCTCCCGGACGCACTGGTCGCGCTGCATAGGCCGCGCTCGCTCGAGGAGGGGGAGGAAGCCCGGCGGCGCCTCGCCTTCGACGAGCTGCTCGTCCTGCAGGTCGGCCTCGCGCGCGCTCGGGCCGGACGCGAGCAAGCCCGTGCGCGGCCGCTCGGCGCACCCGGCGACCTGTCCGCGCGCTACCGGGAGCTGCTCCCGTTCGAGCTGACCCCCGACCAGGAGCAGGCGATCGCCGAGATCGACCGCGACCTCGCCGGCGAAGCCCCGATGCAGCGGCTCCTTCAGGGCGACGTCGGCTCCGGCAAGACCGTCGTTGCGCTCTACGCGCTGGTGCGGGCGGTCGAGGCCGGCTTCGCGGGCGCGCTGATGGCGCCGACCGAGACGCTTGCCGAGCAGCACTTCCTGACGATCGAGCCATGGTGCACGGAGCTCGGCGTGCAGGTGGCGCTCCTGACCGGCTCGGTCAAGTCGGACCTCGCGGGTGCCCAGATCGTCGTCGGGACGCATGCGCTGATCCAGGAGGGCGTCGACCTCGGCGAGCTCGGCGTCGCCGTGGTGGACGAGCAGCACCGCTTCGGCGTCGAGCAGCGCCGTGCGCTCACGGAAGGCCGGGCGCCGCACGTGCTCCACATGACCGCCACGCCGATTCCGCGAACGCTGGCGCTGACGCTGTACGGCGATCTCTCGGTCACGGAGATCGCGCACCTGCCCGCCTCGCGGAGGCCGATCGTCACCTCCTGGGTCACGGCCGACCGCTCGTCCGCGGCCTACACACGGCTGCGCAAGCACCTCGACGCCGGACGCCAGGCCTACGTCGTCTGCCCGCTGATCGAGGAGTCGGGCACGTCGTTCGCGCGCGCGGCCGAGGCCGAGGCGGAGCGGCTGCGGCGTGCCGAGCTTCAGGGCTACCGCGTGGGCCTCCTGCACGGACGACTGCGCCCGGCCGAGCGGCGCGAGCTGATGGCGCAGTTCAAGGCCGGCGAG
>VAWL01000104.1 GCA_005883965.1 Actinomycetota bacterium
TCCGACCAAGGCGCTCGCGCAGGACCAGCTGCGCAGCCTCGGGTCCTTCCGCCTGCCGCGTTTGCGGGCGGCGATCTACGACGGCGACACGGAGGCCGAGCGGCGCTGGCAAGTGCGCAAGTGGGCGAACGTGATCCTTTCCAACCCGGACATGCTCCACGTCGGCGTCCTCCCGCACCACGACCGCTGGGGCGACGTGCTCACGAATCTCGCGTATGTGATCGTGGACGAGGCGCACGTCTACCGCGGGGTCTTCGGCTCGCACGTCGCCAACGTGCTCCGGCGGTTGCGGCGGCTGGCGCGCGTCTACGGCGCCGAGCCGCAGTTCCTGCTCGCCTCGGCGACGATCGCGAACCCGGGCGAGCTCGCGCGATCGCTGACGGGAGCCGAGGCGACCGTGATCGGCGACGACGGCGCCCCGCGCGCCGAGCGGACGGTCGCGCTCTGGAACCCGCCTTTGACCGACGAGGAGCTGGGGCTGCGAGCGAGCGCCCTCGGCGAGGCCTCGCGCCTGATGGCCGAGCTCGTCTCACGCGGCCTGCGCACGCTCTGCTTTGCCAAGAGTCGCCGCGCGGCGGAGCTGATCCACCGCTTCACGGCCGACCGCCTCGGCGACGACTCGCGGCTCTCGCCCTACCGCGCCGGCTACACGCCGCAGCAACGGCGCAAGATCGAGCGGCGCCTGCTCGAGGGTGAGCTGCTCGGGGTCTCGGCGACGAACGCGCTCGAGCTCGGGATCGACGTCGGCCTGCTCGACTGCGTGCTCTCGGTCGGCTTCCCGGGCACGGTCGCCTCGCTGCGCCAGCAGTGGGGCCGGGCCGGCCGGCGCGGCCACGGCCTGGCGGTGCTCGTCGCAAGCGAGGACGCACTCGACCAGTACTTCATGCGCGAGCCCGAGACGCTGCTCGAGCGGCGTGTCGAGGCGGCGATCCTCGATCACGAGAACCCGCGTGTGCTCGACGGCCACGTGCGCGCGGCGGCGTTCGAGGCGCCGCTCGACGATGCCGACCGCGACCTGCTCGGCGACGCGGCGCTCGAGCGGGCGGCCGTCCTCCCGGAGCTGCAGAAGACCAAGGCCGGCTACGTATGGGCCGGCCGCGACTATCCGGCCGCGCGGGTGTCGCTCCGCTCGACAGGCCCCGAGGCGTTCACGATCGTCGACTCCTCGAGCGGGACGATGCTCGGGATCGTCGAGCAGGAGCGCGCCTACTCGACCGTCCACGAGGGCGCGATCTACCTCCACCTCGGTGAGAGCTACCGCGTCCGCGAGCTCGACTTCACCTCGCGCACGGCCGTCGTCGAACCGTTCCGCGGCGACTACTACACGCAGGCCAAGAAGGAGACCTCGACCGCGATCGTCGAGGCCACCCGCAGCGAGCGGCGGCTCGGCGTCGACCTCTCGTTCGGCCGCGTCGTCGTGACCGAGCAGGTCGTCGGCTATCAGAAGCGGTCGATCCAGACGCAGGAGAGCATCGAGCTCGTCCCGCTCGTGCTGCCGCAGACCGAGTTCGAGACCGAGGCGGTCTGGTTCCTGCCCGAGCCGTGGATGCTCGAAGGCCTCGACGACATGCCGCGGCTGCTGGGGTCGCTCCATGCGGCCGAGCACTCGCTGATCGCGTTGCTGCCGCTCTGGGCGATGTGCGACCGCTGGGACATCGGGGGCCTCTCGACCAACCTCCACTTCCAGACCGGCCGGCCGACGATCTTCGTCTACGACGGCCACGCCGGCGGCGTCGGGATCACGGAGCGCGGCTTCGACGTCTTCGAGGGCTGGACCGACGACACCGCCAGGCTGCTACAGGGCTGTCCCTGCGAGCGCGGCTGCCCGTCCTGTGTGCAGAGCCCGAAGTGCGGGAACCTGAACGAGCCGCTCGACAAGGCGGGCGCGCTCGACCTGCTGGAGCGCATGCTCGGGGCGTAACATCAGGTCATGGCACTCCTGCTGATTCTGCTCGCATTGCTCGGTTTCGGCTTGGCCTCCTTCGGCGGCTCCAGAGGCTCGAGGTCGTCGACCACGGTCACCTTCCAGGCGACCACGGTGGCGACTGCGCAGGCCAAGTGCTCGAAGCACGAGCACGCCGAGCCCGCCTCGTCGCGCTGCCGCCCGCCGGCGAGCCCGTAGCTCAACCTCGACCCAACGGTGCATGTGGCTGTCGATTGACGCGGGCGCCGTTCGTCGTACCCTCGTAAGCAACCGAAGGAGGAGACGTGCAGTACGCGCTCTTGATCTACGGCTCCGGCGACGGCTGGGAACAGCTCAGCGAGGAGGAGCAGCAGGCCGCGATGAAGGACTACATGGCGCTCGGCGAGCGCCCGGAGACGCGGAGCGGCGCCGACCTCGGCGAGCTCTCCAGTGCCACCACGGTCCGCGTCAAGGACGGGGAGACACTCACGACGGACGGTCCCTTCGCCGAGACGAAGGAGTACCTCGGCGGCTTCTACCTCATCGAATGCGAGAGCCTGGACGAGGCAATCGAGTTCGCCTCGAAGATCCCAGCCGCCCGGCAAGGTGGCTCGGTCGAAGTGAGGCCGGTGGTAGAGCACTGAACGAGGTCGAGCGCGTCTTTCGTGCCGAATGGGGGCGCGTCCTCGCGAGCCTGATCGGCGTCCTCGGCGACTTCGAGCTCGCCGAGGACGCCCTTCAGGAAGCGGTTGCGATCGCGCTCGAGCGCTGGCCACGCGACGGCATTCCTGCCAAGCCCGGCGCCTGGCTGCTGGTCACCGCGCGCAACGGCGCGATCGACCGCATCCGGCGCGAGCAGACGTTGCGGCGCAAGACGGAGCTGCTGGCGACCCTCGAGCCGGCTGAGGAGGTGGACGAGACGATCCCCGACGAGCGGCTGAGCTTGATCTTCGCGTGTTGTCACCCCGCCCTGGCGACCGAGGCGCAGGTCGCGCTGACCCTGCGCACGCTCGGCGGCCTCACGACCGAGGAGATCGCCCGCGCCTTCCTCGTCCCGGAGGCGACGATGGCGCAGCGGCTCGTGCGCGCGAAGCGGAAGATCCGCGACGCCGGGATCCCCTTCCGCGTCCCGCCCGACCATCTGCTGCCGGAACGCCTACGCGTGACCCTCGCAGTCGTCTACCTGATCTTCAACGAAGGCTACGGGCCTCCGCCGCGCGCCGACCTGTGCGAGGAGGCGATCCGGCTCGGCAAGATGCTCGTGCTGCTGATGCCGGACGAGCCCGAGGCGCTCGGGCTACTCGCGCTAATGCTCTTCCACGACGCCCGCCGGGCGGCGCGGCTCGACGGCGACGGAGAGCTCGTCCTGCTCGAGGAGCAGGACCGTCGGCTCTGGGACCGCGAGCGGATCGACGAGGGCCGGCGCGTGCTAGAGCGGGCGCTTCCCCTGGGCCGGCCAGGCCCGTATCAGCTGCAGGCCGCGATCGCCTCGCTCCATCTCGAGCCGAAGACCGACTGGGCGCAGATCGCAGCGCTCTACGAACGGCTCGCAGGCTTCGCGCCTTCGCCGGTCGTGGAGCTCAACCGCGCCGTCGCGGTGGCGATGGCCGAGGGCCCTGAGAGCGGCCTCGTGCTGATCGACGGGATCGAGGGGCTCGACGCTTACCGGCACCTCCACTCGGCGCGGGCCGACCTGCTACGGCGGCTCGGCCGCCGGCGCGAGGCCGCCGACGAGTACGCGCGGGCGCTCGAGCTCTCGCAACAGCCTGCCGAGCAGGCCTTCCTGGAGCGGCGGCTGGCCGAAGTACGATCCTCGGCGTGAGCGTCGAGCCGAAGCTCTACGGCTGCGAGTCGATGACAGGTCAGCTCCGGCGGGTGCTCGTGCGCGCCCCTTCCGACCTGCGCGCCTGGCAGGCCTGCGGGTGGCGCGGGGAGCCCGACGCGGTCGCGATCGCCCGCGAGCACGAGGCGCTGTGCGCGATCCTCGAGGGCGCTGGCACAGAGGTCGTCCTCGCCGAGTCGTCCTCTGAGAACGCCGACGCGATCTACACGTTTGACCCGGCGCTCGTCACCGAGCGCGGCGCGATCCT
>VAWL01000046.1 GCA_005883965.1 Actinomycetota bacterium
AGAAGGGCGGCCTGCGGATGTGGAACAAGCTGGTTTACGACCGCGGGGGGATCCCGCTGCACGCGGGCTGCAAGATCATCCCGACCGAGCGCGGCAAGCGGGTCGGGCTGATCGTCGGCCTCTCGGGCACCGGCAAGACGACGACCACCTTCACACGCCAGAACGGCTCGCTGCCCGTACAGGACGACTTCGTCGCCTGGATGCCGGACGGCCGCGTCTACGCGACCGAGAACGGCTGCTTCGCCAAGACCTTCGGCCTCAACCCCGAGGACGAGCCGACCATCTACGGCGCCGTCACCCAGCCGGACTCCTACCTGGAGAACGTCTCCCAGCACGGCGACGAGGTCGACTTCTACGACACGAACTACACGTCGAACGGCCGCGCGACCTTCACGTTCTCGGTGATCGAGGCCGCCTCCGCCGACGAGATCGACGAGGCGCACTTCCTGCTGATCCTGAACAAGAACGAGAACATCGTCCCGGCCGTCGCCAAGCTCGAGGGCCCGCAGGCCGCGGCCTTCTTCATGCTCGGCGAGACGACCGGCACGAGCGCGGGCGGCGCCGACGAGGCCGGCAAGTTCCTGCGTGTGCCCGGCACGAATCCGTTCTTCCCGATGCCGCACGACCTGCAGGGGAACCGCTTCCTCGAACTGCTCGCCGAGAACCCGCTCGAGGTCTACGTGATGAACACCGGCCGTGTCGGCGGGCCCGACAGCGACGAACGCTCGCGCAAGGTGCGGATCAAGCACTCGTCGGCGATCGTCAAGGGCATGGCCGAGGGCACGATCACGTGGGAACGGGATCTAGACTTCGGCTACCTGGTCGCGTCGTCGGTGCCGGGGATCGACGACCCGGGGATCCTGCAGCCGCGGCGGCTCTACGGGGAGCAGGGCCGCGGCGACGAGTACCGGGCGCTCGTCGAGCGCTTCAAGGCCGAGCGAGCCGACTTCCTCGGCAAGTTCCCCAGCCTCAGCGAAGAGATCGTTGCAGCAGTCGCGTAGCTAGCACTGCCGCCCGATTCCGAACCGGACGACTCTCGAACGCCGTCCGACGGTGAACCGGAGCGGGAGGCAGGCCGTAGCGGCGCGCAGGTAGAAGCCGCCGGCGTAGGCATTCCAGACACTTGGCGGCGACGGACACGGAGCGAAGCGCAGCGAGCTGACGATCTGGCTGTTCCCCCAGGTGATCGCGGCGCGCCTTCGCCAGGCCTTCGGAACGCTGACTACGACGGCACTTCGGCTTGCGCGGATTACGAGCCCCGCCTTGTGCCAGTAGGGCCAGGACATGCCGTCCACGCGAATGGCGCGCTGCTGCAGCCTCATAGGGGCGCGGACACGATCCCGAGCACAACGCGATAACCGCCGGCATGACCCGATGGCACCTGTCCATGATCCGGTCGCACGCAACGCGCGGAGGCGCCGAACCCGAGGCCGCTCGTACGCAGCTGGCCGTTGCTGCGAGGGCGAGAGCTAGGGGTAGTGCGAAGACTCGCATCGCCTTCTCCAAAAGCTACTCCGTGGAACAGAAGATCGAATGCGTCCTTGGGGTCGCAACGGCCCATGTCCGCGATCGGCGAAAAGCGGTGTCTGACACCGGTTTTCGTCAAGGGAGATTCGTGCCAAGAGTGCGACCTTCTTTCCACAGTGGATGAAGGCGGGCGAAATGCCGCGTCCTGAGTCCGCTTGCAAGGGACTCCGTTGAGGGAAAGCCACGCGACGCGGCGAAAGCCGTGGCGTGGACGAGATCGAACGCTTCCTCGAGAGCCCGGCGCTTTCCCCCGCGACGCGGCGGGCCTACGGCGTCGACGTGCGCGAGTTCGCGCGCTGGCTCGAGCGGCGCGGGACGCGCCTGCACGACGTGGACGTGCGGACGCTCGCCGACTACGCCGCGGAGCTCGGGCGCGCGCGGCCGGAGAAGCTCGCGCCGGCGACGATCGGCCGCAAGCTGGCGGCGGTTCGCGCCTTCCTGCGCCACGCGCTCGGCCCGGAGAACGTGCCCGACGCCTCCTTCGCCCCTCGCCGCCCGAGGCGGCTCCCCGACGCGCCGCGGCCCGAGGAGGTGGACGGCGCGCTCGACGGGCTCGCCGGCGACGGGCCGCTCGCCGCGCGCAACCGAGCGCTGGTGGAGCTCGTCTACTCGGCCGGCCTGCGCTCCCAGGAGGCGGTCGACCTCGATCTCGCCGACGTCGACTTCGAGCAGGAGCTCGTCCACGTGCGCGGCAAGGGCGGCAAGGAGCGCGTCGTGCCACTCGGCGAGGAGGCGGCGCTACGGCTGGCCGAGTACCTCCGAGACGCGCGCCCCGAGCTGGCGCGCGGCGCCGAGAACGCGTTCTTCCTGTCGGCGCGCGGCCGGCGGCTGAACACGAGCACGCTGAGGCGGCTGCTGCCCCACCCGCACCGGCTCCGCCACGCGTTCGCGACGCATCTCCTGGAGGGCGGTGCCGACCTGCGCACGATCCAGGAGCTGCTCGGGCACAGCTCGCTCTCGACGACGCAGATGTACAGCCACGTGGACGCCGCCCGCCTCCGCCGCGTCTACGACAAGTCGCACCCGCGCTCGTGATCTAGGGATTCGACCTGGCAGCGTGCGTCCGGGCCTGCGCGTCGAGCGACTCCTCGGCCGCCCGGATGTGCCCGAGGGCGGCCCAGGCGTGCGCAGCGCCGCGCGGCACCTCCTGCTCCCGGAAGTGGCGCGCGGCGGTGCGGCAGTGCGCCGCGGCCTCGTCGAGCTCCGCGGCGGCGGCGTCGTAGAGCTCTGCAGCCGCTTCCATGTTCTCGCTCGTGCTCACGGACCCGGCACTCTAGTCGCGGCAGGCGTCCGGGCAGCGGAGGCGAAGGAAGAGTGTCCGATGGCCACGCCGCGGCCCGATTCGGCTGCACGGAGCTCCGACCCGGAGGTCGAGGGCTTCCTCGCGCTGCTCGCGGCGCGGCGAGCCCCCAAGACCGTTGAGGCCTACCGGCGCGACCTCCGCGCGCTCGGCGACTGGCTCGGCGGCCTGCCCTCGAAGGCGACGGGCGAGGACCTCGAGCGCTGGCTCGCCGAGCTGCGCGCGGCGGGGCTCTCCCCCGCGACCATCGCCCGGCGGGTTGCGGCGGTGCGCTCGTTCTTCCGGCACCTGATCCTGCTCGGCGTCCGCTCGGACAGCCCGGCGGCGGCGCTCGAGCTGCCCCGGCGGCAGCGCAAGCTGCCGCGAACGCTCTCGGCGGCCGAGGCGCAGCGCCTGATCGAGGCCGCGCCCGGCACGACGCCTCGCTCGCTTCGCGACCGCGCCCTGGTCGAGCTCCTCTACGGCGCCGGGCTCCGCGTCAGCGAGGCTGTCGGGCTCGGGAAGACGGACGTCGACCTCGAGCGGCGGCTCGTCAGTTGTACCGGCAAGGGCGACAAGCAGCGAATCGTGCCCGTGGGCCGCCATGCGGTCGAGGCCTTGCGCCGCTACCTCGCCCACGGCCGCCCGTTCCTCGACCGCCGTCACCGGCCCGAGCTGTTCCTGAACGCCCAGGGCGGCGCCCTGACGAGAGCCGGCGCCTTCCTGATCCTCCGCCGCCTGGCCGAGCGCGCCGGCCTCGAGCCGGGGCGCGTTCACCCGCACCTCCTCCGCCACTCGTTCGCCACGCACCTGCTGGAGGGCGGCGCCGACCTGCGCAGCGTCCAGGAGATGCTCGGCCACGCCGACCTGGGCACTACCGAGCTCTACACGCACGTCAGCGACCGCCGCCGCCGCGAGGTCTATTTCCGGAGCCACCCGCACGCCCGCCGGCGCGGGGACGTTTCGAGTGACTGAGACGGCGGAATCAAACCTGCATGTACGTCGATCCCCACGTTGCCGGGCTGCTCCTGACCACCGCCGCGACGGGCCTGCTGATGGCGCTCGCCGGAGTCGGCAAACGAGGGCTCGAATGGAGGCAGCGCCGGCGGATCTGCCCGTCCTGCGGCCGCGAGCTCCGCGGCAACCTGTGCGCCTGCCGCTGAGCGGCTAGCGGCTGAGCCGCTAGCGACTCTTCGCGCGCTTCTCGAGCTCGGCGGCGACCTTCGCCGCCTGCTCGCGCAGGCCGCGCTCCAGCCCGTCCTCCTCGGCGATCCCGTGCAGGAGGACGATCGTGTCGCGCTGGGGTGAGCCGTTGCGGAGCGAGAGGACGGCGAGCCGCCGAACCGCCGGATTGTCGTCCGCGTTCGCGAGCGTGTGCAGGAGCGGCCGGACCGCGTTGATCTCCCTCGGCGCGTCGCGCGAGAGCAGCTCGAGCGAGAGCAGCGCCGACCCGCGGCAGGCTGGGCTCTCGTCCTCGAGCCCGCGGCGCAGGAGCTCCGTCTTCTGGCGGAAGCGGAGCTGGCCGATGGCGCGGTACGCAGTCGCGCGCTCCCGGTAGTCCTGCGAGCGCACCTCCAGCTCCAGCTCGTCGGCCCAGTCGCGGCGAAGGTCCGCGACCTCGCGCTCCTTGCCTTGCTTGGCCAGCTCGTCAGCCAGGGCGGCTGCCTCGGCCAGGGTCACACCGAGGCTAGAGATCGTTCCGCCGGTCCGATGTACTGGGCAGATGGCCTGAACAGGCGACCGGTGCGCTTCTGCTCGAGGATATGCGCCGACCAGCCGGCCACCCGCGAGCAGGCGAACATCGCGGGCGCGAGCGGCGGCGGGATCTCGGCGACGTCGAGCACGATCGCCGAGTAGTACTCGACGTTCGTCGCCAGAACGCGCTCGGGGTGCCGCTCCTGCAGCGCCTTGAGGGCGACCAGCTCGAGCTCCTCCGCCACCTCGACCTGCGGCGAGCCGAGCTCCTTCGCGGTCCGCTTGAGGATCCGCGAGCGCGGGTCCTCCGCGCGATAGACCCGGTGGCCGAAGCCCATGATTCGCTTGCCGTGCTCGAGCGCGTCGCGCACCCAGCGCTCCGGGTCGCCCAGCTCCTGCACCTCTTCGAGCATCGGCTTCACGTAGGCGGGCGCGCCGCCGTGCAGCGGGCCGGAGAGCGCACCGACGGCCGCCGAGAGCGCGGCGCCGCAGTCGGCGCCGGTCGAGGCGACCACCCGGGCGGTGAAGGTCGAGGCGTTGAGCCCGTGCTCGGCCGTGCAGATCCAGTACGTGTCGATCGCCGTGACATGGCGCGGGTCGGCCTCGCCGCGCCAGCGGAGCAGGAAGCGTTCGGCGGCGGTGTCGCCGCCTGCGACCACGTCGTCGGGCGCCGGCTCGCGACCCTCCGCCACGGCGGCCGAGCGGGCCACGATCTCCATCATCTCCGCCGAGAGCCGGCCGAGGTCCTCGCGCGCCTGCTCGTCGGAGATCTCGTTCAGCTTGCCGAGCCTCCAGACCCCGGACAGACGCCCCGTCTCGGCCTGCAGGTCGGACGGCGCATTGCCGCTCAGCGCGGCCGGCTCGTACGGCTCGGGGTGAGGCATCTCGGAGTTGATGTCGTCGTCGACGAGCAGCCCCCAGACCTTCTCGTAGGGAACGTGGCCGACGAGCTCCTCGATGTCGATCCCGCGATAGCGGAGAGCGCCGCCCTCGCGGTCCGGCTCGGCGATCTCGGTCTGGACGGCGACGACGCCTTCGAGCCCCGGCTTGAAGTCGTTCACGGCTGGAAGCGTACAGCGCTCCGCTAGAGTCACGCGCCGTGGCGCACGAGGTGACGCTGATCCCCGGTGACGGCACCGGCCCTGAGCTGAGCGAGGCCACGCGCCGCGTCCTCGAGGCGACCGGGGTCGCGCTCGAATGGGACGTGCAGGACGCCGGCGCGGACGTAATGGAGCAGTACGGCGGCAACCCGCTGCCCGAGCACGTGCTCGATTCGATCACGCGCACCGGCGTGGCGCTGAAGGGCCCGATCACGACTCCGGTCGGCGGCGGCTTCCGCTCGGTGAACGTCACGCTGCGGAAGACGCTCGACCTCTACGGCCAAGTGCGGCCGTGCAAGAGCTATCCCGGCGTCCGCTCCCGCTACGAGAACGTCGACCTGGTCATCGTCCGCGAGGCGACCGAGGATCTCTACGCGGGCATCGAGTACGAGGAGGGCACCGCGCACGCCGAGGAGCTCGCCGAGTGGATCGAGGCGCGCGGAGGGCATGTGCCGCCGCGGTCGGGAATCTCGATCAAGCCTCTCTCGGTCGACGGCAGCCGCCGGATCTTCGAGTTCGCCTTCGACTATGCGCGCCGCAACGGCCGCCGGAAGGTGACGGCCGTGCACAAGGCAAACATCATGAAGTTCTCGGACGGGCTCTGGCTGCGCGTTGCTCGCGAGGTCGCGGAGGAGAACTCCGACGTCGAGTTCGACGACAGGATCGTGGACAACCTCTGCATGCAGCTCGTCCAGCGCCCGGAGGAGTACGACGTGCTCGTGCTCCCGAATCTGTACGGAGACATCGTCTCCGATCTCGCGGCGGGGCTCGTCGGCGGCCTCGGGCTCGCGCCCGGCGGAAACTTCGGCACCCATGCGGCCGTCTTCGAGCCCACTCACGGCTCGGCGCCGAAGTACGCCGGCCAGAACAAGGTGAACCCGATGGCAATGATGCTCTCCGGGATGTTGATGCTCCGGCATCTCGATGAGCTCGAGGCGGCCGAGCGCCTCGAGAGCGCGATCGCCGAGGTGATCCGCGAGGGAAAGAACGTGACCTACGACATGAAGCCGAGCCGCGACGATCCGACGGCTGTCGGCACGAGCGAGGTCGCCGACGCGATCATCGACGCGATGGGAGCGCGGGTATGAGCGTAGGCTTGACGGAGCTCATCAGGGAGCGGAGGTGCCGGCTTTGCCGGCGCCGGGAGCGGGTTTGAGCGTAGGCTTGACGGAGCTCATCAGGGAGCGGAGGTGCCGGCTTTGCCGGTGCCGGGAGCGGACATGACCCGGCGGAAGGTGACCGTGGTCGGCGGCGGGAACGTCGGCGCGACCTGCGCGCAGGTGCTCGCGACCCGGGATTTCGCTGACGTCGTCCTGGTCGACATCGTCGAGAACCTGCCGCAGGGAAAGGCGCTCGACATCAACCAGATGGGCGCCGTCCTCGACTACGAGCCCAACGTCGTCGGCTCGAATGGTTACGAGGAGAGCGCCGGCTCCGACGTGGTCGTCGTCACCGCGGGGGTCCCGCGCAAGCCCGGCATGAGCCGCGACGACCTCGTGACGACCAACGAGAAGATCGTCGGCTCGGTCACCGAGCAGGTCGTCGCGCAGTCGCCGGACGCAGTGCTGGTCGTCGTCTCGAACCCGTTGGACGCGATGTGCCACGTCGCGAAGAACGTCTCGGGCTGGCCGAAGGAACGGGTCTTCGGCATGGCCGGGATCCTCGACACCTCGCGCTTCTCGACCTTCATCGCCTGGGAGACGAGCTCGTCGGTCAAGGATGTGACCGCGATGGTGCTCGGCGGCCACGGTGACCAGATGGTGCCGGTCGTCTCGGCGACGACCGTCGGCGGCATCCCGCTCCGCGACCTCGTCTCCGCCGGGCGGATCGACGCGATGGTCGAGCGGACGGCCAAGGGCGGCGGCGAGATCGTCGAGCTGCTCGGCACCTCCGCTTGGTACGCGCCCGGCGCGGCCGCGGCGCAGATGGTGAGCGCCGTCCTGCTGGACGAGCACCGCGTGCTTCCGTGTACGGCGTACCTCGAGGGCGAATACGGAGTCGACGGCCTGTACATGGGCGTGCCCGTGAAGCTCGGCGCCGCCGGGATCGAGGAGGTCGTCGAGCTGAAGCTGAGCGACGACGAGCAGCGCGCGTTCGAGGCCTCGGCCGTGGCAGTGCGCGATGTCGTCGGCGTGCTCGGCACGGCCGCGTAGAGGCGGATGTGGACGAACCAGCACGGACCCGGCACAAAGCCGGCACGGACACGGCACACAATCCTGGGTACGCTCAGCGCGGGTGGCGGGTGGAACTCTTCCTTCCCCACCCGGGTGGGGAAGCACGCTTGTACCTGGTGAGCCCGGCGAGGAGGCACAACGGGACATGGAGCTCGGGCTAGCGGGCCGGACGGCGATCGTTTGCGGCGCCTCGTCGGGGATGGGCCTGGCGATTGCCGAGTCGCTCGCGGCCGAGGGCGCGAACGTCGCCATGTTCGCTCGCCGGCGAGAGCTGCTCGAGCGCGAGGCCGAGCGAATCGGCGGGCTGGCGGTGCGCGGCGACGTGACGAACCCGGCCGACCTGAAGCGCCTCTACGACCGCACGCTCGAGGCTTTCGGCGGCGTCGACGTCCTCGTCAACAACGGCGGCGGACCTCCGCGAACCGTTGCGGAAGGCATCACCGACGAGCAGATCGAAGAGGCGGTCGAGCTCCTGCTCCTCTCCGCCGTCCGGCTGACGGAGCTCTGCCTCCCCCAGCTCGAGCGCAGCGGCCACGGGCGCGTGATCAACATCACCTCGAGCTCGGTACGCGAGCCGATCGACAATCTCGCCCTCTCGAACATGGTGCGACCCGGCGTAATCGGCTGGGCCAAGACTCTCGCGCGCGAGGTCGGGCCGAAGAAGATCACGGTCAACTCGATCGCGCCCGGCCGGATCGAGACAGAGCGGCTCGCCGAGGTCTACGCGGGCAAGCCGCGCGCCGCGGACTTGGAGCAGATCCCACTCCGCCGGTTCGGTTCGCCCCATGAGGTCGCCCAGGTCGTCTGCTTCCTCGCTTCGGATGCCGCGAGCTACGTGACCGGGACTGTGATCCCGGTCGACGGCGGCCTGACGCGAGGACTGCTTTGACCGAGGAAGGCGGCCCCACACCGAACGCCCGCTCGAAGTGGCTCTCACCCGGCCGGCTCGCCTCGACGGGCGCGCTCATGATCGTCGTGGCGCTCCTCGTGCTCTGGATCGCGCCGGCCCACGGCTATGAGATCCAACTGGTCGATCCCGCCCACCCGGTGGCGCCGCTCGTCCACCTCGAGGCCAAGCACGCGCGAACCGACAAGGGAACGATCTACTTCGTCGACGTGAGAGAGCGCCCGGCGCGGCTGCTGGAGCGGCTGCTGCCCTGGGTCCGGGCGAGCGGCTCGACGGTCGTCAAGACACCGAAGGGCGTGAGCTCGTCGCTCGAGAACCGTCTCGGCCAGCAGGAGATGGCCGACTCGCAGAAGGTCGCGCCCTACGTCGCGCTCAAGCTGCTCGGCTACAAGGTCAACGCGCGCAGCGACGGCGTGACGCTGCTCTCCGTCCAACGCAGCGCGCCCGCGGCGAAGACGCTCGAGTCAGGCGATGTGATCCTCGCGGTCCAGGGACACCCGGTGACGACGGTGCTCGGGCTGCGGGCGCTGCTCGGCCACAAGCACCCCGGAGACGTCGTCACTGTCCGCTTCCGCCGCGGAACCAAGATCGACCAGGCAAGGATCAAGACCACTTCCGACCCAAGCAGCCCAGGGCGAGCGCTGATCGGCGTGGTCGGAACCGACGACCTGCGCGTCCACCTTCCGGTCCCGGTGTCGATCGACTCGCAGGGGATCGGCGGGCCCTCGGCCGGCCTTGCCTTCGCGCTCGACATCCTCCAGCAGCTCGGGCGAAACGTCACGCACGGACGCAGGATCGCGGCGACCGGCGAGCTCGCCCTCAACGGCGAGGTGCTCCCGATCGGCGGCGTGAAGCAAAAAACGCTCGGCGTTCGCCGCGCGGGTGTGGACGTCTTCCTTGTGCCCGCCGGGGACAACGCGCGCGAGGCGAGACGCTACGCGGACGGGCTCCGGATCATCCCTGTGGAAAACATTCAACAAGCGTTGCGAGCGCTGGCAACGCCCACTCCGAAAGCGTGAAGTTCGCGCAATTTTCGGGCCGCGGAAACCGCCGGAAATTGCATTGTTTTCTCCACAGGCAAACCTTGAAAGTCGGACCTGGCCACCTATAGTCCTGCCTTGTCCAGGAGGCGTCGCGAGAGGGAGCGGACAGCAAGATGAGCAAGATCACCCAACCAACCTGCGAAGATTGCTATTTCCGTCGAGCCGGGTTGTGCGCGCTCTCGCCCGAGGCGCCGTGCCCGACCTTCCGGCTTCACAGCCGGGGCTCGCTCGTCCCTCCACGCCAGCCTCGGCTGGTGCCGCGCCCGCTGACGGGCGACTCGCGCGCCGCCTAGACTGACGCATGCCCCTCTTCCGTCGTCGCGGCGAGACGGAGACCGCTGTCCCGCACGAGGGGTTCCGCGAGTGGCAGCCCCGTCTCTATGCGAAGCTCCTGGTCCTGGCGGTGACGATCGCCTACGTCGTCGGCTTCGTGCTCGAGAACGACAAGAACGTCAAGGTGCGGTTCGTCTTCGGCAGCTCGCGTGTCTCGCTGATCTGGCTGATCCTGCTCAGCCTGGCGCTCGGTGTCCTCGGCGGAGTGCTGCTATCCCAGCTCTACCGCCACCGGCACCGACGACACTAGGCGCGCCAGTCGGGTCACGCCTTCGTCGATCTCCGCCGGCGAGACGAAGCTGAACGCGAGCCGGAGCGAGTTTGGAGGCCCGCCGAAGTCGGCGCCGGGGACGAACGTCACACCGGCCTCCGACGCCGGGCCGAGCAGCTCGCTCGCGTCGACGCCTTCCGCGAGGTCCAGCCAAAGGAAATAGCCGCCCTCGGGCCGGTTCCAGCGCGCGCGGCCGGCGAGCTCGCGCTCGAGCGCCTCGAGCATCGCGTCGCGCCGCTCGCGCAGGAGCCCGCAAACGCGCTCGAGGTTCCGCTCGAACAAGCCGCGCCGGAAGAACTCGTGAACGGTCGCCTGCGCCAGCAGTGCCGGCGTGATGTAGGTCGACGCGACCAGCGGCTCGAGCTCCGCGGCGAGAGCCGGCGGCACGATCAGGTATCCGACGCGCAGACCGGGCGCGACGGTCTTCGAGAAGGACGAGCTGTAGAGCACCCGGTTGCCGCCCTCGAGCTCGCGCAGGCTCGGCAGCGGCGCGCCCTCGAAGCGGACGAGACCGTACGGTTCTGGAAGGTCGGGATCGTGTAGAGGAGGCGGTCGCCAACGTCATAGACGCGCTCGAGTTCGTCGACGTCGAGGCCGTCCTCGTCGAGCGCAACCTCGCCGACGGGACGGCCCTCCGCGGCGAGGATTCGCCGCGGCCGGTCATAGGTCGGCCGCTCGACGAGCACGCGGCCCGGCTCGAGCGTCGCGAGCACAAGGTGGAACGCCTGCAGCGAACCGTTGGTCACGATCACCCGACCCGGCTCGACACCGTGCCGTTCGCCGATCCAGTCCCGCAGCGGCTGATATCCAAGCGTGCTGCCGTAGGAGAGGATCGTCCGCCCGTCGTCCCGCAGCGCCGCCTGGGCGCAGGCGGCCAGCTCGTCGACCGGCAACAGGTCCGGTCCGGGGATTCCCCGGGCAAAGGAGGTGGGCATGCGCCCGAGTCTAGAGAACGAACCGGCGCGTCTAGGTGCGAGCGCCGGCGGTCGAGGCGGCGAGGTCGGCGACCTCGGTCGGCGTGGTGCCGACCTGCACGCCGCGGGCCTCGAGCGCCTCCTTCTTCGCCTGGGCGGTTCCGGACGAGCCGGAGATGATCGCGCCTGCATGTCCCATCGTCTTGCCGGGCGGCGCGGTGAAGCCGGCGATGTAGGCGATCACCGGCTTGGTCACGTGCTCCGCGATGTAGGCGGCAGCCTTTTCCTCCTCGTCGCCGCCGATCTCGCCGACGAGCACGATCAGCTCGGTCTCGTCGTCCGCCTCGAAGCGCTCGAGAATGTCGATGAACGAGGAGCCGACCACCGGGTCGCCACCGATCCCGACGATGGTCGAGTTCCCGAGCCCCCGCTGCGTCAGCTCGTGTCCGATCTGGTAGGTGAGCGTGCCGGAGCGCGAGACCACGCCGACGGCGCCCTCGCGGAAGATCTCCGCCGGGATGATCCCGACGTTCGCCTTCCCCGGCGAGAGCGCCCCGGGGCAGTTCGGGCCCAGCATCGTAATCCCGCGCGGGCGGATGTAGTTGTAGATCCTGAGCATCTCGTGGGCCGCCAGGCCTTCGGCGATGCAGATCACGGTGCCGATGCCGGCGTCGACGGCCTCGTAGATTGCGTCTGCCGCGAAGCGCGCCGGAACGAAGACCATCGTCGTGTTGGCCCCGGTCTCCTCGACGGCCTCCGCGACCGTGTCGAAGATCGGCACGCCGTCCGCGTCCTGGCCGCCCTTGCCAGGGGTCACGCCGGCGACGACGCTGGTGCCGTAGTCGCGGTTGCGCAGGCCGTGGAAGCGGCCCTCGCGCCCGGTCAGGCCTTGGACGACGAGGCGTGTGTCACCGTCCACGATGACCGCCATCAGGCGTCTCCCCTTCGGGCTCGGAGGATGATCTTCGTGTCGGTCCAGGCCGAGCCGTCGTCGGTCATCCGGTCGGCCAGCAGCTCGCGCACGTGCTCGGCGTCGGCGCCCTCGCAGCCGGTGCGGGCTAGCCAAGCCTCGAGCGGGTGCGTCTTCTCGAAGCGCTCGACCCGTTCGACCTCCAGCCCGGCGCCGGCCAGGGACGCGCGCCATTCGTCCTCGGTGTAGTTGCGCACGTGTGTCGGGTCGCGCAGCTTCTCCGCCCGCTCGTGCCGATCGCTCGAATACAGGGTGTCCTCGATCACGACCAGCCGCTTGCTGACGCGCGCCATCTCGGCCAGGGCGGCCTCGAGGCCCTCGAAGTGGTGGGGCGCGATCCGCGAGACGACGACGTCGAACGAGCCGTCCTCGAAGGGAATCGACTCGGCGCCGGCCAGCACGTCGGCTTGCATTCCGGGCGACGGGTCGAGGGTTACGACGACGCAGCCCTCCTCGCGCAGCCGCCGCGCCACATGCCCGCCGCCGGTGGCGACGTCCAGGGCCTTCACGCCCTCGCCCGGGTCGCACCACTCGACGACCAGGTCGAGATCAGGCCCTTCGCGGTGCGTCGGGCTCTCGCGGTAGGCCTCGGCCCGGTCGGACCAGGTCGTCACGCGGCGAGCTCCACCGCACGGCGCGCCGCGTCGAGCATCGTCGGCTCGACGTGGAGGTTCGGCGGCGCCGCGTCGGCAAGGATCTGGCGCCCTTCCTCGGCGTTCGTGCCGTCGAACCGGACGACGATCGGCTGCTCGATCTTGATCTGCGAGAGCGCTTCGAGGATTCCCTGCGCCACCACGTCGCAGCGCGTGATCCCAGCGAAGATGTTGAAGAGGATCGAGCGCACCTGCGAGTCGGCCGTGATCACCTCGAGCGCGTCGACCACGCCCTGCGCGTCACCGCCGCCGCCGAGGTCGCAGAAGTTCGCCGGGCGGCCCCCTACGAGCGCGATCACGTCCAGCGTCGACATCACGAGCCCGGCGCCGTTGCCGAGGATTCCGACCTCGCCGTCGAGCTTGACGTAGGTAACGCCCTTCTCGCGGGCGGCCCGCTCCTCGGGCGGGTAAGCCTCGGGGTCGCGCATCTCCTCGACGTCGGGGTGCTTGTAGAGCGCGTTGTCGTCGACCGTGAACTTGGAGTCGAGGGCCCGGACCTCTCCTTCGGGCGTGACGATCAGCGGGTTGATCTCGCAGAGCATCGCGTCGGTCTCGACGAAGCAGCGGTAGAGCTGCTCGACGATCTTCGCGATTTGCTTCTGCTCCTCCGGGTCGGCGATGCCGGCGCCGTAGATCAGCCGCCGTGCCTGGTAGGGCTGGAAGCCCTCGAGCGGGTCGACGTGTAGCCGCGCCAGCGCTTCGGGCTTCGTGGCCGCGACTTCCTCGATCTCGACGCCGCCCTCGGTCGTGAGCATGAACAGCACCCGTTTGGCGCCGCGGTCGAACGTGATCGACAGGTAGTACTCCTTCGCGATCTCCGAGGCGCTCTCGATCCAGAGCTTGCGCACGACGTGGCCGTTGATGTCGAGGCCGAGGATCCCCTCAGCCTTCTGCTCGGCGTCGCCGGGATCGTCCGCAAGCTTGACCCCGCCGGCCTTCCCGCGGCCGCCGGTCAGCACCTGCGCCTTGACGACGACCGGGCCGCCGATCTCTTCGGCAGCGGCGCGTGCTTCGGGCGGCGTCGTCGCCAGGCGCCCCTCGGAAACGGGAATCCCGAACCGCCGGAAAAGCTCCTTGCCCTGGTATTCGTAGAGGTCCACCGGGCGCGGACTCTAGCGAGGCGTGCCCGCTCGGAGGGGGCCTCAGTCGCCGTCCTGGGCGATCACGCAGACGACCTGGCCGGTAGTGACCGGCTGGCCGGGCTCGACGGAGAGCTCGGTCACTGTCCCGTCGCGCGGCGCTGTGATCTCGTTCTCCATCTTCATCGCCGCGATGACGCAGATGACCTGGCCCGCGTGGACATCGTCGCCCTCGCTCACCTCGACCGCGAGGACGGTGCCCTGCATTGGCGTCGTGACCGCGTCCTTGGCGGCGCCGTGCGCGGTGGCGGCACTGCGCTCCCGGCGGCGGCGGGCGAGGTCGGCGTACGGAGGCTCGGGGACGAGCGTCGTGACCTCGAAGCGGCGGCCTTCGAGCTCGACGGTCGAGACCCGTTCGCGGAGTCTGCCGTCCGACTCCGCCGGTACGGTTGTTTTCATATGAGACAACGAATCCTCGAGATCTTTCGCGTGCTGCGCGAGCTCCTCGGACTCGACGACGCCGTGGCAGGTCTCGCCTGCGACGAAGCACGGGTGCTCGAGCAGCGCCCGGTGGAACCCGAGCAGCGTCGTGATCCCGCCGATCTCGTACTCGCCGAGCGCGCGGAGCATCCGGCGACGCGCGTGCTCGCGGTCGACGCCGTGGACGATCAGCTTGGCGACCAGGGGGTCGTAGAGCGACTGGACCTCCGAGCCCGGGGTGACCCCGGAGTCGACCCTCACCCCGGGCCCGCCCGGCTCGCGGTAGCTCGTGATCCGCCCGGGGCTGGGCAGGAAGCCGTTGGACGGATCCTCGGCGTTGATCCGGCACTCGAGCGCGTGGCCGGTCAGCCGGACGTCCTCCTGGCGCAGCCATAGCGGCTCTCCGGCCGCGATGAGAACCTGCTCGCGAACGAGATCGAGGCCGGTCGCCATCTCGGTGACGGTGTGCTCGACCTGGATCCGGGTGTTCATCTCCAGGAAGAAGTACTCGCCTTCACGCGAGAGCAGCCCCTCGATCGTCCCCGCGCTGCGGTAGCGCACCGCGCGGGCGGCTTCGACGGCGATCTCGCCGATCCGCTTGCGGAGCTCGCCGTCGACCGCGGGCGAGGGCGTCTCCTCGACGAGCTTCTGGTGCCGACGCTGGATGGTGCAGTCCCGTTCGCCGAGGTGGATGACGTTGCCATGGGCATCGGCGAGCACCTGGACCTCCACGTGGCGCGGGTCTTCGAGATACCGCTCGACGTAGACCGCCGGGTCCGAGAAGTAGGCCTCGCCCTCGCGGCTCGCCGACTCGAAGGCCCGCTCCGCCTCGGTCGCCTCGCGCACGACGCGGAAGCCCTTGCCGCCTCCACCCGCGGCGGCCTTGATCGCGAGCGGCCAGCCGAGCTCGTCGCCTAGCCCGACGACCTCGTCGGCCGACGTGACCGGTTCGGTCGTTCCTGGCACTACCGGCACTCCGGCGGCCAGCATCTGCTTGCGCGCGGCCGTCTTCGAGCCCATCGTCTCGATGGCGTCCGCGGGAGGCCCGATCCAGACGAGGCCAGCCCGGGAGACGGCCCGAGCGAAGCCGGCGTTCTCGGCGAGGAAGCCGTACCCGGGGTGCACCGCCTCGGCGCCGGACCGGGTCGCCGCCTCGAGGATGCGGTCCGGATCGAGGTAGCTCTCGGCAGCCGGGCCGGGGCCGATCAGATACGCCTCGTCGGCGGCCGCGACGTGGAGCGAGCTCCGGTCGGCCTCCGAGTAGACGGCCACACCGCCGATCCCGAGCTCGCGCAGCGTGCGGAAGATGCGCACGGCGATCTCGCCGCGGTTCGCCACCAGGACTTTCGAGAAGGGCGCCACGGCCCGTATTCTCCCTGCGCATGAGCCTGGCCGACCAGCTCACGCTCGCCCGGGCCGCCGCGGTGCCGCTCGTCGTCGCCCTCTACGTCTGGGACTTCCCCAACCACAACTGGTGGGCGACCGGCGTGTTCATCGCCGCGATGACGACCGACTGGTTCGACGGCCGGATCGCACGGCGACACGGTCGCGGCTCGCCGCTCGGCTCGCTGCTCGACCCGGTTGCGGACAAGCTGCTCGTCCTGACCGTCCTGATCGTCCTGATCGGCGAGGACATCTTCCCCGCCTGGATGGTCGCCGCGATCGTCGCCCGGGAGTTCCTCGTCTCGGGCCTGCGCCTGGCCGCGATGGAGCGAGGAGTGGTCATGCACGCGCGGGATCTCGGAAAGCTCAAAACCTGGTCGCAGGCCACCGCCGCGGCGATCGGCGGCTTCGCCGCGGCCGGGGCGTGGGACCAGCGGGTCGCCTGGTGGGCGCTGCTCGTCGCCCTGGTCCTGACCTGGCTCTCAGGGCTCGACTACGCGCGCGTCGCGCCCGGCCTCCTGCGCGGCCGGCCGGCCTAGCTCTCCTGGGCGTCGTCCTCGAGGCTCTCGCGAATGCCCTCCCGGAGCCACGCGCTGCGGTAGCCCGCCGGCTCGGAGCCCTCCGACTCCTGCTCGCGGAGCGCAGCGAGGATCGCCGCGCGCTCCTCCGGGCTCGGTTCCGGCGTGATCTCGGGCTCCACGCCGCGCAGCCTACGCAACGCCTAAAGCCGAACAGGCCCCAGGACGATACGAACGGGGATGAGCCGCCCACTCGCAGTAGCCGCCTGCTGCGCGCTTCTCGCCGCGCCCGCCGCCGGCGCCGCCAACCTCGGCGGCGGCAGCCTCGCCAAGACCCGCGCGCAGACGACCGCGCCGCCGCCCCAGTCCTGGGCCCAGCCCGAGATCCGCGTCGTGGTCTCGCACGGCCTGATGGCGAAGAGCGTCGCGCAGTTCCGGCCGAACGACACGCTCACGCAGGGTGAGCTGGCCACCCTCGTCGCCGCGCTGACGAAGCAGCCGCTCCAGACCCCGGTCGACCCGACGGCGCCGGTGACCCTCACGAAGCTCGACGCGCGGCTGGTGAGCGCGATCCGCCTCTCCGACGCCGCGGCCGGATTCGTCGCGGGCGCCCGGGCGGCCGGCCTCACGGTTCCTGCCCGCTTCGGCAGCGAGACGGTCGCCCGCCTGCTCGGCCTCCGCCTCGACCACCCGGCCAAGCAGGACGACCTCGAGCTCCTCCCTTCGACGCCGGTCACGCGCGCCGAGACCGCCTACTCCGTCGCCAAGATCCTCCGGTTCCAGGGCTGGGAGCAGCAGTACGTGGAGGACTCCGTCGCGACTTTCACGCTTCCACACCTCAGCGCCTGGCAGCTCCGCGTTCTGGACACGGGCGTGCACTTCATCGGCTACCCCTACGTCTGGGGCGGGACGAGCGAGCACGCCGAGTCGCCGTTCGGCATCAAGGCGCTCGGCGGCTTCGACTGCTCGGGCTTCGTCTGGCGCGTCTACAAGCTGCAGAAGTATCCGGGCGGCGCCGCGCTGAACACCACGATTCAGGGGCGCACGACCTACCAGATGAGCGGGGAGGTGCCCCATTCCGAGCGGATCGCGTTCGCCAAGCTCGCCCCCGGCGACGTGGTGTTCTTCGGGTCCAAAGGGTCGAAGTCGACTCCCGGCGAAGTCGGGCACACCGGCATCTATCTGGGTAGCGGCTGGATGATCCACTCCTCCGGCCAAGGCGTTGGGGTCGTGCCGATGACCGGCTGGTACCGGCAGTCGTTCGCCTGGGCCCGGCGGCCGCTGGCCGAGGCCGGTCTTTCCGGCTCGTAAGGCGTAATCCCGGCGGACAACGACTTCCCCCTTCCGGGGGATGTCCCTCGTTGGCCCTACGTTGGAGAATCGCTGGGTCATGTTTCGTGTCTTGGGGAGGTTCACGATGTTGCACTGGCGTTCTCGCCTCGTAGCGCTTGCCCTCGTTGCCGCGTCGATCGCGATCGCAGTGGCCGGGGGCGTCGAGGAACTTCTGAACCTGTACTGGTAGCGGGATAGTGGACAAGAGCGCCCTCCCGCCGCTGCGGCTGCTCGGTGTCATCGTTCCCGTGTGCGTGGCCGGCCTCGGCGTCACGTGCGCGGCCGCCGTCTCGTTCGCCGTCACTCCGCACCGTGCGAGCACGCTGCTCGGGCTCGTCGCGCTGCTGCTCGCCTCGACCCTCGCCGATCGTTTCCCGGTGCCGGTTGAAGGCGTCGACACCGGCGGCGTCTCGCTCTCGTTCGTCTTCGGAGTCGCCTCGATCGTCCTCTTCGGCTGGGCCGCCGGGCTGCTCGTGGTCTTCCTCGCGCCCGCCGTCACCCAGCTGCTCGAGCAACGCCCCCGGATCCGGATCGCCTACAACGTCTCGGTGCTGGCTCTCGCGGCGACCGCGGCCGGAGGGCTCTCGGCGCCGCTCCACGATGCGACAGGGCCGAGTGGCGTGCTCGCCCGGGTAGGCGCAGCAGCTTCGGCCCAGTACTCCGTCAATCTCGTCCTGATCACCGCCGTCGTCGCGGTCAGCTCGCGCCGCTCGCTCTGGGCGCTCGCGCGCTCCAACGTCCGCTGGACGATCGTGCCCTTCTCGCTGATGGGCTCGGCTGCGCTGATGCTGGTCGTGCTCTGGCAACGCTCGCCGTTCCTGTCGGTCGCGCTCGTCGGGCCGCTGCTCGCGATCCAGCTCTACCAGCGCGCGATCGTCCGCGCCCTGCGTGCGATGAGGCTGGCGCTGACCGACCCGCTGACCGGGCTCGGCAACCACCGCCACTTCCACGAGCGGCTCGAGCGCGAGCTCGCGCACGCCCGCGAGCGCCAGCTGCCGCTTTCGCTCTGTCTCGTCGACGTCGACGACTTCAAGCGGATCAATGACCGCTTCGGGCATCCGGCGGGAGACCGCCTGCTCTCGCAGCTGGCGACGCGACTGCGCCAGACGGGCGAGGCGTTCCGACTGGGCGGCGACGAGTTCGCGCTGCTGCTTCCCGGCTACGACGAGTCGGCCGGGCTCGCCGCAGCTGCGTCCGTCGTCGACCGGATCGGCAGCCTGAACCTCGACCACGTCGGGCCGGTGACAGTCAGTGCCGGCGTCGCGACCTCACCGCAGCACGCGGCCGAACGCGACGAGCTGATTCGGCTCGCAGACAGCGCGCTCTACTGGGCGAAGGAGTACGGCAAGAACCGGGTACGCGCCTACCGGCCGGACGTGATCGAGCTCGCCGAGTTGAAGCGCCTGGCGAGCGGTCCCGACCGGGCCGCTCGGTTCCGGGCCGCCGCGAGCCTCGCGCGCGCGGTCGACGCCCGCAACGCCTACAGCGGCAGCCACTCGCAGCGGGTGGCGGAGCTGGCCGCGCGGACGGCGCGCCGGCTCGGTCTCGCCGACGAAGAGATCGAGCTCACGCGCCTTGCGGCGAGCCTGCACGACCTCGGCAAGCTCGCGATCCCAGAAGAGCTTCTGCGCAAGCCCGGCCCCCTGACCGAGCCCGAGCGGATCGTGCTCGAGCGGCACCCGCAGATCGGCTTCCGCATGCTCGAGAGCCTCGGTGTGGACACCGTAGCCGAATGGGTTCTGCACCACCACGAGCGCTGGGACGGGAGCGGCTATCCCGACGGCTTGCTCGGGGACGGAATCCCGCTGGGCGCGCGGATCATCTTCGTGGCCGACGCGTTCGACGCGATGACCTCCGAGTGCGTGTACCGGCGCCGGGTGTCGACGGAGGAGGCGATCGCGGAGCTCGACCGCTGCGCGGGCACGCAGTTCGACCCCGAGATCGTGATCGCGTTCGCGGATGAGCTCGCGCTCGACGCCTCGCCGGCGGAACCGGCGGCAGCACTGGCGTCCTGACGCGTGGGCGGGGCGGGCCTCTGCGGCGAGCCCGCCCCGCGAAACACCGCCTGACCGGCGCAAGCAGTTGCAGTAGCCTCGGGCCCGTGAGCGGCTTCTCGCGGACGCTGATCGAGACGTCAGGCTACGAGCGCGAGGGGTTCGCGCAGCACTACGACCGCTTCCGACCGCGCCCGCCGGCCGAGCTGCTGCGGCTGCTCGGCCGCTACGCCCGCGCCCCGCGGCCCGCGCTCGTCGTCGACCTCGGCTGCGGGACCGGCCTTTCGACCCGCGCGTGGTCGGGCCACGCTCGCCGGGCGGTCGGCGTCGAGCCGAACCCGGCCATGCTCGCCGCCGCCGAGGACGCCCCGGGCGTCGAGTACCGCGCAGGGTTCTCGCACGAGACCGGCCTTCCGGACGGGGTCGCGGACATCGTCACCTGCTCGCAGTCGCTGCACTGGATGGAGCCCGAGCCGACCTTCGCCGAGGCAGCTCGCGTTCTCCGACCGGGCGGCGTCTTCGCGGCCTACGACTACGACGTGGTGCCGGCCGTCGACCCCGAGCTCGACAACGCGTTCCGTGCTTACCAACACCGGCGGACCGAGGCGCGCGAGCGGCGCGGGATCCGGCAGGGCGCGGACCGCTGGCCGAAGACCGGCCACCTCGGGCGGATGCGCGCCAGCCGCCGCTTCCGGGTCTGCCGCGAAGTGGTCCTGCACTCGGTCGAGGACGGGGACGCGGGGCGGATCGGCGGGCTCGCCCGCAGCCTCGGCCTGCCCGTGGCGGAAATGAGCGACCGCGAGCTGATGCGGGAGCTTCGCCTGGAAGACCTCGACTGGGCGGCCCGGCGCGTGCTCGGCGACCGGACCGTGCCGTTCCTCTTCGGCTACCGCGTCAGACTCGGCGTAACCTAGGCAGTTAGAGCGGGATGTTCCCGTGCTTGCGCGGCGGACGGCGCTCGCGCTTGGTGAGCGCGGTCTCGAGGGCGTCCGCGAGCACGGGCCGCGTCCGGCGCGGCTCGATCACGTCGTCGACGTAGCCCCGCTCGGCGGCCACGTACGGGTTGGCGAAGCGCGCGCGGTAGTCCTCGATCAGCTCGGCGCGCCGCGCCTCCGCGTCGGGCGCATCCTCGAGCTCGCGCCGGAAGACGATGTTGACGGCGCCCTCCGGCCCCATCACGGCCACCTCCGCGGTGGGCCAGGCGAAGTTGAAGTCGGCGCGGATGTGCTTCGAGCTCATGACGTCGTACGCGCCGCCGTACGCCTTGCGTGTGATTACTGCGAGCTTGGGGACCGTCGCCTCGGCGTAGGCGTAGAGCAGCTTCGCGCCGTGGCGGATGATCCCGCCCCACTCCTGCGCGGTCCCGGGCAGGAAGCCGGGCACGTCGACGAAGGTGACGAGCGGGATGTTGAAGGCGTCGCAGGTGCGGACGAAACGCGCGCCCTTGACGGACGAGTCGATGTCGAGAACGCCGGCGAGCGCACGGGGCTGGTTGCCGACGACGCCGACCGGGTGGCCGTTCAGCCGGGCGAAGCCGCAGATGAGGTTCTCGGCCCAGCGCTCGTGCACCTCGAGGAACTCGCCCTCGTCGACCACCCGCCTCACGACTTCCTTCATGTCGTAGGGCCTGGCCGGGTCGTCGGGGATCAGCGTATCGAGCTCGACGTCCTCCCGCGAAGGCGGGTCGGACGGCTCGAAGTACGGCGGCGCGTCGACGTTGTTCTGCGGCAGGAACGAGAGCAGGTAGCGGGCGTCCTCGAGGCAGGCCTCCTCGCTCGACGAGATGAAGTGCGCGACCCCCGACTTGGCCGCGTGCGTCGCGGCGCCCCCGAGCTCCTCGAAGCTGACCTCCTCGCCGGTCACCGTCTTCACCACGTCGGGCCCGGTGATGAACATGTAGGAGCTGCCTTCGACCATCAGCACGAAGTCGGTGATCGCAGGCGAGTAGACCGCTCCTCCCGCGCACGGGCCCATGACGAGGCTGAGCTGCGGAATCACACCGGAGGCCTGGACGTTCCGCCAGAAGATCTCCGCGTAGCCGGCGAGCGAGACGACGCCCTCCTGGATGCGCGCGCCGCCGGAGTCGTTGATCCCGATCACCGGGCAGCCGAACCTGGCGGCCATGTCCATCACCTTGCAGACCTTCTCGGCGAACACCTCGGAGAGGCTGCCGCCGAAGACCGTGAAGTCCTGGGAGAAGACGCATACGCGGCGGCCGAAGATCGTCCCGTAGCCGGTCACGACGGCGTCGCCGTACGGCCGCTTCTCGCGCATCCCAAACTCGGCTTCGCGGTGGCGGACGTAACGGTCGAGCTCGACGAACGAGCCGGGGTCCAGCAGCTTCTCGACCCGCTCCCGGGCCAGAAGCTTGCCCTGGGAATGCTGCCGCTCGACGGCCTTCTCACTGCCCGCGTGGCGCGCTGCCTCGCGCAGCTCCTCGAGGCGACGGAGCTTGGCCTGGGTCGATTCGGCCTCGGTTGACACGGCGCGAGCGTATAGCCGGAGCCGAAAACGCGCCTGAGTCACCCCTCCGAGGGACTACCCGCGGCTCCGTGACGCCGATGCTCAAGAACTCAGCTCTGCGGAGGGCAGGAACATGCGGCATTCGTACGTCAAGCGACCACAGCGGCTCCCTTCGGCGCGTGCCATTGCGCGCCCCCGTTCGCGTGCGCTGCCGTTCGTTCTCGCGCTTCCGCTCGTCGCGCTCCTGTGGGTGACGATCGGGCTGCCGATCCTGTCGAACGTCACCAGCGCATCCGCCGGCGACAGACGCTCCCGGAACGGGTACCTGCAGGGCGCAGGCCAGGCGGGGAAAAGCGGCTCGCAAGCCGGCGAGACCGTTTCCGTGGCGACGTTCTCGCAGGCGGTTCTCCAAACGATCGGA
>VAWL01000047.1 GCA_005883965.1 Actinomycetota bacterium
TCGAAGGAATGGTCGAGATCGCCAGGTGGCACGGTCTCTCGGCGCTGATCGCCCCGGTCCGGCCGAGCTGGAAGGAGCGCTACCCGCTGACGCCGATCGAGCGCTACGCCGAATGGCGGCGCTCCGATGGGCTGCTCTTCGATCCGTGGCTGCGGACCCACGAGCGGCTCGGCGCCGAGACGCTGGCGGCGGAGCCTCGCTCCATGCGGATCACCGGCTCGGTGGCGGAATGGGAGGAGTGGGTCGGCATGCCGTTCCCGGAGAGCGGCGAGTACACCTTCCCGCGCGGCCTGACGACGCTCACGGTCGACCGCGAAGCCGACGAGGGGCGCTACTGGGAGCCCAACGTCTGGATGCGGCACGCCGTCTGAGGGTTAGCTCAGCAGCGCCTCGAAGGGCGCGGGGTCCTCGAACGGGCCGATCAGGGCGAGGTTGAGCCCGTGCGAGGCGATGACGTCGTGCGCGACGCGCTGGACGTCCTCGGCCGTGACTGCGTCCAGGCCGGCGAGCACGTCTTCCGGCTCCAGGGCGGGGTCGTCGAGTGCCAGGCGGCCAAGACCGTAGACGATCATCCCCTGCGGGCTCTCGAGCCGCAGGACGAAGCGGCCCTTCGCGAGCGCCCGCGCCTTCTCGAGCTCGTCGGCGGGCACAGGCTCGTCGACCAGCCGCCGGAACTCGCGGACGATCGTCTCGACAGCCTCCTCGCTGCGCGCGATGTCGACGCCTGCCTGCGAGTAGAGCGAGCCCGCGTCGGTGTAGCCCTGGTTGTGCGCGTAGACGTAGTAGGCGAGGCCGCGCTTCTCGCGCACCTCGGTGAACAGGCGGGACGACATGCCGGTGCCGAGCACGGTCGAGAGCATCTGCAGCGCCCAGCGGTCGGGATGGACGGTCGGGTAGCTCGGCACGCCGAGGCAGACGTGCGCCTGGTCGGACTCCTTCTTGTGGATCGTCACCTGCGGCCTGCCGTTGGCCTCGGGCTCGGTCGGCGGCGGAGCGCCGGTCTCCTCCGGCTCGAGGTCGCCGAGGAGCCCTTCGATCGAGCCGAGGTAGCCGTCGTCCAGCTTGCCGGCGACGCCGACGATCATCCGCTCGGGCTTGTACCAGCGGCCGATGTAGTCGAGGAACGTCTCGCGCGTCGCGCCGCGGATCGTCTCCTTGCGGCCGATGATGTCCCAGCCGAGGGGCTGGTCGCCGTAGAGCAGGCGCTCGTAGAGGCCACCGATGAAGTCGCGAGGCGTGTCGTAGTACATGTTCATCTCCTCGACGATCACGCCCTTCTCGCGCTCGATCTCGGCGGACTCGAACTTCGAGTTGCGGAGCATGTCGACGAGGACGTCCAGCGCCTGCTCGCGGTAGTCGGATGCGCACCGGACGTAGTAGCCGGTGTACTCCTTGCTCGTGAAGGCGTTGAACTCGCCGCCGAGGCCGTCGACCTCCATGCCGATGTCGCGTGCCGTCGGCCGCCGCTCCGTGCCCTTGAAGAACATGTGCTCGGCGAAGTGCGCGATCCCGTTCGTGTCCGGGGTCTCGTAGCGCGAGCCGGCGGCGAGCATGATCATGCAGGTGACCGACGGGACCTGGGGCATGTTCGCGCTCAGGACCCGCAGCCCGTTGCCGAGCTTGTGCTGCTCGAAGACGCTCATTCCCGCTCCCGGCACCGGCAAAGCCGGTGCCTCCGCTCCTTGTTGAGCTCCGTCGAGCCTACGCTCATGCGGCCAGCTTCTCCCGCCAGGTTTCCGGGATCGTGACGGTCTCGGCCTTCCCGTAGTCGTAGGCGACGAGGACGGTCTTCGCCTCGGCAACCAGCTCGCCGCGCACCCGGAGCTCGTGGTCGAGCCCGAAGCTCTTCCGGCCGAAGCTCCCGGCGCGCACTCCGACCTCGACGACCTCGGGGAAGCCGACCGGCGCGCGGAAGTCGATCTCGACCCGCGCGACGACGAGCGTCAGGTCCTCGAGGGAGCGCGCCACCGGTTCCTCGTGCACGTAGTCGAAGCCCTCCACGGGCCGGGATGGTATCTGGGCGCCTGGCCTTCGACGAGCCGCCAGGCGCCCATTAGGTGACTTCGGCTACCACCAAGCGCCGCGACTGCGACCGCCGGCCGCGCCCATGAACCAGCTGATCACGAAGAGCAGCGCCACGATCACGGCGATGATGAACAGCCAGTGGACGGTGAAGCCGACGCCGAAGAGAATGAGCGCCAGCAACGCGAGCAGGATCAAGAGAAGCACGGTGACCTCCTTCCTGTAGCTCTCGGAGGATCCGAGCTACCCGGCTTGCCTGGACGGCAAACGCGGTGAAATGCTGCGTCCGTGGCCGGTGAGGAAACGAGGCGCGCGATCTTCGCCCAGCCGGAATGGCTCCGGGCGGTTCCGACCGATCGGCGCCTGCCGGAGGGGCGCGTATTGCACACCGGCTGCGGCACCTCGTTCCACGCCGCGCAGACCGGAGGCCGCGCCGAGCAGGCGCTCGAGCTCGTGCTGCGGCCGCGCCGCGCCGACGTGCTGGTCGCGATCAGCCACGAGGGCGCGACTGCGCTGACGCTCGAGGCGACGCGGGCCTTCGACGGTCCCGTCTGGCTGATCACAGGCAAGCCGGAGAGCCCGCAGGCCGAGCTTGCCGACGAGGTGATCGTGTGCACCCCGGAGGTCGAGCGGAGCTGGTGCCACACCGCGAGCTACACCTGCGCAGTCGCGGCGCTGTCGGCGCTGCACGGCGAGGACGTCGGCTGGCTCGGCGATGCCGTCGAGGAGGCGCTGGAACAGCGCGAGCCGGTTTCGGCCCACGAGCGGTTCCTCGTCGCCGGCGCCGGCCGCGACTGGCCGACCGCGCAGGAGGCGGTCCTGAAGCTGCGCGAGGGGGCCCACGTCGCGGCCGAGGCGCACCAGACCGAGCAGCTCCTTCACGGCCATCTGGCCGCAGTGGACGACTCGGTGCGGGCGTTCGTGCTCGAGGGCGAAGGCCGCGCGGCCGAGCGGGCGGCGGGAGCCGTCGCCGCCCTGCGAGAGCTCGGCTGCGAGACGACGCTTGTCTCGACGGTTCATCCCGTCGTCGACATCGTCCGCTTCCAGCTGCTGACCCTCGACCTAGCCGAGGCGCGTGGCGTCGACCCGGACCCGATCCGCACGGACGAAGATCCCTGGAAGCGGGCGCGCGCCGCTTACGACTGAATCAGCTCACAGCGCGGCGAGCTCGGCCAGGAGGCCGTCGACTTCATCGGCGGTGTTGTAGTGGACGATCCCCGCGCGTACCGCCCCGTCCGGGAGGCCGAGGCGCTTCATCACTTCGACCGCGTAGTAGTTCCCCTGCCAGACGGCGTAGCCGCGGTCGCCCAGCCGCCCGGCCGCCTCGCGCGGGCTCAGGCCCCGAACGTTGAAGGCGAACGTCGGCACGCGGCCGTCCATCGTCGGCAGGCCGTACAGCTCGCAGCTCTCCGGCAGTCCGGCCAGGAAGCGCTCGCCGAGCTCTCGCTCGTAGGCGACGATCGCGTCCATGCCGACCGATTCGATGTACCGCACCGCCGCGACGAAACCGGCCAGGAGCTCGTGCGCGAGCGTGCCCGTCTCGAATCGGTGCCCGAGCGGCACGTCGGAGGCGGGCCGCACCTTGTACGGCCGCCAGCGCTCGAGCAGCTCCGCGCGCGCGAAGCCGAGCCCGAGGTGCGGCCCGAAGAACTTGTACGGCGAGCAGAGCAGGACGTCGATCCCCGCGGCGGCGACGTCGATCGGCCCGTGCGGCCCGTAGTGCACCGCGTCCACCCACGCGAGCGCGCCGGCCTCGTGCGCGAGCTCGGCGATCCGGGCGACGTCGACGAGCGTCCCGACCGCGTTCGAGGCCCACGGGTAGGCGACCACGCGCGTCCGGTCGGAGAGCTGCGCGGCGAGGTCGTCCAGGTCGAGCGTCGTGTCGTCGCGGATCGCCGCGAAGCGAACCTCGAGCCCGAGGTCGCGCGCCAGCTCGAGCCAGGGCGAGACGTTGCCGTCGTGGTCGAGCTGCGTGACGAGGATCTCGTCGCCCGGAGCGAGCTCGCGGCCGACGGTGCGCGTGAGCGCGAAGTTGAGCGTGGTCATGTTCGCGCCGAAGATGACCTCCTCCGCGCTGCAGCCGAGGAACGACGCGCCGGCCCTACGCGAATCATCGACGAGCGCCTCGGTGCGCCGGCTCGTCTCGTACGGGCCGCTGACGTTCGCGTTCGACTCCCGCAGGTAGCCGGCTATCGCCTCGATCACTTCGTCCGGCACCTGCGTGCCACCGGGGCCGTCGAAGAAGGCGAGCGACCGGTCGAGCGCAGAGAAGCGCCTGCGCACAGCCAGGGGATCGAGCGCGATCGTGCTCACAAAGTCACGGTATCGGATCCACCTTTGACCTTCTCGGGTGGTTGGTGGCAGACTGGAGGGGACGGGGGGGTCAGACGAGGGAGAGCCACATGGAAGCCGCCGTAGTTCCAGCCGTGGACGTAGCCGAACGAGCACCGGCCGCAGTCGTCGCAGCGCAGGACATCACGAGGCGCTACGGCGAAGGTGACACCGCAGTCGACGCCCTGCGGGGCGTCAGCCTGGAGGTTCAGCGCGAGAAGCTCACCGCGGTGATGGGCCCGTCGGGCTCCGGCAAGTCGACGCTGATGCACATCCTCGCCGCGCTCGACCGGCCGACCTCCGGCAGCGTCTGGGTCGCCGGCACGAAGCTCGGACAGCTCAGCGACAACGAGATCACCAAGCTCCGGCGCGAGCACATCGGCTTCGTCTTCCAGTTCTTCAACCTGCTGCCGATGCTGACCGCCGAGGAGAACGTCGTGCTGCCGCTGACGATCGCGGGCGAGAAGCCGGAGCGCGAGTGGCGCGAGCAGCTGCTCAAGACGATGGGGCTCGACCAGCGGCGCACTCACCGGCCGGCCGAGCTCTCGGGCGGCCAGCAGCAGCGCGTCGCGATCGCCCGAGCTCTGGTCTCGAAGCCGACCGTCGTCTTCGCCGACGAGCCGACCGGCAACCTCGATTCGAAGACCGGCGGCGAGATCCTCGAGCTGCTTCGCAACTCCGTCGACTCGTACGGCCAGACCACCGTCATGGTCACGCACGATCCCTACGCGGCCGCGATCGCCGACCGGATCCTGTTCCTCGGTGACGGCGTGATCGTCCGCGACATGCCGGGCGCCGACGCCAAAGACGTCATCGCCGCCATGGACGAGCTCAGCCAAGCCTGATGCTCGGCGTTGCCCTGAAGGGCCTGGCGCGCCGCAAGGTCCGCGCTTCGCTGACCGCGATCTCGATCGTCCTCGGCGTCTCGATGATCAGCGGCACCTACATCCTGACCGACACGATCAACGCCGGCTTCCACACGATCTTCACGGGCTCGTACCAGAACGCCGACGTCGTCATCACCGGGAAGGCGGCCTTCGACAGCGCCAACGGGACGAGCGTCGAGCCGCCGACGATGCCGCAGTCGCTCCTGACCGAGGTGCAGAAGCTTCCGGACGTCGCGCTTGCTGCGGGATCGGTCACGACGTCGTCGCTGAAGCTGATCGGCAAGGACGGCAAGGTCATCTCGACCGGCGGCGCGCCCGCGCTCGGTTTCTCGGTCACCCCGCGCGGCCAGCAGTTCAACCCGACGAAGCTCACCACCGGGAGCTGGCCGTCCGGCCCCGGCCAGATCGTCATCGACAAGGCGACGGCGAGCGGCAAGGGGTTCCACGTCGGCGACCGGATCGGCGCGCAGGCGTTCGGCCCGGCGCGGGAGTTCGCGATCACCGGCATCGCCGAGCTCCCAAACGTGAGCGTAGGCGGCGCGACGTTCGCGATCTTCGACCAGCCGACCGCGCAGCAGCTCTTCCACAAGGTGGGCGCGCTCGACGCGATCCGCGTCCAGTCGAAGGCCGGCATCGACACGAGCGCCCTGCTCTCGCAGATCAAGCCGCTCCTCTCCGACACGCAGGTCGTCCGCAGCGGGACCGAGCAGGCGAAGAAGGACGAGCAGCAGGCGGGCGGCTTCATCCAGATCATCCGCTACGCGCTGCTGGCCTTCGCCGGGATCGCGCTGTTCGTGGGGGCGTTCGTGATCGCGAACACGCTCTCGATCACGATCGCCCAGCGGATGCGCGAGTTCGCGACGCTGCGCACGCTGGGCGCCTCGCGCCGCCAGGTGATGTGGTCGGTGGTGATCGAGGCCTTCGTGATCGGTGTGCTGGGCTCGCTCGTCGGCCTCTTCCTCGGGCTCGTGCTTGCGAAGGTGCTGAACGCGCTCTTCGTCGCATTCGGAATCGACCTTCCGCACGGGTCGACCGTCTTCGCCACGCGCACCATCGTCGTCTCGCTGCTCGTCGGGACGGTCGTCACCGTCCTCGCGAGCGTACGGCCGGCCCGCCGCGCTACCCGCGTGCCGCCGATCGCCGCCGTGCGCGAAGGCTCGGTGCTCCCGCCTTCCCGCTTCGCTAAGTACAGCACCGTCACTGCGCTGGTCGTGCTGGCCCTCGGGATCGTGGCTGTCTGCATCGGCACGCTCGCGGGCGGAATGGCGACCGGACCGCGCCTGCTCCTGATCGGGGTCGGCGTGCTCCTGCTCTTCTTCGGCGTCTCGATGAACGCGCCGAAGATCGTGCGGCCCCTCGCCTCGGTGATCGGGAAGCCCGCGCAGGCGATCGGTGGAGCCCCCGGCCTCCTCGCGCGCGACAATGCGACCCGCAACCCCGCACGCACGGCCTCGACGGCCTCAGCCCTGATGATCGGCCGCGATCACCGCCACGAACACGTTCACCCCGATCGAGGCGCAGGCGGGCCAGTCGCTGCCCGGCAAGCCGGGGGTCAGCGACGTCACCGCCATCCGCGCCGGTAGTGCCCGCTACCTGGGCGAAAACAGCGACATCACCGGTGTGCAGCCCAACCTGAACGACGGCGTGGCCATGGACTGGACGCAGGGCGACAACGGCGTCCCCGGCCGGCTCGGCGACGACGGTTTCTTCGCCAGCAAGAAATACGTCGAGGACCACCAGCTGCGGCTCGGCTCGCCGATCGCGCTCGAGTTTCCGAGCGGCAAGAAGGTCTCCGTTCGACTGAAAGGCGTCTGGAAAGAGCCCCAAGGCGGCTCGCCCTTCGCGAACGTGTCGATCTCGACCGAGCTGCTCGACAAGTACGTGCCGAGGCCTCAGGACCTCATGGTGCTGATCAACATGCCCGGCGGCGTCAGCGACGCGAACACAGCCACCCTGAAGCGGGACGTGAAGAACTTCGCCGACGCGAAGGTGCAGACGCGCGACGAGTTCAAGTCCAACTTCGAGGCCCCGATCAACAAGCTGCTGAATCTGCTCTATGCGCTGCTCGCCCTGTCGGTGATCGTGAGCCTCGTCGGGATCATCAACACGCTCGTCCTCACGGTCTTCGAGCGGACGCGGGAGCTCGGGATGCTGCGTGCGGTCGGGATGACCCGGCGGCAGGTGCGGATGATGATCCGCTACGAGAGCATCGCGACCGCGCTGATGGGCGCCGCGCTGGGGATGGCCGTGGGCCTCTTCCTCGGGGCGCTTGTCACCCACGCGCTCAAGAGCAGCGGGATTGCGTTCGCGATCCCCTGGACGCAGCTCTTCTTCTTCGTGCTGGCGTCGATCGTGGTCGGAATCCTGGCCGCGGTCATCCCCGCACGCCGGGCCGCCGGGCTGAACGTGCTGCAGGCACTGCAGTACGAGTAGCCGTCCGGGCGCGTCCGTACGCTGCGGGCGTGCGACGGTTGAGGCCGCTAAGCGAGGACGAGTGCTACCTCCGCTGTTACGGCGCCGGCGACTCGATGGTGCGGCTCGTGAAGCTCGAGCCGCCGCGTCCGCGAGGCCTCGCACGGGTCAGCGGTGAGGAGCTGCGCCGGCTGTTCGAGCTGCGGCTGGACGCCCGCGAGGCGGAGCTGGCCGCATGAGGACGTGCCTGCGCTGGAGCCGGACGCGGCTGAGGCACCGGCCGGGCCCGCGGTGGCCGAGGCCGCGCGGTGAGCGCCGGGCGTGCGCGCCCCGGCGGCAGTCGCGCCGAGCCTGCTAGCGCAGTCCCGGACGTCCTCGGGCCCCGCCTACGGGTCGTGTTCTGCGGGATCAACCCCGGCTTTGTCTCGGCGGCGGCAGCGGCGCACTTCGCCAACCCGCGCAACGACTTCTGGCGGCTGCTCGCGGAGGCCGGGATCACCTCGCAGCTGTACGAGCCGGGCGAGCAGTTCGAGGTTCTAGGCGAGGGCGTCGGGCTGACGAACGCCGCCGCGCGGACGACGGGCGGCTCGAGCGACCTCCGCCGCGCCGACTTCGCTGGAGCGGCCGAGCGTCTTGGGCGAATCGCGTCGGAGCTGCACCCTCGCGCGATCGCCTTCGTGGGCAAGGAGGCCTACCGCGGGACGTTCGGCGAGCGCGCGGAGCACGGACCGCAGCGCCGGACGCTCGGCGACACCGGGCTGTTCGTGCTGCCGTCGACCTCGCCTGCGAACGCGGCGGTGCCGTGGGAGGAGCGGTTGCGCTGCTTCCGCGAGCTGCGCGACTGGCTCGAGCCCGTCGAGCGGCCGGCGGCGCGGGCGCTCGTGCTCGACCGGAACGACCGCGTCCTGCTCGTGCAATTCCGGGACGAGCAGGGTCAGATCTGGTGGGCGACGCCGGGCGGCGGGATCGACGAGGGCGAGTCTGCCGAGGATGCGATCAGGCGCGAACTGGCCGAGGAGGTCGGCCTGCGGGCGTTCGAGCTCGGGCCGGAAGTGTGGCAGCGGGAGCATGTCTTCGCCTGGGCGGGGCAGATTCTTCACCAGCGCGAGCGGATCTTCCTGGTGCGGGTCGACGACCACGACCCGTCGCCGACGGTCGACCTCGCCGCCGAGCAGGTGCACGAGGTGCGGTGGTGGACGCTTGCCGAGCTCGAGACGACGGGGGAGACCCTCGTCCCGGCGCGCCTGGCGTACTACCTACGGCAGCTGCTCCAGGAAGGCCCGCCGGCGACGCCGTTCGACACGAGAGTGTGAAAGTCCCGCGCCATTTCGCGCGCAGGCCCTAGCCGCGAGCCCGCCGGTCCGGCAAGCTCGCAGCGAGGGCGGAGGGATGCAACCCCACCCAATGAAAGGGTGGGGGTGCGGGCGGCTAGCTGCCGCCGACTCCGATCGCGGTTAGGAAGACGAGCAGCACGGTCGTAACGGCAAGCGCGCCGTGTAACGCGACGATCGACACCGGGAAGTGCTGCTCGGCCGGGCTGTTGCCGGCGCTCGCCATTCCAGCGTCGAGCGTCCCGCGCTGGCGCCGCTGGTACCAGATCGCGAACATCGTCCAGCCGAGAAAAGCAACCACGGCGAGAATCGCGAACGCGATCCACGCCAGCGCATCCTTGTCGTCAGCCAGGTAGATGATCCAGATTACGAGGCCGGTCGCAGCCAGCAGGAAATGGCTCAGGATCAACGCCGGCCGGATCTTCGTACCCGGCGTGCCTTCCTGCCGCATGCCACCGCGCGACAGCCAGATCGCAAGCAGCACGAAGCCGCCGCCCGCGGTCACGACCCACGCAATCAGCGCAGCCCACTTCATCCTTCCTCCTTTTCCGCTTACGGGGTCGGCTACGGAGTTACCCGCGCCAGCGGTTTGTCAGAGGGGTCCTTCGGTCACGCCCGAAGGCCTTGGGCGTCAGCCGAACGCCCGGCGGCGCCTGGCGGCGCTTGTACTCGGCGCGGTCGATGAGCTCGACGGCCCGGTCGATCACCTCCGGGTCGAAGCCGTCGGCGGAGAGCTCCTCGCGCGAGCGGTCCTCCTGGACGTAGGCCGCGAGCACCCGGTCGAGCTCGGAGTACGGCGGGAGCGAGTCTTCGTCGCGCTGGTCCTCGCGCAGCTCGGCGCTCGGCGCGCGCTCGATCGTCGCCTGCGGGATCAGCTCTCGGCCGGCTCTCGCGTTCAGGTGGCGTGCGAGCCGGAAGACGTCGGTCTTGAAGACGTCCTTCAGCAGCGCGAAGCCGCCGGCCAGGTCGCCGTACAGCGTCGCGTAGCCGACCGACAGCTCCGACTTGTTTCCCGTCGCGACCACGAGCCACCCGAACTTGTTCGAGAGCGCCATCAGCAGCAGCCCTCGGGCACGCGCCTGCAGGTTCTCCTCGGCCAGGTCGCGCTCCCGGCCGGCAAACGATTCAGCGAGGGCGGCCTCGGCGGACGAGACGATCGCGTCGATCGGCAGCTCGCGAAAGTCCACGTCGAGGCTCTCCGCCAGCAGTCGCGCATCGCGCTGCGTGCCGGTCGAGGAGAAGCGCGACGGCATCGAGACGCAGTGGACGCGTTCCGCGCCGAGCGCCTCGACCGCCAGCGCCGCGGTCAGCGCCGAGTCGATCCCGCCCGAGACGCCGACCACGATCTCGCGGAAGCCGTTCTTGTCGACGTAGTCGCGCAGGCCCAGTTCGAGCGCGAGCCGCATCTGCTCGAGCTCGTCGAGCGGCGCCGCGATCACGGGCTCGATGTGCTCGCGCTGATCGCGCGGGGAGCCGACGTGGACGACGGGCACGTCCGGCGTCGAGGTGCGCTCGCGGGCCAGCGCGCGCCGGCGGAGGTCCCGCAGACGGCGCCCGACCGCCTCGGCCGGCTCGACGTCGACGAGCAGGAGCGCCTCCTCGAAGCCGGGAGCGCGCGCAAGCACGTGGCCGTCCTCGTCGAGCACGAGCGAGTGGCCGTCGAAGATCAGCTCGTCCTGGCCGCCGACCGCGTTGCAGAACGCGACAAAGCACGAGTTGTCGCGGGCCCGGGTGGCGAACATCTCCTCGCGCTCGCGGTCGCGGCAGACGTGGAACGGCGAGGCCGAGAGGTTCGTGATCAGCTGCGCGCCGGCGAGGGCGAGATCGGTCGCGGGGGGGCCGGGCTGCCAGAGGTCCTCGCAGATCGTCGGGCCGATCAGCGTGTCGCCGAGCTCCAGCAGCAGCAGGTCGCGAGCGGGCGCGAAGTAGCGGTCCTCGTCGAAGACGCCGTAGTTGGGCAGGAAGCGCTTGCGGTAGATCGCCTTCACCTCGCCGCCGGTGCACACCGCGCAGGCGTTGTAGAGATCGCGGTCGAAGTGGGGGAAGCCGACCAGCGCGACGATGCCGCGCACCTCGCGGGCGAGATCGCGCAGGCTCTCGTCCGCCGCGCGCACGAAGCCGGGCCGCAGCAGCAGATCCTCCGGTGGGTAGCCGGTGACGGCCAGCTCGGGGAGGAGGACGAGGTCGGCGCCGGAGCTCTTGGCCTCGCCGATCGCCTGCAGGATCCGCTCGCGGTTCCCGTCCAGGTCGCCGACGGTGGTGTTGATCTGCGCGAGTGCGAGCCTCATAGGTTTTAGACTACCAGTCGAAAACCTCTCAACGCTGGAGCCGGATCGCATTGAGGTCGAGCTCGCGGATCTCGTCGGCCCGGCGGATCAAGTCCTCGATGTCGTCGTGCTCGGCGTGCAGGTACCGGCCTGCGAGCGCGTCGGCGCGGCCTGAGGCGAGCACCCGAACGAGCCTTGGCGCGAGCTCGGGCGGCGTCCAGGGCGCATCGTCCGAGAAGTTGCCGGCGCTCATCTCCGTCTTCACGAGGCCCGGGCTGATCAGGAACACGTGGACGCCGGTGTCGTCGAGCGAGTTCGCGAGCGTTTCCGCAAGCCGGTTGACGGCGCCCTTGCTCGAGGTGTAGTCGGTGTTGCTCGCGCCCGGGAGATAGCCGGCGCCGCTGCCGGTGATCACGATCCGGCCGTGGCCGCGCGCGACCATCCCGGGAAGCGCTGCGCGGCAGGAGAGGTAGACGCCGAGGACGTTCACCTCGTGGACGCGCCACCAGTCGGCCGGGTCGCTTTCCCACAGCTTTGGGCCGCCGTTGCCGATGCCGGCGTTGGCGGCGAGCAGGTCGAGCGGCCCGAGCTCGCGCTCGGTGTCGGCAACCATCCGCTCGACTGCCGCGCGATTGGTGACGTCGACCTCCAGCGCAAGGCCGTCGATCTCGCTCGCAACCTCTTCGACCTGCTGCTCCGTGCGCGCTGCGACGGCCACTCGAGCGCCGGCCGACGCGAGCTCACGCGCGATGCCGGCGCCGATCCCGCGGCCTCCGCCTGTGATGAGCGCAACCTGGCCTTCGAGCATGTCGGGCATGCGCGGAGGATACGCAGGGCTAACGCCCGACGGAAGCTGCCGCGATCTCTTCCAGCGTCTCGGGGTTCTCGACCGACGAGAGGTCGCCGGGATCGTCGCCCATCGCCTTTGCGCGCACCGCCCGCCGCACGATCTTCGCGCTCCGCGTCTTCGGCAGCGCCGAGACGAACAGCACCCGCTCCGGCGCGAACGCCTTCCCGAGCTCGGCCGCGGCCAGCCCGCGCAGCTCGGAAGCCAGCTCCTCGGACGGCTCGGCGCCCGGAACCAGGGCGCAGAACACCCAGGCCACCTCTCCCTTCACCTCGTGCGGCACTCCCACCGCCGCCGCCTCCGCGACGAGCGGATGCGCGACGACCGCCGACTCGAGCTCCGCAGGCCCGAGCCGCTTGCCGGCGATGTTGAGCGTGTCGTCGGAGCGCCCGTGCAGGAACCAGAACCCGTCGTCGTCGACCAGCGCCCAGTCTCCGTGCACCCACACGGCCGGTAGCCGCCGCCAGTAGGTGTCGAGGTACCGCTCCGGATCGCGCCAGAACCCGCGGGTCATTCCCGGGAACGGCCGCCGGCAGACCAGCTCGCCGACCTCCCCGCGCACGGGTTCGCCGGCAGCATCGACGACGTCCATCGCCATCCCCAGTGCCGGCCCGCCCAGCGAGCACACCTTGATCGGCACCGCCGGCGTCGGCGAGAGGAAGCACGCGCCGACCTCCGTCCCGCCCGAACAGTTGATGATCGGGCAGCGGCCAGCGCCGACGTGCTCGAACAGCCAGCGGTACGGCTCGGGATTCCAGGGCTCGCCGGTGGTCACCAGCACCCGCAGCGAGGAGAGATCGTGCCGCTCGACGAGCTCCGCGCCGTGCGGGATCAGCGCCCGCACCAGCGTCGGCGACAGCCCGAGGATCGTGACGCCCTCGCTCTCGACCAGCCCCCACAGTCGATCCGCCGCCGGCCAGTCGGGCGCGCCCTCGGCAAACACCACCGTGCAGCCCAGGGCCATGCCGCCGACCACCTCCCACGGGCCCATGATCCAGCCCATGTCGGTGACGAAATGGATGACGTCGTCCGGCTGCGCATCCGTCTGGTAGGCGACCTCGCGCGTGATCGAGACGAGGAACCCGCCCTGCACGTGCAGCACGCCCTTCGGCGGGCCGGTCGTGCCTGACGTGTACGTCAGCAGGTACGGGTGCTCCGCGTCGACCTCGAGCGGCGCGAGCTCTCCGGGTGACGAGGCGACCGCCTCGTCCCAGAACACGTCGCGGCCCGGCTCCATCGGCGCTTCGCCGCCGAGGCGCCGCCAGACGACGACGTGTTCGACCGACGGCGAGTCCCGCAGCGCCTCGTCGACGAGCGCCTTCATCGGCAACTCGCGCCCGCGGCGCAGCGAGCCGTCGGCGGTCACCACGACCTTCGCCTCCGAGTGTTGCAGCCGCGAGGCGATCGCCGGCGACGCGAACCCCGAGAAGATCGGCACCTGGACTGCCCCCAGGTGCGCGCAGGCGTGCGAGGCGATCGCGACTTCCGGGGACATCGGCAGGAAGAGCGCCACGCGGTCGCCGGGCTCGACCCCTAGGGCCGCCAACGCCTCGGCCAGACGCGTCACCTCGTCCGAGAGCTCCTCGTAGGTCAGTGCACGCCTGGCCCCGTCCTCGCTCTGCCAGACCGCCGCGTTCGCGTTGGCCCGCGGCCCCCGCGCCCAGCGGTGCACGCAGTTCCAGGCGAGATTGAGCTTGCCGCCGACGAACCAGGTCGCCCACTCAGGCCCGCGCGAGACGTCGACCACCGCGTCCCATGGCCGCGAGAACTCGAGCCCCATGTCCTCGATCGCCGCCGGCCAGAACCGCTCCGACTCCTCTGCCGAGAAGCGGACGAGGTCCCAGTAGTCGTCGAAGCCGAGCCGGCGCGCGAGCCGCATCGCGTTCGTCCGCTCGCGCTCCTCCTCGCCCGGTCGCCAGATCACCTCCACGGCGGCAAGCGTAACCTTGCGTCCTAGGCTAGTGCCCGCTAACCTAGTGCGGGCTAACTTGAGACGGAAGGAGTGGGGTGCGCGCGAAGATCTTCGCCGAGGAAAACAGACGCTGGTGGACGCTCGGGGCGCTGTGTTTCGCGCTGTTCATGATCATGCTCGACAACACGGTCGTGAACGTGGCGCTGCCCGCGATCAAGAAGGACCTCGGCGTCACCCAGGCCGAGCTCGAATGGACGGTGGCCGCCTACGCGCTCACCTTCGCCTCGCTGCTGCTGACCGGCGGGAAGCTCGGCGACCTCTACGGCCGCAGGCTGATCTTCGCGATCGGTCTTGTCGTCTTCACCCTCTCCTCCCTTGCGTGTGGCCTCTCCTCGGGCGCGACGGAGCTGATCGCCGCGCGCGCCGTCCAGGGCGCCGGCGCCGCGCTGATGATGCCCTCGACGCTCTCGATCATCTCCGCGACTTTCGCCGTCAAGGAGCGCGGCACCGCTATTGGCATCTGGGCCGGCGTCTCGGCGATGGCGCTTGCCATCGGTCCGCTGCTCGGCGGGATCATCACCGAGCACATCTCCTGGAACTGGATCTTCTTCGTCAACGTCCCGATCGGCGTCGTGGCCGTCCTGGCCGCGATCTTCGTCGTGCCGGAGTCGAAGGACACCTCGCGCGAGCAACGGCTCGACCTGCCCGGCCTGCTCACGTCCGCGATCGCCCTTTTCTCGATCGTCTTCGCGCTGATCGAGGCGCACCGGTACGGCTGGACCTCGACGCTGATCATGAGCCTGTTCGCGATCGGGGCGATCTCGCTCGCGGCGTTCATCCTGCTCGAGCTGCACCAGCGCGTCCCGATGCTCGACCTCACGCTCTTCAAGAGCGGGACGTTCACCGGCGCCAACATCGTCGCGATCCTGGTCACGCTCGCGATGTTCGGGATCTTCGTCTTCTTCCCGATCTACATGCAGACGTATCTCGGCTGGTCGCCGGTACAGGCGGGCGCCGCGCTGCTGCCGTGGACGATCATGATCGTCATCTTCGCGCCGATCGCCGGCAAGCTCTCGGACCGCGTCGGCTCCCGCTGGCTGATGGCCGGGGGCATGACCACGGTCGCCACCTGCTGCCTGCTGCTCTCGAGGACGGGCCTGCACTCCACCTTCTGGAACCTGCTCCCGGCCTTCCTGCTGGGCGGTCTCGGGATGTCCTTCGTGATGACCCCGATGTCGGCCGCTGCGATGGGCGCCGCCCCGGTCGCGAAGGCCGGCGTCGCCTCCGGCGTGCTCAACACCTTTCGTCAGGTCGGCGTGGCGCTAGGGATCGCGGTCATGGGCGCGATCGTGACCGACCGCGCAAGCACGGCCCTGCATGCCGGCGCGAGCCCGCCCCAGGCCTTCGTCGATGGCCTGACGTTCGGGATGAAGGTGAGCGCCGCGATCTGCATGGCGGCCGCGGTGGCCGCGGCGGTGCTCGTCCGCCGCTACCGCCACGCCGAGGAGGACGAGCGCAGCCGCCCGGTCGAGGTCGCGGCATGACGCGGCTCTCCGGGCCCGAGCGGCGCGCCGCGGTCGTCGAGACCGCGTGCCGGATCTTCGCCAAGGGAAGCTACCACGGCTCAACGACGGCCCAGATCGCGCGGGCCACCGGAGTAACGGAGCCTGTTCTCTACCGGCATTTCGCCTCCAAGCGAGAGCTCTACCTCACCTGTCTCGACGCCGTCTGGGAGCGCGTGCGCACGCTCTGGGAGCGCGCGGTGGCGGCGGAGGATGACCCGGCCAACTGGCTGAAGGCGATCGGCAAGGCCTACCTCGAGGCGCGCGCCTCCGCGAGGATCGTGCTCGTCGACCTCTGGATCCAGGCGCTGACCGAGGCCGCCGACGACCCGGAGATCCGCCGCGCCCTCCGTCGCCAGGTGCGCGAGGTGCACGACTTCGTCGCCGACCTGATCCGCCGCGCCCAGGCCGAGGGCGGCATCGTCGCCGATCGTGACGCCGAAGCCGAAGCCTGGATCTTCATCTCCCTCGGCCTCCTGAGCACGATCGACGCGCGCCTCGGCAATATCGTCGGCGACGAGTTCGAAAACGTGATCGCCAGCCGCCGAGCCTGGATGACAACCTCCTAGAGCGGGCAAGATCCGCCGCCGAAGCCGGGCTTGGCCCGGCGAGAGGCTCACAACCACAAAGAACAACCGCTCAGTGGGCCAATTGCCGGCCGTTGAGCGCGTGAACTCCTGCGCACTTCCCGAAAGGAGGCGGCTCGCGGGGGAACCAGGGGTTCCCCCGCGGTCCAAATAAGTGAGCCCCCGGCTGCGGCTCCGGGGGCTCTATGAGAGTTGTGCCCGCCTAGTGGAGAGGCGACGACCCGGAGGCCTTGGCTCTGCGGCCCAGCCACGTCCTCCGGGTCATCGTCGCCATCTCTTTGGCGCGCCCCCTGCAATGTGAGCCTGGCGTCCGGCCACCTGCAAGGTTGCCTGACTATAGATCGGCTCCTGAGGGGAGTCAAGTGCCTCGGTCAAGTGATTTTGAAAACCGCGAGTTCACCGGCTTTTCGCCGCAGACATAACCTTTTTGGGGGATGTACGGAAGGGCCAACTTGCGTCGAAATGAAGTATGCGTTTCACTACACGAAGGAACCGCATGCCGCGAACCTCCCTAACCGCCCAGACCAGAGTCGCCGCCGTCCCGGCCGGCGCACGCCTGGGCGAGCGTTTGCGGCAGCTCCGTGTTGCCGCGGGCCTCACTCAGAGCGATCTCGCCGGGGAGCGTTTCTCCAAGGAGTACGTCAGCCAGATCGAGCGCGGCAAGACCCGCCCCACGCGCGAGACGATCGAGTGGCTGGCCGTCAAGCTCGGCGTCGATTCCGGTTTCCTCGAGAAGGGCGTCTCCGCCGACGAGCGCAGCCGCGTCGAGGCGATGCTCTCGCGCGCCGAGGCGCTGACGAGCGCTCAGCAGTACGACGAGGCGATCGCAGAGCTCGAGAACTCCCGCACGGCCGTCCTCGCAACGGGCGCGCCGGAGCTCGAGTACCGCGCGCTGACGTCAGAGGCTTGGGCCCGGATGGAGCACGGCGAGGTCAAGCCGGCGCTGCAGCTGCTCGACCGCTGCCGGACGATCGCGGACAACCCGGGCTTTTCCGACGTCGACCGCGCACAGGTGCTCTTCCGCATGGGCGTCTGCCGCTACCACCTTTCGAGCATGGCTTCCGCGGTCGCGCTCTTCAGCGAGGCGCTCGGCCTCGCCGAGGGCTCCCAGCTTCCGTGTGACCTGCTCCGTTCCGACATCTTCGGCTGGCGCTCCCGGTGCTACCGCCGGCAGCGCGACTTCGAGGCGGCGCGCGAGGACGTCGAGCGCGCGCTCGAGCTCGCGTCGGCGCTGGACGACCACCGCACGATGGCCAACGTCTACTTCCAGGCGTCGATGGTCGCCGAGCGGATGGGCCACTGGGTGCTCGCACGCAGCTACGCCGAACGCTCCAAGGCCTACTACGAGCAGCTCAACGACGAGCGCAACGTCGGCCGGCTCCTCAACAACCTCGGCGCGCTGAACTTCCAGCTCGGCAAGCCGGACAAGGCCGTCGAGGACCTGAAGAGCGCCTACCGCGTGCTGCTCGACCAGGGCAGCGAGGCCGAGGCGGGCAACGTCGTCTCGTCGCTCGCCCACGTCCACCTGATGACCGGCCAGGTGGAGTCCGCCGAGAAGGAAGCTCGTCACGCGCTCGAGCTCCTCGGCGACCGCGAAGACTTCCTGTTCGACATCGCTCCGACCCAGCTGGTGCTGGGCCGGGCGTTGATGGAGCAGGGAAGGCTCGACGAGGCGCAGGAAATGCTGCGCACCGCCGAGGCAAGTGCAGAGCAGCTCGAATCGATCAGCCATCGCGCAGCCGCGTGGATGGCACAGGGCGACTTGGCCGGACGCCGCGACGATGACACCACCGCTGCCCGGCTCTATCGCAAAGCCGCTGAAGCCCTTCAGGACTTCCGCTTCTAAGCCACGAAAGGAGGTGACGATGAAAAAGGCACGCCTCATCACCCTCGCCACCTCGCTGTGCCTGCTGGCCTTCTACCTGCAGGGCGCAATGAGGCCTGTGGCCAGGGGACTCGACCTCCTCGGCGGTCCCGGCAGCTTGTTCGACGGGCACGGCGGAGGCTAAGCCGGACGATATGGCGCGCGCGGGTCGCGGGGTCTCTTCAGCCCGTGCGCGCGGCAGGCGAGTCCGGCCGCACTCCTGCTCAGCGGTTCGGCCTGCGTCCGTCTCGCCTCTCCTCTCGGGGTCCTCTTCTCAGCTGCTCCGCGGTTGACGCCGGCGCCTGCGGGATAGAGGAGCGGCATGGCCAAGCGGTTCACCCGTGCTCGGCGTGCGCTGGAAGTAACGCGGATCGCCCGCAACCGGCGGCTCGTGCGCGTGCTGCGCGAGATCGGCGTGGTCGGCGATCGCCCCGCGACCCGTGAGGGCGCGGTCGAGTTCCGGGTGGCGCTGGAGCAGCTCGGCACCACCTACCTGAAGCTCGGCCAGCTGCTCTCCTCGCGGCCAGACCTCCTGCCGGACGTCTACATCGAGGAGCTCGGGAAGCTCGTCGACGACGTCCCGCCGTTCCCCTTCGCCGAGGTCGAGCGGATCGTGCAGGAGGACATCGGCGACGACACGATCGTGAAGCTCGAGCCGGAGCCGCTCGCGGCCGCGTCGATCGCGCAGATCCACGAGGCCCTGCTCGCCGACGGGCGCGATGTCGTGATCAAGGTTCGGCGCCCCGGCGTGGTCGAGCAGGTCGACCTCGATCTCGACGTGATCCGCTCGGCGGTCGGCTTCCTCGACAAGCGCTCGGAGACTGCGCAGCTCCTGCAGCTGCGCGCCCTCGCCGAGGAGCTCGAGGTGCACCTGCGCGCGGAGCTCGACTTCGTCGAAGAGGCGAGCAACACCGAGCTGATCGCCCGGCAGATGGCGGACTACGACGACCTGATCGTCCCGAAGGTGATCCGGCCCTACGTGACCGAGCGGCTGCTCGTGCTCGAGCGGATCCGCGGCGAGCGTGTCACCGCCGACCACGGTCTCCCGGCCGAGCAGGCCGCGCGGC
>VAWL01000105.1 GCA_005883965.1 Actinomycetota bacterium
GCCCGCCGCGCCGAGCTCCAGCTCGGCCCGCCCTTCGAGCACGTACCAGGACTCGTCCTTGACCTTGTGGAACTGCAGGCTCAGCGACTCGCCCGCGTTGACGACGAGCAGCTTCCCCGCGTAGCGGTCGGTCACCGCAAAGATCAGCTCGTGGCCCCAGGGCTTGTCGACCTTCTCGAGCTCGGTGGCGAAACGGTCGACGCCTTCGAGGTTCGGCGACGTCAGGTGATTTCGATCCGGCATGGGCCGGCCGAGCCTACTACTACGGCCAACCTGGATTGGCGGCGAGGTGCTCCTCGGCGAGGCGGAGATCCTTCGGTGTGTTCACCGTCAGCCAGAGGCCCTCGTGCCGCAGCGCCCGCAGGCGGCCCTCGGCGGCGAGCTCGGGAAAGGCCGTCGTCTCGTGGTCGCCCCGCTCGGGGAAGCGTTCGAGCGCCTCGTCGCCGAGGACGTAGACGCCGCAGCTGACCCACTCGTCGAGGCGGGGCGCCTCGCGGAAGCCGGTGACGAGATCGCCCTCGAGCTCGACCACGCCGAACGGCGAGCGGAGCGGGACGACGGTGATCGTCCCCGCCGCGCTGCTCTCCCGGTGCAGCGCGAGCAGTCGCGTCAGATCGACGTCCACGAGCTCGTCCCCGTTCAGTGCGAAGACGTCGCCGGGCTCGCGGCGAGCTGCCGCCGCAAAGCGGATTCCGCCGCCGCGACCGAGTGGCTCGCGCTCACCGACCGCGACAATCTCCGGCCCGATCCCGCCGAGCGCCGTCTCGAAGAGCTCCTCCTTGCCGCTCGCGCAGCTGACGAGCACTCGGTCGACCCCCGCTCCAGCCAGCTGGGCGACCTGGTACTCGGCGAGCGGCCTTCCGCCCACCTCGACCAGCGCCTTCGGCCGGCCCTGCGCGGCGTCGCCGAGACGCTCGGCCCTGCCGCCGGCGAGGATGATCGCTTCCACTACTGCTCGAGCTGCGGTTCTCGCTCTTCCGTCTCCGGAAGCGCCGCGAGCGGCGAGGCGGCGCGGCCGATGCCCTCATAGGTGAAGCCGGCGGCGCGGGCCTCCTCAGGGTCGAGCAGGTTGCGCCCGTCGACGAGCACCGGCGACGCCATCGCGTCGCGCGCCTCGGCCGACGCGAGCGAGCGCAGCTCGTCCCACTCCGTCACGATCACCGCGGCGTCTGCGCCCGTGACCGCCTCGAGTGCCGACTCGCAGAAGGTCACTCCCTGGAGAAGATGCCGCGCGTCCGCGACCGGGTCCCAGGCGCGCACTTCGGCGCCCTCGGCGAGCAGCCGCGAGGCAAGCACCAGCGAGGGTGCCTCGCGCAGGTCGTCGGTGTTCGGCTTGAAGGCCAGTCCAAGCAGGGCGATCGTCTTCCCGCGCAGCTTGCCGAGGTGCTTCTCGAGCTTCCCGATCACCCGCCGCTTCTGGAGCTCGTTCACCTCGATCACCGCGTTCAGGAGCTGGAAGTGGTAGCCCGAGTTGGAGGCGAGCTGCTTGAGGGCGACGCCGTCCTTCGGGAAGCACGAGCCGCCCCAGCCGATTCCGGCGCGCAGGAAGTGCGGCCCGAGCCGGTGATCGAGCCCGATCCCCTCGGCGACCTTGACCACGTCGGCGCCGGTCGCCTCGCAGACGTTGGCGATCTCGTTGATGAAGCTGATCCGCGTCATCAGGAACGCGTTCGCTGCCAGCTTGATCATCTCGGCCGATGCGACATCCGTGCGCACGATCGGCGCTTCGAGCGGCTCGTAGAGCGCGGCCACGGTCTCGCCGTCGGCCCCGGCGAACGCGCCGACGACCACACGGTCGGGCCGCATGAAGTCCTTGACGGCGCTGCCCTCGGCCAGGAACTCCGGGTTCGACACGTAGCCGACGTGGGCCAGGCCGCGCGAGTCGAGCGACTCGCGCACCTTCTCACCGGTCCCGACGGGCACGGTGCTCTTCATCACCAGCAGCGAGCGCTCTTCCTGCTCCGGAAGCTGCTCGACCACGTTCCAGACAGCCGAGAGGTCGGCGTCGCCGGAGTAGGTCGGCGGCGTCCCGACGCAGACGAACATCAGCCCGGTCGGGGCGAGATCCGCAGCGTCAAGGGTGAAGCTCATGCGCTCACGGTTGCGCTCCAGCAACTCGGCGAGCCCCGGCTCGTGGAACGGGATCCGCCCGGCCTGCAGCGCCTCGATCCGCTCGGAGACGATGTCGCGAACGACAACCTCGTGCCCGAGCTCGGCGAAGCAGGCTCCGGTGACGACGCCCACCCAGCCGGCGCCGAAGATCCCGATTGCAGGCCTTTTCACGCGGCGGAGACTACCGGGTCATCGGGCGGAGGCCCCGCGCGATCGCCAGCATCGTCTCGTTCGAGAGCGAGTCGAGCAGCGTGTTCACGACCCAGTAGCTGGCGCCGCCGGACCGCAGCACGACCATGTGCAAGTGCGAGCCGTTGTAGTAGAGGTCGTAGCGCCGGCCGCCGACGCGTTGAGTGAGGCTCCGGTCCGAGAGCACCGGCGCGCCCGTCCACTTTGTCTCCTGGATTCCCCAGTACTCCTGCGAGCCGGTCTTGAAGGTCAGCCGCACCGTTGGGCTGCCCCCGAGCCGGTAGACCCGGACCGGTCTGTCGCCGCAGCAGGTGTCGAGGTAGGAGCTGCGCTCGACCCGAGTCGGAAGCTGCAGCCGGAACGGCATGCGCTTCTTCAGCCCAGCCAGGGTCGACTGCGTCAGGCCAGGATCGGTGCGCACCTCCGGCGGGTGGCGGACCGGCGTCGGCGGGATCACCACCGGGGCAAGCTGGCCGTGGAAGGTCGAGCCGACGACGAGGCACTCGAGCGCGCCGTTGCAGAGCTTGTGCAGATTCGACGGCATCGCCCCGACGTCGGCGCTCCCGACCAGCTTCGCGATCTGCCGCCCGGAGGCCTTGCCGTTCGCCGCCCGGCTCGGGTCGTAGTAGACCTTCGAGCGGAAGTAGTTCCAGTTCGGCGCGTTGGCGGTCTGCCCGCTGGCCGGCAGCACGACGTGGTACCCCTTCTGGCCGAGCTCGTAGCTGGCGTTCCCGGCCGAGCCGGCGACGCCGTTCCCGTTCAGCACGGTCAGCGTGACGTGCGACGGCGGCAGCCTGAACTTCTTGTGCAGCTTGCGCCCGAGCGCGACCGCGGTCTGCGTCGCCGAGGCGCCGACGTCCGGGTTGAGGAACTGCTGGACGGTCGAATCGATCGCCGACTGCGTCGCGGACAGCTCGTAGTAACCGGTCACGTCCGTCAGCTTGTTCTGGAAGACGTGGCCAGGCGGGAGCGTGTAGGCGAACTTCGCGTAGCTGCCGATCGTGCCGAGGTCGAAGTGGCCAAGCACGTCGATGTAGTGATGGTGGGAAACCGTGTTGATGATCCCGATCAGGCTCGTGAGCCCCAGAGAGCGGCGGACTCGCTCGCGCATCGCCGCGACGAACTGCTGCTGCC
>VAWL01000106.1 GCA_005883965.1 Actinomycetota bacterium
TAACCGGCATCGGCTGCCTCGCCCGCGACGGCGACCAGGGCGAGCGTGACGTCCACCATCGCCTCGAGATCTTCGACGGCGATGCGCTCGTCGAGCGTGTGGATGTCGACCATCGCGTTGGCGAGGTTCACGCACTGCAGCCCGCGCTCGTTGAAAACGTTCGCGTCGGCCCCGCCGCCCGAGCGCACGAAGCTCGGCTCGTGGCCCGCCCGCTCGAGCGCGGCAGCAGCCAGACGCACGGCCGGATCGTCGCGGGCAAAGCGATAGCCGACCGCTGCGTTCTCGACGCGCGTCTCGACCTCGCACTCGGCCACGCCGGCCGCGAAGGTGACGGTCTCCAGAATTTCCTGCACGAGATCGGCCAGCTTGCGCTCATCGTGACTGCGGGCCTCCGCGAAGAACCGGCAGTGCTGCGGGACGATGTTGCGCGCCGTTCCTCCGTCGATCAGCCCGACGTTGGCGGTCGTCTCCTCGTCGAGCCGTCCGAGCCGCAGGTCGGCGATCGCGCGCGCGGCAGCAGCGATCGCGGAGCGGCCTTCCTCCGGATACATGCCGGAGTGCGCCGCGCGGCCGTGAAACGCCACGTCGATCTTTCGCTGGTACGGAGCGCCGACGATCACCTGGCCGATCGGCCCGGCGTGGTCGTAGACGTAACCGATCCGCGCGTCGAATCGCTGCTCGTCGAACGCCCCCGCTCCGCGCAGGCCGACCTCCTCCATCGGCGTGAAGAGCAGCTCGATTCCCGCATGCGGGCGGCCGTCCTCGAGCAGCCGGGCCGCCGCCTCGAGCATCGCCGCGGCCGCGGCCTTGTTGTCGGCCCCGAGGATCGTCCCTCCGGCGTTGCGCACGAAGCCGTCCTCGCCGACGACGGGCTCGATCGGGCCTTCCGGCAGGACCGTGTCGAGATGCGCGCAGAAGAAGAGCGGCGTCCCGGGACCGGTGCCCGGGACCCGGCAGAACAGGTTTCCGATCGACGAGCCGATCCGCGAGCCGGCGTCGTCCTCGTCGGCCTCGAGCCCGAGCGCGCTCAGGTACTCGAGCACCCGGTCCGCGACGGCGCGCTCCTCGCCGGGCGGGCTCGGGAGCGCCGCCAGCTCGAGGAACGACGAGAGCACGTCCGGGGCCCAGCCGGGTCGCACGGCGCAATCGTAGTAGGCGTCAGGCGCTCGGAGCCGAGATCGCCGCGCCACGGCGGTCGTGGGCCCGTGCGTAAGCGGCGCCGACGAAGTCGCGGAAGAGCGGCGCCGGCCGGGTCGGCCGGGACTTGAACTCCGGGTGGAACTGGCTGGCAACGAACCACGGGTGATCGGGCAGCTCGACGATCTCGACCAGCCGGCCTTCCTGAAAAGTGCCCGAGATGACGAGCCCCGCGTCGGCGAGCAGGGGCCGCAGGTGGTTGTTGACCTCGTAGCGGTGCCGGTGGCGCTCGTGGACGACCGGCTCGTCGTACGCGTCGAGCGCGCGCGTTCCCGTGACGAGCTCGACCGCCTGCGCGCCGAGGCGCATCGTCCCGCCGAGGTCCTCGATCTCCTTCTGCTCGGGGAGCAGGTCGATCACCGGGTACGGCGTCTCCGGGTCCATCTCCGTCGAGTTGGCGCCGTCGAGCCCGGCCACGTGCCGCGCGTACTCGGAGACGGCCACGTGCATGCCGAGGCAGATGCCGAGGTACGGGATCTCGCGCTCGCGGGCCACACGGCAGGCGAGGATCTTGCCCTCCCACCCGCGCGAGCCGAAGCCGCCCGGAACCAGCACGCCGTCGACCTCCTCCAGCTCGGCCTGAGCCTCCTCGAGCGACATGCCCTCGGCGTCGAACCAGCGCACGTGCACCGAGCAGCCGTGGTGGACGCCCGCGTGCCGGAGTGCCTCGTGCACGGAGAGGTAGGCGTCGCGGAGCTTGACGTACTTGCCGACGAGCGCGATCTCGACCTCGGCGTCGCGGCTCGCCCGGATGCGCTCGCCGAGCTCGAGCCACTCGCCCAGGTCGGCCTCGCCGGGGGGCAGGCCGAGCTTCTCGCAGATCAGCGTGTCGAAGTCCTCCTGCTGGAGCGCTGACGGGACGAGGTAGAGATCGGAGACGTCCTGGTTCGCGACGACGGCCTGCGCGTCGAGGTCGGCAAAGAGCGCGATCTTCTCGCGGATGTCGGCCGAGATCGGGTCGCGAGAGCGCGCGACGATCACGTCGGGGTGGATGCCGATGCGGCGCAGCTCGTTGACCGAGTGCTGGGTCGGCTTCGTCTTCAGCTCGCCGGCGGTCTCGATGAAGGGGACGAGCGTGACGTGGACGTAGCAGACGTTCTCGGGCCCCGCCTCGCGGCGGAACTGCCGGATCGCCTCCAGGAAGGGCAGCGACTCGATGTCGCCGACCGTCCCGCCGATCTCGCTGATCACGACGTCGCAGTCGCTCGCCTCGGCGACGCTGCGGATCCGCTCCTTGATCTCGTTGGTGATGTGCGGGATCACCTGCACGGTCGAGCCGAGGTACTCGCCCTTGCGCTCCTTGCGGATGACGCGGTCCCAGACCGAGCCGGCCGTGTGGTTGGCCCCGCGCGAGAGGTTCTCGTCGATGAAGCGCTCGTAGTGGCCGATGTCGAGGTCGGTCTCCGCGCCGTCCTCGGTCACGAACACCTCGCCGTGCTGGAACGGGCTCATCGTCCCCGGATCGACGTTGATGTACGGGTCGAACTTCTGCATCTGCACCTTCAGCCCGCGCGCCTTCAGCAGGCGGCCGAGCGAGGCGGCGGTGATGCCCTTGCCGAGGGACGAGACGACGCCGCCGGTGACGAAGACGTACTTCGCCGGCCGGCGCGCCACTACGCCCTTCCCAGGCGGTCGAGGTGCAAGAGGAAGGGCGTGCGCTCGATCAGCTTTCCGAGGGAGCGGGTCTCGCCGACGATGGTGAGGCCCGCGAGCGCTGCTATCGCGAGGAGACGACCCCGAGCCGTGAGTTTGCCCACGGATCCGAAACCTAGCACGGCGCCCAGCGCGTTCGACCCGGCGTCTCCGAGCATCGTCATCTCGCGGAGATCGTACGGAGCGAGCAGGACGGCGATCGGGAGGTAGGCCTTCGCCGGTCCGCGGACGAGGACGGCGCCCGCGAGGAAGGCCTTGAGGGCGCGCCCGGGGCGCGTGTCGAGCAGATTGAGGCTGTTCGCAGAGAGGGCGACGAGTGTGGCTTCCGGGATGGAGCCGGTCGCCGCGAGCGCCAGGATCGGGATGCCGACGGCCTTGAGCGTACCGGTCGTGCCCCCCGCGCCGAGGTGGGCGCGAAAGCCCCGCTCCGGCCCGCTGAACAGGTCGTCGACGAGGCCGAGCGCGGCAATCCCGGCGACGGTCACACCGATTCGTCTGGGGGCGCGCACGGCGCCGACGGCGACGACGCCGCCGACGAGCGGAAGCCGCAGCCCGCGGTAGTTGCGGCCGAGCGGCCCGCAGGCGAGCGCCGCGTCCAGCAGCTGGCGGGCACGATGCGCGAAGCCGGGCAGGTCGCGGCCGGTCGCACGGTGGCGCAGCGGCAGCTCGACCTCCTCCACCCGTAGGCCGGCGCGGACCGCGTCGATCGTCGAGCGCACCTCGCAGCCGAAGCCCGGC
>VAWL01000077.1 GCA_005883965.1 Actinomycetota bacterium
CCCGATCTCGTAGAGGTCGTCCCAGCCGGGTTGCTCGACCTCGTCGTTCTTGGAGGTGACGAGCGCGAGCACGCGCTGCTCGCCGGCGACCACGTCGTCGACGAGCTTGACCGAACGCTCCTGGCCGATCGCGAGTGGCGAGACGGACTGCGGGAAGATCACCGTCTCCTTCAGCGGCAGGACCGGCAGGACGGACGGGATCTCGATGTCGCCGTTCTCGAGCTGCTCTTCGAACGTGAGCTCGCTCATCGAACGCCTCCGATCGCGATCATGACGCGCTGGCGCTTCGGCGCCTTCGCGGCGACGGGCAGCACAACGGTCAGCAAGCCCCGCTCGTAGTTGGCGGAGGCCTTGGCCGTGTCCACTGGCTCGGCCAGGGAGATCCGTCGCTCGAATGGCCCGTATTCCAGCTCCATCTGCTGGTAGCGGCCCGCGACCGGCGGGCGCTGGCGGTGGCCGGCGACGACGAGCACGCGGTCGGCGGCGATCACCTTCAGCGAGGCTGGGTCGACGCCTGGAAGCTCGACGATCACGTGCAGCGCCGGCGGGTCCTCGCTGCGGATACAGTCGGCGTTCGGCCGGAAGCCGTGGTGGCGCGCGGCGACGAACCGCGGGACCTGCCATAGGTCGTCCACGAGCTCGCGGATCTCGTCGTGCAGCCGGTCGATGTCGTCTCGCTTTCGCATCTGTCTGGGTAAACGCTACGGGTGGGTGGGCGGTTCTGCCGCGCCGCCGGATTAAGTTAGCAAACGCTAACTAAGTCACAGAGTCCGCGGATCGGGCAAACTCCGGCCCGTGGCCGACCCGGTTTCCTGGCTGTTGATCGAAGCGGGCTGGAAGGTGCTCGCTGCCGACGGTACCGAGGTCGGCAAAGTGGACGAGGTGACCGGCGACAGCAACGCCGACATCTTCGACGGGCTCGCGATCGCCACCAGCGCGCTCGGCAAGCCGCGCTACGTGCCTTCAGAGCAGGTCGCCGAGATCAACGAGGGCACGGTGCGGCTAAAGCTGAGCCCCGAGCAGGTCGAGGGGCTCGACGAGTACCTCGAGCCGGCGACCACCGCCCAGATCGAGGCCGACAACAAGGGCGGAACGGGCGCGGGGATCAGCGGGGAGCTGCGGAAACTCGAAGGAAAGACGCTGGCTCCGAGCGAGCCCGAGCGCCCTCTGACCATCTGGCGCAGGGTCAGGCTCTTCTTCCGCCGCCTTCGCGGCTAGCGCCGGTATTCGATCGACCTGAGCCGGTCCTTCTTGTCGAAGTGCGCGCCGTCGTCTCCGGCGCCGCCGAAGACCAGATCCCGGACGCCGTCGCGGCCGTCAAAGAAGTCGTCGCCGGCTCCCCCGTAGAGGCGGTCGTGGCCTCGACCGCCGACCAGCGCGTCGTCTCCGCCGCCGCCGAGGATCGTGTCGTTACCCGGCCCTCCGATGAGCAGGTCGCCTCGGGCGGTGTCTCGAAGGATCCCTCCTCTCCTGCCGGCCTTGACGATGCAGGGGCGACGATGGGAGGGCAGCGGCCCAGCAGGTCGCCAAGCGGGGCTGAACGCCGTAAGCCCACCGGTCGCGACCGCGTGCTCGTCCGATCCGTCGGGCCTGATGAGCATCAAACGAAACGTCGGCGAGGGACGGACGTACGCGATCCACTGGCCGTCCGGTGACCAGGCGAGGCTTCCTTGGATGGCGTTGCCCGTGAGGATGCGTGGGTTGGCCCCGTCGGCGCCGGCGACGGTTACGTTTACCGGGCTTCCGTCGGCCCCGTGCCCGACGTAGGCGATTTGCTTCCCGTCGGGGGACCAGACGGGATCCGAGGCAGAGTCGACCAGCTTCGCGTTGTTCGAGCCGTCGGCGCCGACCACGTACACAGAAGGCGGTTCTTGCGGCGGCCGGACGCCGTAGAGGAGCTCTTGACCGTCCGATGACCAGGAGGGCCTGTCGATCTGCCAGTAGAGCGGAGGGACGACCAGTGCGTTGTTTCGCCCCTCATCGACGCCTGCGACGAGCAGGGATGAGCTCAACCGCCCGCTGACGTACGCGAGTTTCGTGCCGTCCGGAGACCACGCCGGACTCCAACTCAGGTCCTCGCCGCTGTATCGCGTGAAGTTGCGCCGGTGTTGCCCTTCGGCGTTCGTGATGTAGATGTCGGCTTCGTTGTTCGAATACTCCCCGGGATCGCGCGCAAATCGGGAGAACGCGACCAGCCGGCCGTCAGGAGACCAGGCCGGGTCGGTGTCGTACTGAGGATCGCTGACCCTGAACACGTGCCCGCCGGAGTCCGTTGCGCAGATGCCGCCGATGTTGACCGCTTGGCCCGCGTGGTAGGTGACCGAATAGGTCAGAAGCGGCCCGGCAGCTTGGGTCCCGCCCTGGGCGCTGGTCGCTGCGACGCCGATTGCGATTAGGAGAGCGACGAGCGCCGCGTGCATGCGTTGACATTACGCCGTGCTTGTCAGGAATACGTGAAGAAGCCCTAGCTCGTAGCATCCTGGCCGATGGAGGGCTCGCTCAAGGGCGTGATCCTGGCCGGCGGCACCGGTTCGCGCCTGCATCCGCTGACGCTGATCACCAACAAGCACCTGCTGCCGATCTACGACCGGCCGATGATCGCCTACGCGATCGAGGCGCTCGTCAACGCGGGCGTCACCGAGCTGATGCTGGTCACCGGCGGGACGCATGCGGGCGAGTTCTTCCGGCTGCTCGGCAACGGGCACGAGCACGGGATCGACCGGCTCTTCTACGCCTACCAGGACAAGCCGGGCGGGATCGCAGAGGCGCTCGGCCTCGCGGAGCGGTTCGGCCGCGGCGGCCGGGTGGTCGTGATGCTCGCCGACAACGTCGCCGAGCGCTCGCTGGCGCCGGCGGTCGAGAACTTCAAGGCGCAGGAGCGCGGCGGCCGGATCCTGCTCGCGCGCCTCGAGGAGCCGGAGCACCTGCGCCACCTCGGCGTGGCCGAGCTCGAAGGCGACCGGGTCACGCGGATCGTCGAGAAGCCGGACGAACCGCCGAGCGAGTACGCGGTCACCGGGATCTACTTCTACGACGAGCAGGTCTGGGAGGTGCTGCCGACGCTCGAGCCGTCGGGCCGCGGCGAGCTCGAGATCACCGACGTGAACAACTGGTACGTCGACCAGGGCGCGATGGAGTACGACGTGCTCGAAGGGTTCTGGGGCGACGCGGGCGAGTCGATCGACGCCT
>VAWL01000048.1 GCA_005883965.1 Actinomycetota bacterium
GAGCGTGGTCATGTAACCCCAGTCGGCGAGGGCGATCCGGCCGTTGGGCGAGGCCGCCGCGGGCTGGCCGAGCACGACCAGGTTGGAGATCGACGAGCTGGCGAGGCTTCCGCGCGCCGCGCGGCCGAGCGTCGAGCCGTTCGCCTTGCCGGTGACCGCGTCCGCGGTGATCTCGCCGCCGAAGAGCGAGACCGACTGCGCCTGGCCTGAGGCGCTGGCCACTCCACGTGCACCCGTGTCGCTCGTCGCCGAGGTCGCCGTCGCGCCGGTCGTGGCCACCGAGCCGTCCGCGGGATACGCGAACCCGTCGCCGAAGGAGACGCGGTACGGCGGCGCCGACACGAGGCCGGCTTCGGCGCCGGACTGTCCCGGGACGACCACGCGGATGGCATACGCCCGTGCGGTCGCACCGGCCGACGAGGCGGGCCCGCTCGCAACCGCCGAACCGGCTGCAAGGAGAAGCACCCCACCGAGGATCGAGCTGAGGCCGAGCCGCTTGGCCACCGTCACCGCATTATTGACCATTCCCCGGTGAAAGTCCTTTAAAAGCCGGGTCTCTTAGGTCCTGAAGCTCAAGTACGGCTGCGCCGGTGCATCGACGCGCTGGATCTTGCTCGGCTCGACCACGAAGCGTTTCCCCCGGCGCGTGAGCGAGCCGCTCACGACGATCCAGGTGTCGCGCTTCGGCGCGCGGCCGGCGATCGGCACGCCGACGGCTTGCGCGTCGGCGATGCAACAGGAGATGTAGAAGCGCGCGATCTCGAAGGTGCCTGCGGGAACGCCCTTCGAGCCGGTGACGAAGCCGAGCAGGCGCACGTGCAGGCCGGGCTCGATGCCCGCGTTCCTGGCAAAGGTGTGGTCGCCCTCGGCGATGCGGATGTCCAGGAACGAGGCGTCGGCCGGCTTCGACGGCACCGGGGGCCGCGCGCTCAGGAAGAACGACCCGGTGCCGTTGCGCGCGGCGGCGTACGAGCCGAGCGCTGCGTGCGGGACCAGCGCGACGGCCGCCAGCGGGATCAGCAGCGCGAAGAGGCCGCTCGCCTCGCGGAGCGTCAGCCGCGGGCCGCGCCGCCTCGACCGCAGGTAGCCGTAGCCATAGGCGAGCACCGCCAGCGCCAGCACCACGGCGCCGAAAGGCACGATCCACTGCGTCCGTGTGCCGAGGAAGCGGTCCGACGTGCCTGTCAACCAGAGCCCGATGAAGAAGACCGCCCAAACCGCGAGCGCCCCGCCCCGCGCGATGCGCGCGTCGACTGTCATCGCACGGCTGCCTCGAAGACGAGCGAGCCCACGACGATGATGGGAATCGCCACCAGGAGCAGGCGGCCGACGAACCAGCTGCGGAAGGTCGCGCCGTAGAGCACCGTGAGCTTCATGTCGGCGAGCGGGCCGAAGACGAGGAACGCGAGTTGCGCGCCCGGCGTGAAGGAGCCGAACGACGCGGCGATGAAAGCATCGGCCTCCGAGCAGAGCGAGAGCACGAAGGCGACCGCCATCAGCGCCAGCGAAGAGATGACCGGCGCACCGCCGAGCGCCGAGACGAGCGAGCCCGGGAGGACGACCTGCACGAGCGCCGAGAGCCCGGCGCCGAGGACGATGAACTTGCCCATGAACAGGAAGTCGGAGACGAGGTGCGTGGCGAAGGCGACGGGGCGGGCTGCGCCGGCGTCGCCGTGGTCATGGTCGTGCTCGAGGTCGGCCGGGCGCGGCCGGAGCAGCTCGCCGGGCTTCGTCCGGGCAAAGGCGAACCCGACGGCCGCCGCCGTCACGAGCCCGAGCGAGGCCCGGCCCACCACCATCTCCGCGCCGCGCGTGTGGCCGCCATAGGCGACCCAGGTCGAGACGAGCACGATGGGGTTCAGCACGGGCGAGGCGAGCATGAAGGCGATTCCCGCGCCGGGTTCGGCGCCGCGCGCGATCAGGCGGCGGGCGACCGGCACCGACCCGCACTCGCAGACCGGGAAGGCGAAGCCGCCGAGTGCCGCGCCCGGGATCTGCAGCGCGAACGGCAGCCGCGAGATCCAGCCGAGCGAGCCCTGCGGCAGGAAGACCGCGATCGCGGCCGAGGCCAGGGCGCCGACCAGGATGAACGGCAGCGCCTCGATCACGATCGACGTGAAGATCAGCAGGAAGGTCTGGGCGGCCGGGCCGCGGCCCAGACCGAGAGCCGAGGCGACGATCGTGAGGAGAACGAACAGGCCGAGGAGCCGGCCGAAGACGGTCTCGGAGACGGTCGTCGTCTGCCAGGCGCGGACGAGCCTGAGGCGCGCAGGCGCGAGCGAGAGCTCCGGCGCGAGCCCCGTGCGCTCCACTTGACTCAGCCTTCCGCGGCCAGGTGGCGCTTGGCGAACGCCGCGAAGCGCTCACGCTCCGCGTCGTCCGGCCCGACCGGGTCGTCGCCGGCGTAATCAGGATCGGCTGAGATCTCTTCCGCGACCGCACGGACCTCAGCGACTACCTGTGCGCGGACCACGGGGTCACCGATCAGCTGCTCGGCCCAGCTTCCAGGCGCGTCGTGGGGCTGCACGTCCCGCTCGACGAGCAGCCGACCGAGCAAGATGCCCACGCGGATGTAGGCGAAGGTGCGGAAGGCGAGCAACCGCCGCGGCGTGGCGACCAGCTCGGCGATCTCGGGATGCTCCTGCTGGACCTCGGCGACAAGCGCGCTGACAGGCTCGTCGTCGACGAGGGGGATCCAGAGCTCTTCGTCGTGTGTCACGGCTCTGAAGAATAGGCCGGTTTGCGCAAAGCGCGAAAGGCAACCTGGGCGGCGACGAGAAGCATCAGCGCGCCGAACAGGCGTCGCAGGACGTCCTGCGGCAGCTGCTCGGCGATCTGGACGCCTCCCTCCACACCGGCGATCGCGGCGATGCCGAGGATGAGCGCCGCCCGCCAGCGGACGTTGCCGTACCGCCGCTGGCGCCAGACGCCGATGGCCGCGGTCGGCAGGATCGCGAGCAGGCTCGTCGCCTCGGCGTGGATCTGCGAGAGCCCCAGCACGAGCGTCAGCGTCGGCACGAACAGGACCCCGCCGCCAACGCCGAACAGCCCGGCGAGGACTCCGGCGCCGGCGCCGAGGAGCGCGGCCGCGACGATCGCCCACATCAGACGAGCAGACGCACCCCGAGCGCGGTCAGGAGAGCGGCGAAGGCGAGCGAGAGCGTCCGGTTGGCCAGGCGCTGCTGCAGCGCCGTCCCGGCGACCGCGCCGGCCATCGCCGGGAGGCCGACAATCGCGGCCGCGCCGAGCTTCACCTCGCCATGAAACGCGTAGGTGGCCGCGCCGGCGATCGAGATGACCAGGACCGCTGCCAGCGAGGTCGCCATCGCGGGCCGCTCGCTGTAGTGGGCGACAAGCAGGAGCAGCGGCACGACCACGATTCCGCCGCCGACCCCGAAGAGCGCGCTGAAAAAGCCGGCGAGCAGGCCGATGAGGACAAGTCGCAGCACCGCCGTATTCTCACGGCTATGGAGGATGCGCTTTCGCAGCTCGCGCAGGACCCGGACCGCGCCGCGATCCTGCTCGACGTCGACGGGACGCTGGCGCCGATCGTCACACGGCCGGAGCTCGCCGCGGTTCCGGAGGAGACGCGCGCCGAGCTGCGGCGGCTCGTTGGGCGTTACGCGCTCGTTGGGTTCGTCAGCGGGCGGACCGGCATGGCGGCCCGCGAGCTCGTCGGCGTCGACGGTGCCGCCTACGCGGGCGTGCACGGCCTCGAGCTCGAGCCGGAAGCCGACGCCTGGCGGGCGCCGTTGCGGCCGTTCGCTGCCGCGGATTGGCCCTGGGTTGAGGACAAGGGCCTGACGGTCGCCTTCCACTGGCGCGAGGCGCCGGACGAGGAGGCGGCCCGCGCCGAGCTCGCGGAGGTGGCGGAGCGGGCGCGCTTAGTGGGACTGGAGCCGCACTGGGGCCGGAAGGTGCTCGAGCTGCGCCCGCCGGTCCACGCCGACAAGGGCACCGCCGTCCGCAGCCTGCTCGAGGAGCGCAGCCTGGGTCGCGCGCTCTACGCGGGCGACGATTCGACCGACCTCGACGCCTTTCGCGGGCTCGACGGGCTCGAGGTGGCAGTCCGGGTCGCGGTCGTCTCCGGCGAGGCGCCGCGTGGGCTGCGCGAGGCCGCGGATCTCGTGGTCGAGTCTCCGGCTGAGCTGCTCGAGCTGCTGCGCGAGCTCTAGGAGAAGGCGAGGAGCGCAACGCCGCCGGCGACGAGAACGGCGCCGCCCAGGCGCGCGGGCGAGACGCGCTCGTGCAGGAAGACGGCGGCGAAGACGGTCGCGATCACAACGCTGGTCTCGCGAACGGCGGCCACGGCGGGGGCGCTCGCCAGGCGGAGCGCGAGCAGCGCCAACAGGTATGCCGAGGCAGACGCGGCGCCGACCGCAAACGTCGTCGGACTCGCCGCGGTGCGGACGCGCCGCCGCCCGACCGCGAGCGCATACGCGACCGCGGGACCCAGCATCACGAGCAGCAGATACGGGCCTGCCGCGGCGTGCTGGATCCCGTAGCGGTCGACAATGGTGTAGCCGGCGATCACTCCGGCGATCACCAGGCCGAACAGAAACCCGTGCAGGTCGCCGCGCGCGCCACGGACGAGCAGCACGCCCACGGCGACGACGAGGACGCCAGCTGCTCCGAGCGGAGAGGGTCGAGCCGCTCCGACGGCAGCGGCAAGCAGTAGCGCAAGCGCCGGCGCCAGCCCGCGCGCGACCGGGTAGACGAGGCTCAGCTCCCAGCGGCGGTAGGCGGCCGCGAGCAGCGCGACGTAGACCAGTTCGAGCACCGCGGAGCCGACGATGTACGGAACGGCCGCGCCGTCGACGCGCCAGGTCAGCGCCGCGGGCAGCGCAATCGTCGCCACCAGTGCGAGCAGCGCGACGGCCAGCGCCGCCTCGGTGTCCCGCTCGCGCGCGAGCAGCAGGTTCCAGGCGGCGTGCAGCACGGCGGCGCCGAGCGCCAGCGCCAGCGCGTCGAGCGGCATGCGCGCGACCGTACCATCGGCACATGCACCTGACCGAGGCCGTCCTCGCGCCACTGCGGGAGCGCTACGGCGAACCGGCGCGGCTCAAGTGGACGGGCAAGATCTCCGAGTACGAGCACGGGCTCGCGACGTACAACCCGAAGCGGATGCACGACGTGACGCTGTTCATCCTCAACGGCGAGCGCCTGGCCCTGATCCGCAAGCCGCACTTCGAGGAGGGGATCTGGCGGCCACCCGGCGGAGGGATCAAGCCGGGCGAGAGGTTCGAGGAGGGCGTCCGACGCGAGGCGCTCGAGGAAACCGGGCTCGAGGTCGAGCTACGGCGGTATCTGGTCGACGCCGAGGCGCTCTTCCTCTACGAGCCGCACGACGTGCCCTGGCGGACGCACGTCTTCCTCGCGACCACGGACGGCGAGGAGCTCGACCCGCTCGACCTGGACGAGATCGAGGCCGCCCGCTGGGGGACCCTCGAAGAGCTGGCCGGCCCGCTCCGAGCGCGCCTGCTGGAGACCGGCCGCGCCTTCTGGCGCTACCGCGTCGCCCTCCACGACGCAGCGCTCGGCGCCCTTTGACGACGAGGGCGCCTCTCGGCGCCCTCGGCTATCCGTTGTCCGTCGGCGCCGCGCGTAGGGTGGGGGCGCTAGCCCTCAGGCCTTGCGCGCCTTGACGGCCGTGCCGTAGGCGCAGATCTCCGTCCAGGTGTTGCCCATCTCCGACGTGTCGAAGCGCATTGCGACGACGGCGTCCGCGCCCTTTGCCTGCGCTTCGTCGACCATCCGCGCGATCACCTGCTCGCGGCTGTCGGTGAGCGCCTTCGTCATCCCTTTCAGTTCGCCGCCCATGATCGACTTCAGGCCTGCGCCGAACTGCGAGCCGACGTTGCGCGACCGCACCGTCAGCCCGAACACCTCTCCGAGCGTCTCCGTGATCTCGTAGCCCGGCAGGTCGTTCGCGGTCGTGATCAGCATTGCTCTCCTCCTTGGCTAGCCCTTCTTCATCAGCTTGCGGAGTTGCGCCCAGGTCCGAGTGTTCGCGACCTGCTCCGGCCCGAGCCACCCACGCCGCGCCTGCGCGACGCCGAACTCGACGTAGTCCAGCGCCCTGATCTGATGGGCATCGCTCGAGACGACGATCTTCACGCCGGCCTCGCCGGCCATCCGAGCGTTCACGTCCGAGAGGTCGAGCCGGTCCGGCTGCGAGTTGATCTCCAGGAACGTCCCCGTCTCGAGCGCCTTCTCGACCACGCGCTCGATGTCGATGTCCATCGGCTCGCGGCGGCTCAGCTTGCGGCCGGTCAGGTGCCCGATGACGTCGACGTGCGGGTTCTCCATCGTCGCCAGGATCCGCTCGGTCGGCGAGCGGTCGAAGGCGGTGTGAATCGAGGCGACCACCCAGTCGCGCCCGGCCAGCGTCTCGTCGGTGACGTCGAGCGTGCCGTCGGCCTTGATGTTCACCTCGACGCCCTTGAGCAGCTTCAGCGGCGCGACCTTCCCGGCGAGCTTGTCGATCTCCCTCGCCTGCTGCTCCATCCGGCCCTCGCGCAGGTAGTGCGAGTGGTCGGTGATCGCGTAGTACGCGTAGCCGCGGCCACGCGCCGCTTCGACCATCTCGGCCAGCGTGTTCTTGCCGTCGGCAGACCAGTGCGAGTGCGTGTGCAGGTCACCGCGCAGCTGCCCGGGCTCGACCAGCTCCGGCAGCTCGCCCTTCCGCGCCGCCTCCAGCTCGCCCGCGTTCTCGCGCAGCTCGGGCGGGATGTACCCGTAGCCGAGGTGCTCGTAGAGCTCCTCCTCCGTGGTCGCCGTGAAGACCTCGCCCGACTCGACCTCGGTGACGCCGTACTCCGAGATCGAGAGCCCGCGCCGGACCGCCTCTTCGCGCATCGCCACGTTGTGGTTCTTCGAGCCGGTGAAGTGCTGCAGCAGGTTGCCGTAGCACTCCGGCGGCACGACGCGCAGATCGAAGCGGAAGCCCTCGTGCGAGACGACCGTCGCCTTCGTCGGCCCCTTGGCCGCGATCTCCGAGACCCAGGTGAGCTTCGTGAAGTAGTCGATCAGGGCCGCGGGATCGCTCGCGGTGGCGATGATGTCCAGGTCGCGGACGGTCTCTCTGCGGCGGCGCGCGCTGCCTGCCTCGGAGACGCGGTCGACGGCCGGGTGCTCGCGCAGGACGTCGACGACCGCAAGCAGCGCAGGCAGCGCCTGGCCGAGCAGCGTGCGTGGCGGGCCGGTCGCCTTCTTCTTGCGCCCGACCGACTTGAGCACGTTCTCCTCGACCTTCGCGCCGAGGCCCGGCAGCGTGCGAAGACGCTGCTCGCGGGCTGCGGTCTTCAGCTCGGCCAGCGTCGAGACGCCGAGCTCCTGCCAGATCTTGCGGACCGTCTTCGGCCCGAGGCCCGGGATGCGCAGGAAGTCGACCACCTCAGGCGGGATCGTCTTGCGCCGCTTGGCGAGGGCCTCGATCTCCCCGGTGTTCACGATCTGGACGATCTTGTCCTGGATCGTGGCGCCGATCCCGGGCAGCTCCTTCGCCTTGCCGTCGAGCGCCAGCTGGGCGACCGGGCCCCCCGTGTCGCGCACGCGCTGGGCAGCGCGGCGGTAGGCGAGCACCCGGAAAGCCGCCTGGCCTTCGATCTCGAGCAGGTCGGCCAGAAGCTCGAGCTGCTCGGCCACGTCAGCGTTCCGCGGGAGCGTGGTCGCCATGACGGCGATGATACGGCCGTGCGTGCGGTCGCCTGCCTGCCCACCTACGACGAGCGCGAGAACCTCGAGCGGATGGTCCGTGCGCTGTGCGAGCTCGGCGTCGCCGTGCTCGTGATCGACGACAACTCACCCGACGGAACCGGCGAGCTGGCCGACCGGTTGGCCGCCGAGCTCGACCACGTCGAGGTGCTCCACCGCGAGCGCAAGGAGGGTCTCGGCCCCGCCTACCTGGCCGGCTTCCGGCGCGTTCTCGACGGGGACGCCGAGCTGATCGTCCAGATCGACTGCGACTTCTCGCACGACCCGGCCGACGTGCCGCGCCTGGTCGAGGCCGCCGGCGACGCCGACCTCGTGCTCGGCTCGCGCTACGTGGCCGGCGGATCGGTTCAGAATTGGGGCTTCGTGCGGCGGCTCGTCTCCGCGGGCGGCTCGCTCTACGCGCGCATACTGCTCGGCGTCGGCATCCACGACCTGACCGGCGGCTTCAAGTGCTTTCGGCGAGAGGTCCTGGAGACGATCGACCTCGACGCGGTCTCCTCGCGCGGCTACGCCTTCCAAATCGAGACGACCTACCGTGCGCTGAGGGACGGCTTCCGCGTGGTCGAAGTGCCGATCACGTTCGTCGACCGCGAGCGCGGCGGCTCGAAGATGAGCCGCGCGATCGTGCTCGAGGCGATCTGGAAGGTCCCGGCGCTGCGCCTCCGGGCGCTCGCAGGCCGCCTGTAGAGTCGCCGGAGTGCTGGAAGTCGGCGACAAGACGTTCGAGCAGGAGGTCCTCCAGGCCGGCCGCCCAGTGGTGGTCGACTTCTGGGCCCCCTGGTGCGGGCCGTGCAAGGCCGTCGAGCCGATCCTGGCGGAGCTCGAGGCCGAGCACGGCGAGCGGGTCGGCTTCGTCAAGCTCGACATCGACCAGAACCCGGCGGCGGCCTCCCGCTACGGCGTGCTCTCGATCCCGACCGCGATCCTGTTCGACGGCGGCGAGCCTCGCGAGACCGTGATCGGCGCCCGGCCCCGCTCGCACTTCGAGCAGGCCTGGGCCGCCTGGCTCACGTAGCCGATTCGGGCACTTGCTGCCGCTGGGCGCGCGGGTGCCGGCCGGGTGCCGCCACGCTGACCTCGCCGGCGGGCGCCGAGTTCAGGCGTACGCGTGGGTCGACCCAGCAGTAGGCGAGGTCCGCGACCAGGTTCCCGAGTGCGGCGCCCGTGCAGATCACGAGCGTGACGCCCATGATCACCGGCAGGTCGGTCGCGGGGAGCGCCTGGAAGAGCGTCCACCCGATGCCGGGCAGCTCGAAGACGCTCTCGATGAAGATCACGGCGACGAAGGCGAAGGCTACGTCCATGCCGAGCATCGTCACGATCGGGAGCATCGCGTTGCGGAGCACGTGTCCCTGCACCACCTTCCGCTCGCTCGCTCCCTTGGCCCGCGCCGTGCGCACGTAATCCTCGTCGAGCGCCTCCAGCACCGAGGCCCTGATCATCCGCGCGTAGAACGCGGCAAACAGCAGGCCGAAGGTCAGCCACGGCAGGACCATGTGGTACGCCCAGTAGCGCGGCCCGCCGCAGCCGGTGGTGCCTCCGTTGATCCCGTGGTAGTGCAGGTCGCAGTAGCCGGCGACCGGGAACCAGTGCAGCCTGACGCCGAAGATGTAGGAGAAGAAGAGCGAGAGCCAGACCGCGTGCGTCGAGACGCCGATCAGGATGAAGATCATCAGCCCGCGGTTGAGCAGCGAGCGCGGTCGTAACGCGGCGATCAGTCCGATCGGGAACGCCAGCAGCAGGCAGATGATCGTGCCGCCGATCATCAGCGAGATGGTCACCGGCAGCGCTCGACCGATCATGTACCTCACCGAGAGCGGCTGCCGCAGCGAGTGGCCGAGGTCGCCGTGCACGACGATGCGGTCGAGGAAATGGACGTACTGGTACGGCAGCGAGTGGCCCTGGAGGTTCCACTGCGTCTGGAGGTCCGGGGCGACGAGACCCTGGCGCGAGGCGGCCGTGTTCGGGATCGCCAGGAAGATGACGAAGGTGATGAGCGAGATGACGGCCAGCAGCACGACCGTCCACGCAAGTCGCCTGACTACGTAGAACAGCACCCAGTCCTAGCCTTGCGATTTGCGCCGCTCAGCGCAAGTCGCCGGCTCCCCGCCCGCCGCCGAAGTGCTCCCAACCTGTCAGGGCTACGGGCTCTCCGCGGAGTCGGATTTCGACTCCGGAGCCTTCGGCGCAGCGGCCGATCTCGGCGAAGCCGAGCGCGTCCGGGGTCGCGGCGAGGAGCTCGTAGTCCTCGCCGAAGCCGAGATCCTCGACCGTCGCGCCCTCGGCCAGCAGCACGCGCTCGAGCTCGATCTCGACCTTGCAGCCCGACCGGGCAGCGAGGTGGCCGGCGTCGACTGCCAGGCCGTCGGAGATGTCGAGCATGGCGTGCGCGACCGCGGCGAGGCGGCGGCCCTCTTCGAGCCGAACCGGCGGGCGGGCGTGCCGCTCTTGCCGGAAGGCGGCTCCCGCGGCGCCGAGCGGGCCGGTGACGACGAGCGCGTCGCCCGGGCGCGCTCCGCTCCGGCCCGGGACCCGCTCCGAGCGGCCGAGCGCGGTCACCGACAGGGTGAGCAGCTGCGCGCCGGTCGTGTCACCGCCGACGACCGGCACGCCGGGCTCGTTCAGGCCCTCGTACAGCTCGAGCACGTCGTCGAGCTCGGTCTCGGCCGGCGCGCCGAGAGTGACGAGCAGGGCCTCGGGCTCGGCGCCGGAGGCGGCCAGGTCACTGAGGTTGACCGCCGCCGCCCGGAACCCGAGCTCGCGGTAGCTCGTCCACGCGAGCCGGAAGTGAACGTCCTCGATGAGAGCGTCCTGCGTGACGACGAGCCCGCCGCCGAGCTGCGCCGCGTCGTCCTCGATCCGGCGGGCAAGGCCTCGCCGCTCCAGCTCGGCCAGCAGGCCGAGCTCGCCGGCCTCAGAGAGCCGCATCGACCGCCGCCCGCACCGCCGCCGCGTCGAGTGCGGCGCGGATCACGGCGACCCCCGCCGCCCCGGCGCGGATGCAGTCGCCGGCGCTGGACGCGTCGACTCCGCCGATCGCCACGACCGGCACCGAGACGGCGGCGCAGATCTCGGCCAACCCGTCCAGGCCGATCGGCGGGTCGGCGTCCGGCTTAGAGGGTGTTGCCCAGACCGGGCCGGCGCCGACGTAGGCCGCGCCGAGCGCCTCTCCCGCCCGCGCCTCCTCGACCCTCGCCGCCGAGGTTCCGAGCAGCAGACCCGCTGCGACCGCGCGCTCGGCTCCTGGGTCGTCCCGGCCGAGGTGGACGCCGTCGGCTCCGAGCCGGAGCGCAGCCTCGACGTCGTCGTTGACCACGAAGGCCGCCTCGAGGACACCGAAGCCCCGGCCCGCCTCGACCAGCTCGTCGGTGGAGGCACCTTTGCAGCGGAGCTGCACGACCGTCGCACCGCCCTCGACCGCGGCACGGGCGCTCGCGAGGTCCTCGACGATCGCGTGCAGCCTCATTCGAGCTTGGCGCGCCCGTCGAGCTTGTTCGGGTCGAGCGCGTAGAGCGCGTCGTAGAGCGCGACGTGGAAGCTGCCCGGGCCCTTCGCCTTCTTGGCCGCGTCCTCGCCGGCGACGCCGAACGCAACGAGGGCCTCGGTCGCGGCGGCGAGCGGGTCGTCCGCGCGAACCGCGAGGAAGCAGCCGGTGATCGCCGTCGACATGCAGCCGGTGCCGGTGACCGTGCCGAGCAGCTCGTGACCGTTCGCGATCGCGTGGACGGTCTGGCCATCGGAGACCTGGTCGACCGGACCCGTCACGGCAGCCACGCAGCCGAGCGCGGCGGCGGCATCGCGCGCCAGCTCGGGCCCGCCGGCGCCGCCGACCGCCTCGACGCCTCGGATCTCCGCCTGCTTCCCGGCGAGCGTCGCGATC
>VAWL01000078.1 GCA_005883965.1 Actinomycetota bacterium
GGGTGAATTCGCTCGGCTATGCCCTGGTGGAGCACCCCCGGCCGGGGCGCTTCGACGTCGAGACGGCCGACGCGCTCGGCGTGCCGTCCGGGCCTGAGCGAGGGCTGCTTCAGGCGGGCGAGTCGATCGAGCTCGCCGACGGCCGCACGATCACGCCCGAGGAGGTGCTCGGCCCGGCGCGCCCGGGGCGCAGGATCGTGCTCGCGGGCGACACGGCCCCCTCGCCGAGCGTGCGCGAAGCCGCGCGCGGGGCGGAGGTGCTCGTCCACGAGGCGACCTTCCTCGAAGAGGAACGCGACCGCGCACGCGAGACCGCGCACTCCACTGCGCTCGAGGCCGCCGAGCTCGCCCGCGAGGCCGAGGTCGCCCTGCTCGCGCTCACGCACCTCTCGAACCGCTACTTCGGCCCCGAGGTCGCCCGCGAGGCGCGTACGATCTTCCCCGAGACCGTGGTGCCCAAGGACTTCGACGTGATCGACGTGCCGTTCCCCGAACGCGGCTCGCCGCAGCTGGTCAAGGGCGGCGTCGCCCGGCGCCGCGAGGAGCAGGTCCCCGAAGCGGAGGTGGTTCCATGACGCCGTTTGTGCAGGTTGCGCTGGCCGAGGACGTCACCGAGGCGGAGGAGATCCAGTCGCTGCTGCAGGCGGCCGGGATCGACTCGCAGCTCGAGACGGCCGTCGAGCATCATCCCCGCGAGACCGAGGACGCGCCGCAGAAGGTTCTCGTCCCCGAGGACCAGCTCGAGGCAGCCCAGCACGCGATCGAGTCGCAGACCGAGCCTGACGCGCTCGCCTGACTTCGGCTCGCGCGCGGCGCGCTACGACGAGCTGCGTCCCGTCGATGAGCAGTGGTGGGAGGTCCTCCGCCTGGTCGAGCGCGAGGCCGATCTCGCGGGCCGGCGGGTGCTCGACATCGGCTGCGGCACCGGCCGGCTCGAGGCGGCGCTCGCCGGACGCGCGCGGGTGTGGGGCGTCGACGCGGAGCCGGCCATGCTCGACGTCGCGCGCCGCAACGCGCCGGACGCGACCTTCAAGCACGGCCGCGCCGAGCAGCTGCCGTTCAAGGACGGCTGGTTCGAGCGAGCCGTCATGTGGCTCTCGGCGCACCTCTTCGACCGGCAGAAGGCGTTTGCGGAGGCCCGCCGCGTCCTTGGCCGGGAAGGCCGCCTGGCCGTGGTGACCTTCGACCCGTCCTACTTCGACGCGTTCTGGCTGAACACGCTGTTCCCGTCGATGGAGTGCGCCGACCGCGCCCGCTTCTCGACGGCCGCCGAGCTCGAAGGCGAGCTTCGGGCCGCCGGCTTCGCATACGTCGAGCTGGCGAACCTCTCCCAGCGCGGCGCCCACACCCGCGCCGAGGCGCTCGAGCGCATCCGGGGAAGGCATATCTCCACCTTCGACCTGATTTCGCAAGAGGAGTACGAGGCCGGCCTCGCCCGGGCCGAGCAGGAGCTCCCGGAGTGCTTCGAGTACCGCGTCGAGTGGCTGATCGCGGTCGCCGATGGGTAGGACCGACCCATGACCGAACCGCGACTGAACGGAACCGTCGCGCTCGTCACCGGTGCGAGCCGCGGCGGCGGGAAGGGGATTGCGCTCGTCCTGGGCGAGGAGGGCGTCACCGTCTACGTGACCGGCCGCTCCGTCCGCGGCGAGTCGACCACGCTCGGCCGCCCCGGGACGATCGACGACACCGCCGACGAGCTGACCGCCCGCGGCGGCACCGGCATCGCCATCCGCTGCGACCACACGGACGACTCGCAGGTCGAGGCGCTCTTCGACCGGATCAGGAGCGACCAAGGCCGCCTCGATCTGCTCGTCAACAACGCGTGGAGCGGCTACGAGCTCCCGCTCTATTACGAGACGCCGTTCTGGGAGATGGAATGGCGCCACTGGGATCTGATGTTCGACGGCGGCCTGCGCGCGGCCGTCTTCGCCTCGACGCTGGCTGCCCCGATGATGATCGCGGAGGGCCGCGGGCTGATCGTGAACATGACCTGGGTACTCGACCGCCCGCACGGGGTCACGTTTTACGAGGTCGTCAAGAACGCAACGAACAAGCTGACCGAGCAGATGGCGGACGATCTCCGGCCGCACGGCGTCGCGTGTGTTGCCGTGTCGCCGGGTTGGATGCGGCTGGAGCGGATGGACCTGACGCCCGAGGACGCCGCCAGAGCCGAGTCACCGGAGTTCCCGGGCCGCGCGATCGCCGCGCTGGCCGCGGACCCGAACGTGCTCCAGAAATCTGGCGGGGTCTTCACCACGCCGGCTCTCGCGCGTGAGTACGGCTTCACCGACGTCGACGGCAAGCAGCAGTCCACATTCTGGGACGAGCACTGGGCGGCCGGCTAGCCGTGGAGGCAACGCCGGTCGAGCGCGACGAGATCGCGGTGATGTTCATCAGGACGGCCGACGATGTCGAGGCGTTCGGGCCGGCGTTCGAGCGGTTGGAGCAACTGGTCGGGCTCCGCGGGCGCAAGTACTACGGCGCCTTCTATCCGCGGGAGAAGGAGTACCGGGCCTGCGTCGTCATGCAGGAGGGCGACGACCCGGATTCGCTCGGTCTGGAAAGCGGGACGCTGCCCGGCGGCCGCTACCTGCGTACGCAGCTGCGCGGAGAGCCGCCGGAGCTCTATCGCCGGATCGGGCCGACCTTCGAAGAGCTCATTAAGCAGAACGCGCACGACGAGTCCCGCCCGAGCCTCGAGTTCTACCGCCGCTTCGACGAGATCGACTTGCTCCTGCCCCTGCCGGGCAAGTAACGTCCGGCCCCGCCGTTAGCTTTCCGCGGCGACGAAGAACACCCCTTTAACTCGGTCCCGTGAGGCCGGAAAGGAGTCGAAAGGTGAGCAGCGCCCTGAGCGCGCCCTGAGCGCGCAGACCTCCGAAGCAAAGACTGTCCTCGATGCCGAGGCGATCGAGCGCACGCTGACGCGGATCGCGCACGAGATCGTCGAGGGCAACCCCGAGCTCGAGCGGGTCGCCCTGATCGGGATCCACACCCGCGGCGTGCCCATCGCTCAAAGGCTGCGCCGCCGGATCGCCGAGCTCTCCGGCACCGAGGTCGCCTTCGGCCAGCTCGACATCACCTTCCACCGCGACGACGTCCACGTCCGCGGCGGCGAGCCTCCCCGTCACGCCCAGCCGCTCGTCCGCTCGACGACGCTCGACTTCCCGCTCGAGGGCATGACCTGCGTCCTCGTCGACGACGTCCTCTACACCGGCCGCACGATCCGCGCGGCGATCGAGGCGCTCTTCGGCTACGGCCGGCCCGAGCGCGTGCAGCTCGCCGTGCTCGCCGACCGCGGCCACCGCGAGCTGCCGATCCGCCCGGACTACGTCGGCAAGAACCTGCCCACCGCCCGCGACGAGCGCGTCCAGGTCGAGCTCGTCGAGGTGGACGAGATCGACCGCGTCCTGATCGTCCCGTCACACAAGGAGTCCCATGGGTGAGATCCACGTCATGCGGGAGGACTTCCTTCCGCCCAAGCCGCCGCCGCGGCGGCACCTGATCTCGATCGGTGACCTGACCCGCGACGACGTCGAGCGGCTGCTCGCCACCGCGCGCAGCTTCGCGCGGACGCTCGAGCGCGAGGTCAAGAAGCTGCCGACGCTGCGCGGTTACACGGTCGTCAACGTCTTCTACGAGTCCTCGACGCGCACTTCGTCGAGCTTCGAGCTCGCCGCGAAGCGCCTGAGCGCGGACACGATGTCGATCAAGGCCGCGGGGTCGTCGGTCGACAAGGGCGAGTCGCTCAAGGACACGGCGCTGACTCTCGGCGCCTACGACCCGGACGTGATCGTGATCCGGCACCCGCAGATCGGCGCGCCGCAGCTCGTCGCGCGCTTCACCGAGGCGCACGTCGTCAACGCCGGCGACGGCAAGCATCAACACCCGACCCAGGCGCTGCTCGACCTCTTCACGATCCGCGAGGAGGTCGGTCCGCTCGACGGCCTGCACGTGGCGATCGTCGGCGACGTCCTCCACTCGCGCGTCGCGCGCTCGAACATCCAGGCGCTGACGCTGATGGGAGCGCGGGTGACGCTGGTCGGACCGCCGCCACTGCTGCCGCGGGGGATCGAGGCGATGGGCTGCGAGCTCTCGCACGACATCGGTTCGATCGCCGCCGCCGACGTGGTCTACGTCCTGCGTATGCAGCAGGAGCGGATGCAGGAGGGCGCCAACTACGTTCCGTCGCTGCGCGAGTACACGGCGCGCTGGGGCGTCACGCCCGAGCGGCTCCGCCCGGGGCAGAAGGTCATGCACCCAGGCCCGATGAACCGCGGCGTCGAGATCGACCCGCGCGTCGCCGACGCGGCCGACGCGCTGATCGAGACCCAAGTGCGCGCTGGGCTCGTCGTGAGGATGGCGGTGCTTTACGACCTGCTCACGACAGGGCCGGTCTCGGTGAAGACGCCCGACCCGCTGGAGGTGGCCTGATGCTCTTCGTGCGAAACGGCCGCAGTGACGACCTCGTCGTGCGCGGCGCCCGCGTGCTCGACCCGGCCGAGGGCGTCGACGGGGTCTGCGACGTCCGCGTCGACGGCGGCACGATCGCGCAGCTCGGGACGAACCTGGAGACGAACGAGCACCGCGTAGTCGACGGCTCGGGCCTCGTGCTGGCGCCGGGCTTCGTCGACGCGCACGTCCACCTGCGCGTGCCCGGGCGCGAGGACGAGGAGACGATCGCGACGGGGACTGCGGCCGCCGCGGCCGGCGGCTACTGCGCGATTCCGGCGATGCCCTACACCGAGCCGTTGGTCGACTCCGCCGCGGTGCTCGGCTCGCTGGTCGAGGATGCGCAGGCACAGGCGGAGATCCCGGTCGGCTTCCTCGCGGCGATCACACGGGGCCAGGATGGCGCCGAGCTGACGGAGATGGCCGAGCTCGCGGACGCCGGCGCCGCCGGGTTCAGCGACGACGGCCATCCCGTCGTCGCGCCGGGCCTGATGCGCCGCGCGCTTCAGTACCACGGGATCACCGGGAGGCGGCTGGCGCTGCACTGCGAGGAGCCGACGCTCTCGAAGGGCGGGCAGATCCACGAAGGCGCGGTCTCGGCCGAGCTCGGCTTCGCCGGCTATCCGTCGGTCGCCGAGAGCACGATGGTCGAACGCGACCTGGCGCTCGCGGCCTACGAGGGGCAGCCGCTGCACCTGCTGCACCTCTCGGCGCGCGAGTCGGTCGAGGCTGTGCGGGCGGCTCAGGCGAAGGGCGTCGCCGCAACCGCCGAGGTGACGCCGCACCACCTCTGCCTCACCGACGAGGCCGTTCGGACGCTCGACCCGAACCTGAAGATGAACCCGCCGCTCCGCTCGGCCGACGACCGGGCCGCGCTGATCGAGGGGCTCCGCGACGGCACGATCGGCTCGATCGCAACCGACCACGCCCCGCACGCGCGGCACGAGAAGGAGGTGCCGTTCGAGGCGGCGCCGTTCGGCGTCACCGGCCTCGAGACTGCGTTCGCCGCGCTCTACACGAGCCTCGTCGAGCCGGGCCTCGTCCCGCTGGAGACGCTGCTCGAGCGGATGTCGGCCGGACCCGCACAGGCGTACGGGCTCGAGCGCCCGCGGATCGCGGTCGGCGCGCCCGCGAACCTCGTCCTGCTCGACACCGCCGCCGAGTGGCAGGTCGAGGAGGGCGGCTTCCGCTCCCGCTCGGCGAACTCGTGGCTGATCGGCAAACGGCTCAAGGGCCAGGTGCGGCTGACCGTTGCCGCCGGGCGGGTGGCCTTCGAATGACCGTGGTCGAGGCGCAGCTGGAGACCTTCGTCGCGGAGGTCGTCGACACCATCGAGGCGTACGGCCCGCCGGTCCTCGGTGCCTACATCCTTGGATCGGCGCTCCTCGGCGGATTCGATCCGCGCTCGAGCGACCTCGACCTCGTCGCTGTGGTCGGGCGGCGGCTTACCTCCTTCGAGCGTGCCGCAGTGACCCATGCCCTGGACGCGCTCACGCCGCCCGTCCGGAAACTCGAGCTGGTCGTCTACGTGGCCGGCGCGAAGCCGCCCTCGTACGAGCTGAACTATCCAGACGGGGATTCGGAGCAACCGCACTGGTTCGTGCTCGACGCGGCGATCGCACAGGAGCGGGCGACGCCGTTCACGGGTCAGCCGTGGGAGAAGCTGCTGGAGCCCGTATCGGCGGAGGAGACACGGCGCGCGGCAGAGGAGCTGCTGCACTGGGCGGAGGCTCGGGACGACGAGACCGGCCGGACGCACGCGATCCGCGCGAGGCACTACCTCGAGCACGGACAATGGATCACGAAGAAGGAGGCAGGAGCATGACCGGGTTCCTGGCACTCGAGGACGGGTCGGTCTTCCGAGGCGAGTCGGTCGGTGCCGAGGGGTTCGCCTTCGGCGAGGCCGTCTTCACGACCGCGATGACCGGCTACCAGGAGGTCGTCACCGACCCGAGCTACGCGGAGCAGCTCGTGTGCTTCACGGCGCCGATGGTCGGGAACTACGGCGTCACCCCTGACCGCTGCGAGTCGGCGCGGCCGCACGCGCGGGCGGTTGTGATGCGCGAGGCCAGGGGGCCCGCCTGGACTGACTGGCTGCACGAGCACGGCCTCGTCGCCCTCTCCGGGATCGATACCCGCTCACTCGTCGTCCACCTGCGACAGGCCGGCGCGATGCGGGCGATCGCCGTCTCGGGCGAGGCGTCGGTGGACGAAGCGCTCGCCGCCGTCCGCGAGCAGCCGGCGATGGCCGGACGTGCGCTCGCTGCCGGCGTCTCGGCGCGCGAGCCGTACGTCTACTCCGATGCGGGGACCGCCCGGATCGCCGTGCTCGACTACGGGTGCAAGCGCTCGATCCTCGACCGCCTTGCCTGGGCCGGGGCCGCGGTCACCGTCTTCCCGCACGACGTTGCGCCGGCCGATCTGCTCGGCTACGACGGGGTCCTGCTCTCGAACGGCCCGGGCGATCCAGAGCCGCTCGCGGCCGAAGTAGGGACGGTGCGCGCGCTCCTCGGCGTGGTGCCGGTCTTCGGCATCTG
>VAWL01000075.1 GCA_005883965.1 Actinomycetota bacterium
CGCCGACGCGCCACATCGCAAGGAGGGGGGCCGACGGTTCGAGTCCGTCAGAGGGCTTGTACCTGCAAAACGGCTCCTTCTGAGAACTGCCGGGTCCCTCCCGATCAAGGAGGGACGCGGCGAGTCGGGTCATTGAGCGGCAAGTCCCTGCAAATTGGCCTCATGCCTGGGCTGATCGAGCACTCCCTGAAACCGAGGGGGTCGACGAGTACTCGTGGACCTCAGCTCAGCGAGACCGCTTGAGCTGACGGCGCGCAGCGCTCCGGGCACCGTCGTTGAGACGCGCCAGGTGATCAGCACGTCGTTCACCGGTCTCCTCCCGTCGTTTGTCCGATTTGAGCGTGATTTGGTGCGAACCTTGCCCGACGCCGGTTGGTGGGACCTTGGGGGCTGGCCCCGATTTCGGCTGTCAACGCATCTCCGTCCTTGCTTCGCCGCTGCTCGGAGCGCGCGAACAAGGCGCCGGCGAGGGCGACCAAGACGACCAGCGTAATGAAGGCGAGCGTGATGAAGAGGTCAGGATTCACGAACGCCCTTCGGGACGACCAGAACCGGACAGCGCGCGACGCCGATCAGGTCGCTTGAGACGCTGCCGAGGAATGCGGCCTTGAACGCGCCGCGACCGTGCGACCCGACCACGATCATGTCGGCCGCCTCCTCGTCCGCCAGGTCTGCGAGCCGCTCGGCGGCGACGCCCGACACGACCCGCTGCTCGACCTCCTCGAGCCCTGCTGCCTCTGCCATCTCGGCGACCAAGCGTTCGCCCGCGTCCTTCAGGCCGTCGATTACCGTCAACGGCGGCGGACGCGACATGGCGGCGATCGGTCCAGCGGCGGTATGAGCCGGCACGAGGTCGCTGACGTGCACGAAGACGAGTCTCGTGCCGAGTCTTTCCGCGAGTACGGTGGCGACGGCAAGCGCAGCGTGGGAATCAAGCGAGCCGTCGACGCCACAGACGATCGAGCTCTGCATGTTGCCTCCTTTTCTGTTGCTGCCAGCCTGTCAACGGAGCGGAGGCTCGACCATCGGCGAAGCACCCCATCTCGTGCCGAGCCGCGGAACACCAGCTCCGCGCCAGGCCCTGCCGAATGGGGCTTCAGCCGATTGGCAATGGTCTGCTCGGCGTGGACGTACGTCCGCGAAGTGGCGTACGAACGGACCCGATAGTCAGGCCGCCCGCTCGTCGCTGCGGGTTTCGAGAGTCCTGCGCAGCTCCGCAAGCTGTGGCCGCCTCGCAACCAGGACGCGCCGGTGGAACTGGACGAGCAACGTCCCCGTGGGCATGAGCTTTTTCGCCGCGACCGTGACCAGACGACGGTAGGCGTCGAGACCGTCGCCTGGTGCGAAGACTGCGGTGAAGGGTTCGCCGCGGAGATCGCGGCGGTCAGCCGCTGCGCTCGCACCCAGGTACGGAAGATTCGCCGCGATCACGTCCAGCCGTCCCGGTACCGCCTGGAGCAGATCGCCGCGACGAACAAACACACGGTCGTCCAAGCCGTGTCGCCGAACATTTGCGCGTGCGAGGGCAACAGCGCGCGCGTCGACGTCCGTGGCCCAAACGAGCGCGTCCGTGCAGTTGGCCGCGATGGCGATGGCGATCGCACCACTCCCGGTTCCGACGTCGGCCACCCGCGCCCGGCCGGAAATTCGCGCACACGCCTCAGCCACGAGGCGCTCGCTGGTCGCCCGCGGCGTCATGACCTCTCCAGGCGCCGTCTCGAGCTCGAGCCCGTTGAAGGAGACACTGCCCACTCCTCTTTGGTGTCGGCTGCCTGGACGCGTCTTACGGGTAGCGGAAATCGGGCGCTCCCCCGATGGCGTCTTACCCGCGGGCGCAGCGACCCTTTCTGTGGAACCCACAAAGGAGGAGAGATGCGCGGAACGTTGGTCTGCGCGGTGACGGACGCCGAGGAGAGTGAGGCCGCAGTTGCGCTCGGCGTCGAGTTGAGCGAACGACTGGGACTTCGCCTGGTGCTCGCTCATGGGGTCGCGGTCACCGCCGAGCGGCGGGTGGCCATCGGCGAGCCGGCCGTGCTCTTTGGTCAGATCGCCGCGGAGGAGGCAGCCGATGTGATCGTGGTCGGTGCTCGCCCGCGGGGCTGGTGGCACCGCTCACTCGACAGCAGGCTCGCCGGCGAGCTCGAGACCGAGACGCAGGTGCCGGTGCTGGTTGCTCCGCCCCGGACGCGCCGGCCCGGAGAGGAGGCGGCGCTGAACGGGGGGCGGCGCTAACGTCGCTGTATGACCCGGACACGATTGCCGCTTTTCTGGCGCGTCTTCGCGGTCAACGCGGGGCTCCTGACCGTCATCGCGCTCTTGCTGATCGTCACGCCCGTGACGATCAGCTTCCCAATCGCGTTGACGGAGGCATTGATCGTCGTCACCGGGCTAGCGGTGACCGTCGCGGCGAACGCGCTCCTGCTGCGACGTGCGTTCGCGCCTTTGGGACGCCTGGCGCAGCGGATGGAGATGGTCGACCTGCTTCGACCGGGCCAACGTCTGCAGGTCGTTCGCACCGATGAGGTCGGGCGCGTTGTCGCTGCGTTCAATCGGATGCTCGACCGCCTCGAGGGCGAACGGCACGAAAGCGGCCGGCGAGTCCTTGCCGCCCAAGAAGCCGAACGCGTCAGCATCGCCCGTGACCTCCACGACGAGGTCGGCCAGGTGCTCACGGGCGTGCTGTTGCAGCTCAATTCGATCGCCGAGTCGGCGCCCGAGCACCGCGGCGAACTCGATGACTCCCGCCAAGCGGTCCGTCACGCCCTCGACGAGGTGCGGCGCATCTCGAGCGAGCTGAGGCCGGAGATGCTCGAGCATCTCGGCCTTGTCAGTGCGCTGACCGAGCTGTCGACGTCGTTCGCGCGGGTCGCAGGCGTGCACGTCGAGCGACAGTTCGCGAACCCGTTGCCGACGCTTGCGCCCGAAATTGAGCTCGCGATCTACCGGATCGCGCAAGAGTGCCTGACGAACGTCGCCAGACATGCTGCGGCGACACGCGTCGCCATCGCTCTCGAGCGCGGCCACGACAGCGTTGTCCTCCGTGTGAGTGACGACGGCCGCGGCTTCGCCGACATGCCGGTCGAGCACGGCGGCCTGCGCAGCATGCGCGAGCGCGCCGTCCTCGTCGGCGGCGCGCTGGCAATCAAGGAAGGACCCGAGGGCGGCGTCGAGGTTCGCCTCGAAGTCCCCACAGCACAGGCGGTCCCCGCGCTGGGCGTCAGCTGATGCCGATCCCGCTCGTCACCCGCATCCTGATCGCTGACGACCACGCCATCGTCCGCTCCGGCCTGAAGAAGGTGCTGGACGCCAAGCCTGACCTCGAGGTCGTCGCCGAGGCCGAGGACGGCGCCGAGGCGGTGGAAAAAGCGCTGAATGAGGATGTGGATCTAGCCATCCTCGATGTCTCGATGCCGCGGATGACAGGGATCCAGGCGGTCGTCGAGCTCCACAGGCGCAAGCCAGAACTGAAAACGCTGATGCTGTCGATGCACGACAGCGAGCAGTTCCTGTTCGAGGCGCTCAAGGCCGGAGCCTCCGGCTATGTCTTGAAGTCCGGTGCCGACACCGACATCGTCGACGCCGTCCGCGCCGCGATGCGCGGCGACTCCTACCTCTATCCGTCGGCGGTGACGACCCTGGTGCGCGACTACGTCGAGCGCGGTGGGCGCGGCGAAGAGCAGTTCGACGTGCTGACGCCGCGCGAGCTTGAGGTGTTGAAGCTGATTGCCGAGGCGCACACCTCAAAGGAGATCGCCGACGCATTGTTCATCAGCATCAAGACGGTCGACCGCCACCGCCAGAACATCCTCGACAAGCTCGGCATGCGCGACCGCGTCGAACTGACGCGCTACGCGGTTCGCCGCGGCCTTATCCAACCCTGACGCGGCGCCCTTCCTCCGTCAGGCGATAGCGAAAGCCGACAGGCTCTTTCGACGAAGTGACGAGTCCCTCTTGCTGCAGTGCCTCGAGCAAGGGATGAAGCTCTTCCCGGAACATTCGCGCCGCACGCGCCAACGTGTCGAGGTAGGACCAGGCGGTCGGGCCGGTGCCCATCCGCAACAGCAGCGCGCGGCGTTCGGAGTCACTCTCGAAGACGGCAGAGCGCGTCATCAGGAAGGCACGGCAGTCGATGTCTTGGTAGAGACGGGGACCTGAGAGCCGCGGCCGACGGTCAACGTGAGCGTTGCGAGGGCGGCCGCGACGATGGCGACCGCGAGTGCCAACCAGGGACCGGACAGGTCTCCGGCCCAGCCGACGACGTAGTCGAGTGAGAAGCGGCCCGGGCCGTTGGCGGTGATCGCCAGCGCGGCGGCGATGATCAGCAGGTTGTACTCGAAGCCACCGGCAGAGTTGAAGAAGCCCTTCTTCCAATGGACGGTGGCGATCGCGTTCAGCATCACTATGGTTATCGCGAGTGCGGCGAAGGGCGTGAGAAGGCCGAACGCGAACAGCAGGCCTCCGCCAAGTTCGCTGAGACCGGCGATGAACGCCATAGCAAGCGGCGTCCGGAAGCCGAGTCCGGCGAAGAACTTTCGCGTCCCGGCCGGCCCACTGCCGCCGAAGGATCCGAACAGCTTCTGCGACCCGTGCGCCGCCAGCGCCAGGCCGGCGACGACACGCAACAGGATCATTCCATACTCCATCTAGCTCACTCCCTCGTTTCCGTTCTTTGCGGTGCCGCGAACGATCACGACCGGGCAGAACGCGTGCTGCGCGCACTGCTGGCTGACCGAGCCGAGCAGTAACTGGGCGAAGCCTCCGTGCCCGCGCGAGCCGACGACGAGCAGGTCGGCGCCCCGGGATTCCTCGACGAGAACGGCGGCAGCCGTACCCTGGTCGACGCGACGCTCGATCGCGACGCCATCTGTTTCGGCCCCGACGTCCGTCAGGGTCTCGTCGAGCGCGGCCTCGGCGCCCCGGCGAAAGTCCTCCAGCTCCCCGCCGACAGCGGGAAGCGCCCCCTCAAGACCGGTAGCGCCGATGTAGCCGAACTGCCAGGCGTGGACGACGCGCAGCGTCGCCTGCCGCAGCCGCGCCTCCTCGAGCGCGAACCGCAGCGCCGCCTTCGCTCCGTCCGAGCGGTCGACACCGACGACGATCAGGCCCATGACTCGCTCCTTTCATCCGCTCGAGCCGTGCCGGCGGCGGCCACATCGAGTTGCCAGCCGAACCGCTCGCGCGCGACCCGCGGCTGTCCGTCGACGGCCTCTCCGGCCGAGATGTAGATGCTGTGACGGACGATGCCGGTGTCGGCGAGATCGAAGGGAGGGCCGGCTCGGACGAGCTCGGCGGCGCGCTGCTCACTTCCTTCCTTCAGGCGCGCGATGATCGCTACGCGTTCCATGGTTGGCTCCTCTCTCGGCCGCAAACGCTGTCGGCCGCTTGGGCGCCGGCGCGTTGTTGCTTTGGCACCCGACTCCCATGGTGGAGGCAGCCATCTCGGACAGCCATCGGGTCGCGGCCCCAATGTTGCGGGGCGAGCAACCTCCTCAGCCGCATAGATGAGGCCCAGACCCAATGGCGCCCCGGCTAGGTGCCAACGATCCTCCAATCACAAGGAGGTGCACTGATGGAAGCTCTCGAGACCTACACGTCCGCACTCGCCGTGCTCAGCGCGGCGCTGTTGCTGGTCGCCGCCGGACTCGCGAAGAAGCAGCTTGTCTGGAGGCGAGCAAAGCCTGTCCCGGCGCGAAGACGCCGGCGCCGCTTCTAGAGGCCGATGTCGGCACTCGCCGCGGCAATCGCGCCCCCGATCGACGACGCTTCGCGCGAGTGGCTCCGCGCTCTTCGGGCCGACGGCGCGACTCGCGACGAAGCGGTCGCCCGTCTGC
>VAWL01000076.1 GCA_005883965.1 Actinomycetota bacterium
CGATGGTCGGGTCGGCGGCCGCAATCGGAATGCAGCCGTCCTTGATGACCATCTTGCCGTTCTTCGGCGTCGTGGTCCAGTCCACGTTGTTCGGGATGTGTAGCGGCGCCGTGCCGTAGTACCAAGGCCTGCAGAGGATGTCGGTCTTGACTCCCTTGAGGTTCTTGATCGCGGCGTTGACGGTCTTGATGTCGTACGTGCTGCTTTTGATCGACTCGAGCGCCTGGGTGACGAACTGCCCCATCTGGAAGCCCATCTGGCTGAAGCTGCCCAGACCACCCGACACATTCGAGCCGTACTTGTTGAACACCGCGCGGTAGAGCGTGCTCTGCGGCCCCGGAGCGTCAGTCACGTTCAGCTCCGCGTTCACGAGCAGCTTGCCGTCCCACTGCTGACCCAGTGCCTTCGCGACGAAGTCGGTGTTGCACGGAGTGGAGCAGCCCCACGCCTTGACGCGGTCCTGCAGGCCCTGCTGCTGGGCGGCCTGGAGGATCTTGAGCGCCTCGGGCGGCGTGAAGTTCAGGACGACGGCGCCGTTCGAGCCGGCTGCCTGCACCAGCTTGAGGGCGACGGAGTTCGCGTCCTGAATCGGAACGTTGTCCTTGAACTGCTGAATCTTCACGCCCAGGCTCTTCGCGACGGCCGTGGGGCCGGCGGCGATGTAGCCCGTTCCGGGCACGTTCGACTGGTCGAACGCGATCTTGTTCGCACCTGCGCGCACGACGCCCTGAACCGCGCCGTCCGAGCTGTAGCGCGGACCCATGTTCGGGGCGGCGCTGTTTGGCGTGCCGTAGCAGTCAGGAGCGATGCCGGCGTCGATCTCGTAGATGCCGAGCGACTCCCAGTACTTGTGGTCGATGGCGCACTCGATGATGCTGAAGCCGCCCACCACGCCGACCACCTTGTCGGTCTGGATCAGCTTGTGAGCGAAGCCCGCGATCTGCGCCGGGTTGGTCTGCTCCTCGTACCACTTGTACTTGATCGGGTGACCGTTGATCCCGCCGTTGTCGTTCACGCAGTTGAAGTACGCGTTCGCCATCTGCGCGCCGTCAGTGAAGTCCGTGCCGGGCTGCTTGGTGACGATCGCGCCGAGCTTGATCGGAGTTCCGGTGGCCTTGACCCCCGGTTTCGTGCCGCACTTCGTGACGTCGCCGGCCGCCGCAGTCGTGCTGCTGCCACCGCCGCCGCTCGAAGTGCTGCTGCTGCTCTTGTTGCTGCTTCCGCACGCGGAAACGACGACCGAAAGCCCGACAACCAAGATCAACATCGTCAGGACCGATCGGGCCTTTCGCGAGCCCAAGTGTTTCCTCACCGCTCCTCCTCCTCGAGTGGATACGAGTCGGCGCCGCCCCCAGCGACGCGCCGGCCGATACTAAATGTAATGTCAGATGTATGCAATGCCGTGGGTTCTGAGGCCGTTAACCGCGTATTAAGGCCCATGACCAGCCGTTCCTGAATACAATTCGGCCCCGCGGTATGGTTGCCGCGCAAGAGCGCATGAGCACTCACGCAAACGGCACCTCGCAGACGACGCGAGCGCTTCTCCGCCTCAGGGAGCTCCTTTTGAGCGGGGAGTTCGAGCCCGGCGCACGAATGTCCGAGCTGCCGCTTGTGGAGCGTCTCGGGGTTTCGCGCACGCCGCTGCGCCTTGCGCTGAACGCGCTCGAGCACGAGGGTTTGCTGCGGCTGCTCCCGGGCGGCGGCTACGTGGTGCGCGAGTTCACGCGCGCCGACATCGACGACTCGATCGAGCTGCGCGGCGTGCTCGAGGGCACGGCGGCGCGCTTCGCCGCCGAGCGCGGGGTGAGCCGTCGCGAGCTCAAGGCGATGGTCGACATCGCGGACCAGACCGACGAGGTCGTGCACAAGGCGGACTACGAGTCGTTCGAGCGCTACGTCGACCTCAACGAGCGCTTCCACTCCCTGCTCTACGACATGGCACGGAGCCCGCTGCTCGTGCGCGCGATCGAGCACGCGATCTCGCTCCCGTTTGCCGGCCCCAGCGCCTTCGTCCTGACCGAGGCGGAGCTGCCTGAGTCGCGCGAGGTGCTCGTGGTCGCGCAGAGCCACCACCGCGGGCTGATCGACGCGATCGACCGGCGCGAGGGCGCTCGCGCGGAGAGCATCGGGCGCGAGCACGCCAGGCTCGCCCGCCTGAACCTCGACATCGTCCTGCGCCACCGGGACGTGCTCGACCGCATGCCCGGCGCGTCGCTGATCACGCTCCCCAAGAGGGAAGAGGGCGAAGCCGAAGGGAGCGTGCCCTCCGAGGCGAGCACGTAGCGCTGGCACTGCGGTTCATTGTCAGGCCGGCGTAGATTCCGGGCCAGCCTTCCAGTGCCGACGTTCTTGCCGATCCGTGCGGTCTTCGGCGCCGGATCTGGTCTAGCCTTAACCGAGCACGAGAGGAGTTGGGGAGCTGCTGGCCGAAACGCAGGCACCGACCGCGCCGCTGAGCCGACCCACCCGCGAGCCGGAGCGCTGGCGCCTGCGGGGCGTGCCCACCGGGAGGGGCCTCGACGAGTGGACTGAGATCCTCGCGGCCACCCACCTCGGCTTCGACATTCAGCCCACGCCCCGGACGCCGGGCAAGTTCGACGGCGCGGTCTCGCGGCGGCGCTTCGGCGGGCTGGCGCTCCTCGACTGCGCCTCGTTGCCGTGGCTCGGGCGGCACGGCAAGTCCGCCGGCGACGCCAAGGAGCCGATCATGGGCTTCCAGCTCGTGCGCAAGGGCGTGGAGCTCGTGCGCGAGAGCGGGCGCGAGGTGACCCTCACCGCCGGCGACATCGTGCTCTGGGACGGCTGGCAGCCCACCGAGGTGGAGGTGGTCGAGCCGTTCCTCAAGCGCACGCTGATCTTCCCGCGCGAGCGAGTGCTCGCGGTCTGCCCGCGGCTCGCCGAAGTGGACGCGCTTCCGCCGCTCGGGCGAAGTGGCCCGGCGCGACTGCTCGCCCGCTACCTCGACGCGCTGGCCCTCGAGCTGCCCACTCTCGACGAGGCAGGCGGCGCCGCCGCGGCGGACGCGGCGCTGGAGCTGCTCCGTGGCGCGGTCGAGCCGAGCGTTCCCACCACCCGCGCCGCAAAGCGCGAGGCGCTGCGGACGGAGGTGCGCCGATACGTGCGCGCGCGGCTGCAGGACCCCACGCTGTGCCCGGAGACGATCGCCAAGGCTCACGCGATCTCGGTGCGCGCGCTGCACGCTCTGTTCGAAGACTCGGGCGAGTCGGTGGCCGCGCTCGTGCGTCGCGAGCGCCTGCGGCGCTGCCTCGAGGACCTCGAGCGGCCGAGCGGCGGGTCGGTGACGGAGATCGCCTTCCGCTGGGGCTTCCGCGACGCGGCTCACTTCTCGCGCGTGTTCAAGCGCCAGTTCGGCGCCACACCGTCGGATGCTCGGCACGCGGCCCTGGCGCGCATCGGCAAGGAATCGGGCGCTGCCGGGCTGGACCCGGACGACGCGCTTCTTTAGCTTCGCCGCTCGATGGCTCGAGTCATGGACGGCAAGGCGGGGCTCGTGACCGGGGCCGCCAGCGGCATCGGCCGCGCATGTGCGGTGCGCTTCGCCGAGGAGGGCGCATCGGTGGTGGTGGCCGATCTGGAGAGCTCGCGCGCGGACGGCGAGGAGACGGTGCGGATGATCTCGGACGCCGGCGGCCGGGCG
>VAWL01000049.1 GCA_005883965.1 Actinomycetota bacterium
GCGCCGCTGCTCCTCGTCCACGGCGGCCTGCGCCCGGGCGGCCTCGCGCCCGAGCAGACGCTGACACGCTTCAGCTGGTCGCTGGCCGGTTAGCAGGCGTTTTCCTCATCGGTGACCGGGTAGGGTCTTGCCTCTTGGCCGGCAAGCCCTCCTGGAGCAACCTTTCCGAGCTCGACCTCGTCTTCAAGCGCTCGAGCAGGCGCGCCGTCGCACGCCGGAGGGAGCCGCGGAAGCCGAACGTGCTCGGGCGCCGAAGCGTCCGCGCCTCGCTGGTCGCGCTCGTCCTGCTGGCCGTCGTCGCCGAGTCGATCGGGCTCGAGAGCTCGAACGCGAAGCCCACCCTGGCGCGCGCGGCGAAGCGGTCCGTCGGCGCGGGCTGCCCGGTCCCCGCGCGCTTCCGCGACGCCTTCGCGCAGGCATCGGCCAAGACCGGGGTCCCGGCCTCGCTGCTCGTCGCGACCGCCTACGAGGAGTCGCGGATGGACCCGGCTGCCCGCTCCGAAACCGGCGCGCGGGGTCTACTGCAGCTAATGCCGGCGACCGCGCGTGAGCTTCGCCTTGACGCCGACAACCCGGCCCTGAATGTCCTCGCCGGCGCGAGTTACCTGCGGCAGCTGCTGGCCCGCTTCGGCAGCGTCGATCTCGCGCTCGCCGCGTACAACGCCGGGCCGACCGCGGTCGAGCGGGCCGGCGCGGCGCCTTCGCTCTCCACGCTCCGCTACGTCGCGAACATCGAGCGGCGCGCCGCTCTACTCACGGCCTGCTAGCTACTACTAGGTACGGGCCGGGCGCTCGGGCTTGAGGTCGCCGACGAGCGAATCGTCCGACCGCGACGGGAGAACGTCCTGGACGAGCGCTGCGATCTCTTCCAGCCGCTCGATCGAGTCGCGCTTTCGCTGCTCGAGCATCCGTACCTCGGCGCGGAGCTGCTCCTGCCGCCGGCGCACGTCGCCCTCGACCTGCCGGACCATTTCCTCGGCGGCCTCGCGCATCGAGTTCGCCTGGCGCTCGGCGTCCCCGACGAGCTTCCGCGCCTCCTCCTCGGCCTGGCGCCGGTGCTGCGTCGCGTACGCCTCGACCGCTAGCCGCATGTCACGCGCGTACTCCTCCGCCTCGCTGCGCAGGTTGCGCGCATCCTCCGTCAGCTTCTTCTTGAGGCGCTCGGCCTCGATTGCCGCCAGCCGCTCGAGCTCGGCGGCCTCGTGGCGCGCCTCCTGGCGGATCTGCTCGCCCGCCTGCTCTGCTGCCTCGAGGATTCCGGCGACCCGCTCTCCGACCGCCGCATACGCGTTCGGCTCGGGCGCCGTCTCTTCGCTGGGCGTGCTCTCGTCGTCCACTGGCAGCTCCTTCCCCTGCTAGGAGCGGCAACCTAGTGGATCAGGACCTCTCCGGCAAGGGCCCTCAATCCTGTGGCGAGGTCAGCTCGCCGCTGTGATGCGCTCGCCGAGACTCCCGATCGGGAAGTTCCGGAGCTTGCGCCTGAGAATATCCGCAGACATGGCCGCCTTTCGTTCCGCAGTGGATACGCCAGGCAATTTCTTCGGCGCGGAGCCGCTCTTTTGCCATCCCTCGTCCGGTTAGGGGCCTAGCCTTTCGGACGTGGGCAGGGACGAGCTGCAGCGGGGCTTCGCGGAGTTCGTCGGCACCTTTGCGCTCATCTTCGTCGGCGCCGGCTCGATCATCGCGACCGGCGGCAACAACCTGACGGCGATCGCGCTCGCGCACGGCCTCGCGATCGGCGTGATGGCGTCGGCGGTCGGACACATCTCCGGCGGCCACTTCAACCCAGCGGTGACCCTGGGCTTTCTCGTCACGCGCCGGATCGCGCCGCGGCTCGTCGCGGTCTACTGGTTCGCTCAGGTCACCGGCGCCATCCTGGCAGCGCTGCTTCTAAAGGGCCTGCTTCCGGAGCCGAAGGTCGACGGCGTCAACCTCGGCGTTCCCGCCCTGGGGCCCGGGATCAGCGGTGGCCAGGGGGTCGGGATCGAGGCGATCCTGACCTTCTTCCTCGTCTGGGTGATCTTCGCCACGGCCGCCGATCCACGCGGGGCGTTCCGCTCGATCGCCGGCCTCGCGATCGGGTTCACGATCACGCTCGACATCTTCATGGGCGGGCCGTTCACCGGGGCCGCGATGAACCCCGCCCGCGCGCTCGGGCCGCAGCTCGTGCAGGACGTCTGGAGCAACGCCTGGGTCTGGTACGTCGGCCCGGCGCTCGGGGCCTGCGCCGCCGCGCTCGCCTACGAGTGGCTCTACCTGCGCCCGACCGAGCCGGAACCGGTCGGGCCTCCCGAGACCGGGGTCGAAGAGCCCGGCGCGGGTCGCACCGCCGCTAGTTAGATTCCCGTCGTCGTGCTGCTCTTCGCGCTCTCGTCGAGCCACAAGCTCGGGCTCGCCCTGGTGGCCGCTGTCGTCGTCGGCTTCTCGCTGACCGTCTCGCTGCTCGTGCCGCGCCGCTGGCCGCAGTTCCCCGGCCGCCGCGGTTTGCCGGCGTTCGTCGTGGTCTCGGTGCTCCTCTTCGTGGCGATGATCTCGGCGGTACTCGTCTTCGGCAGGGAGTCGAAGAGCGCGACCGCCGAGGGCAAGAAGGTCGCCGTGACGGAGGTCGAGTACAAGATCGAGCTGCCGAAGACCTCCTTCGCGCCCGGCACGTACACGTTCATCGCCACCAACAAGGGATCGGTAGTCCACAACCTGAACGTCAAGGGCGCCGGTTCGACCGAGGCAACCCAGGACATCCAGCCCGGCTCCAACTCGACGGTGACGGTCGAGCTCAAGACCGGCAGCTACGACCTCTACTGCTCGATCCCCGGTCATCGCGAGAACGGGATGGAGCAGAAGATCACTGTCTCCTGAAAGAGCAAGGCTCGCCCCGAGAGGCGAGCCCGCAAACGCCGGAATCTGTGAGGGGAGAGCCGGCGCCTTCAGCATGTGCGAAACCGCGCGTTCCCGGCATGCCCCCGAAGGGTGATCTCAACGGAGCGCTTCCGAAGGGGTGGGCTATCCTGTCCTTCCTGGAGAAGTGGCCGAGTGGCTGAAGGCGGCGCCCTGCTAAGGCGTTAGGTGGGGAGAATCCCTGCCTCGAGGGTTCGAATCCCTCCTTCTCCGTCGGAGGGGTGGCAGCGCGGTCGAATGCGGCGGTCTCGAAAACCGTTCGGGGCGGTTTCGTCCCGCGAGGGTTCAAATCCCTCCCCCTCCGCTCAACCAAGCAGGTCTCCCGTCGGGGCCTGCTGCTGTCGCGATGCGGCCCTGGTATTGACTTCTCTCTCGCATCCCGTTAGACCCCTTTCCTGCCCGCGGACTCGAGGAGGTCTTCATGAGAGGTGCGTTTCAGCGGTGGCGTCGAGCCGTCGTGCTCGCCGTAGCCGGTCTGCTCGTTGCGGCCGGAACGGCCGGGGCGAACGTCGCGCTCACCCAGGTGAGCGCCGACCCATATACGAATGCGACCAGCCAGCACGCGACAGAGGTCGAGCCAGACACGTTTTCCCACCACGGCACCGTGGTTGCGGCGTTCCAGGTCGGTCGTTTCTTCAACGGCGGCGCGAGCGACATCGGCGTCGTCCGTTCCGGGGACGGCGGCTCGACCTGGGATGCGCCGGGGTTCCTTCACGACACGTTCAACTCGGGCGACGCCTCCAGCCCATACGAGCGCGTGAGCGACCCGAGCGTCGCTTACGACGCCGCGCACGGCGTCTGGATCGTCTCGTCGATCCCGCTCCTGCCGAACACGAGCGTGCCGACCGTCTTCTTCAACCGCTCGACGGACGACGGCCGGACCTGGGGGCTCGCCATCAGCATGCCGCCACCGGTCTCGAACTCGGTTGACCTCGACAAGAACTGGACGGCCTGCGACAACCATCCGTCGAGCCCCTTCTACGGCCACTGCTACACCGAGCTCGACAACTTCGGCGACGGCGACCTCGAGTTGATGTCGACCTCGACCGACGGCGGGCTGACGTGGAGCGTGCCGATTCGCACGGACGGGAACGACAAGGGCCTCGGCGGCCAGCCGGTGGTGCAGCCGAGCGGCCGCGTCGTCGTCCCGTTCGAGAGCCTGAACGGGACGATCTCGGCGTTCCACTCCGACAACGGCGGGGCGTCCTGGAGCCGCGCGTTGAAGGTCTCCGGAATCCGTTTCCACCCCGTCGCGGGCAACCTCCGCACAAGCCCGCTCCCGACCGCGGAGATCGCCGCGGACGGGACGGTCTACGTCGCGTGGGAGGACTGCCGCTTCCGGAAGAAGTGCCCGTCGAACGACATCGTGTTCTCGACGTCGTCCGACGGCGTGAGCTGGACGGATCCGGCCCGCATACCGATCGACCTCGTGACGAGCAGCGCCGACCACTTCATTCCCGGTCTGGCCGTCGATCCGGCCACCGCCGGCGCTTCGACGCACCTGGCGCTGACGTACTACTTCTATCCCAACGCCAATTGCGGCGGTGCGTGTCGGCTCGACGTCGGCTACATCTCGTCGCCGGATGGCGGAGCCCACTGGGGGGCTGCGACGCAGCTCGCCGGGCCGATGGGACTCAGCCAGATCGCGAACACCTCGCAGGGGCCGATGGTCGGCGACTACATCTCGACCTCGTTCGCCGGCGGCACGGCCACTACGGTCTTCGCCGTCGGCCGCGACGCGACGACGGCCCCGTTCAATGAGGCCATGTACTCGCCGGGCCGCGAATCGGTGGCGAGCTTGGCACAGGCAACACAGGTAGCGAGCAGCACTGGCGTGTTCGGCGCGGTCGGAAACGGCGAGACACACCACGCGCTGAAAGACAACTGACGGGAGCGAGGCGCGCGCCCTCTCAGGCGCGCGCCTCGCCATCCACTCGCTTCGGGCGGGATCCGGCGCGCCCGCCCGGTTAGGGTTGCTGGAACCGACCAGGGAGGGCTTCGATGCTCGCACGGGTAGTGACCTTCGATGGGGTCACCAGTGACCGGATGAACGAGATGAAGCAGGAGATGGAGAGCGGCCAGCCGCCGGAAGGGCTGGACGCCAAGGAGCTCCTCGTCCTGCACGACGCCGACACGCAGAAGTCGCTCGTAGTCGTCTTCTTCGACGACGAAGACGCCTACAGGCGGGGAGACGAGATCCTCAGCAACATGCCCACCGATGACACGCCGGGGCAGCGGAGCTCGGTCACCCGCTACGACGTGGCTCACCGGCAGACGATGTAGTCCGGGGCGGGGCGCTTTCCGAATGGGAGGCGCCCCGTCCGCTCAAGCTGGGTCGCGATACCCTGGCTTCGCCTGGAGAGGTGTCCGAGCGGTCTAAGGAGCGCGACTGGAAATCGCGTATGGGCGGAAACGTCCATCGCGGGTTCAAATCCCGCCCTCTCCGCTTGAGCGCGGGGCCCGGGCCACCGGGCCCCATACTTCGGCGGTGAGGATCGGGCGGCAGGAGGTCGCGATCTCGAACCCGGACAAGGCGTTCTTTCCGCAGGCCGGGCTGACGAAGGGCGACCTTGTCGCGTACTACGTCGACGTCGCGCCGTGCGCGCTGCACCACATCCGGCGGCGGCTGTTTCACATGAAGCGGTACCCGAACGGGGTCGAGGGCGACTTCTTCCACCAGAAGCGCGTGCCGGCGCATCCGGACTTCGTCGGCGAGCAGTTCGTCCAGTTTCCGTCGGGGCACTCGACGGTCTTCGCGGTGGTCGACAACCCTGCCGCGCTCGCATGGGTCGTCAATCTCGGCTGCATCGAGCTGCACACCTGGGGCTCGCGCATCGACGACATCGAACGGCCGGACTACCTGCTGATCGACCTCGACCCGAGCGGGGGCAACCCGTGGGAGTTCGTCCGCGAGATCGCGCTCGTCGTCAAGGAGGTGATGGACGAGCTCGGGCTCGCCTCGTTCCCGAAGACGTCCGGTGCGACCGGCCTGCACATCCTCGCGCCGATCAGGCCGGAGCTCGCGTTTCCGGAGGTGCGGCGCTTCGCGAAGGCGCTGGCGGAGGAGGTCGAGCGGCGCGTGGACGACCAGGATGTGGCGACGACGACGTGGCGCGTAGCCGACCGGCGCGGCGTCTTCGTCGACTTCGGCCAGAACGCGCGCGACCGGACGATCGCGTCGGCCTACTCGGTGCGGCCGACGGCGGACGCGCGTGTTTCGGCGCCGCTGTTGTGGTCCGAGGTGGCCCGGTCTGACCCGTCGCGCTTCACGGTCAAGACGATGCGCCGTCGGATCGCGAAGGTCGGCGACCCGACCGAGGGCATGTGGCGCCGCAAGGCGAGCCTGCTACCGCGGTTCGACCAGCTGGGCATCCCGCCGGGCGACCCGTCGGCCGTCGAGCTCCGCCGAAGCCGCGGCCGCCGCTGGGTCAGCGACCAGAGCGGCGGCGCCCGCCGCAACTAACTGTGGAAAAGGGGACAGTCACAGGGACAGTCACAGGGACAGTCTCAGGGACTGTCCCTGTGACTTGGCCGATCAGGGCGCGAGCAGGTTGTCGACGGTCGGGTCGCCGCGCTTTCGGCGCGGGCGGACCTGGTCCCACGTGCAGTCGGCCGGGTCCTTGTCGGGCCGAAAGCGGATGAACTTCGTGCCGTGCCGGAAGCGGTTGCGCTCGAGCTTGTCGTAGCGCACCTCGACTACGAGCTTCGGCCGCACCGGGTTCCAGTCGAGCTCCTTGCCGGCCGACCAGCGGCTCTGGCCGCCGGGGATCCGCTTGTCGCTGACCTTCCCCTTCGAGACCATCTTCGGCAGCTTCTCCTCGAGCTCGCGCCGCACCGACGCCGGGAAGCCCGAACAGTGCCCGACGAAATCGAGCTCGCCGTCGTCGCCGTAGAGGCCGAGCAGCAGCGTCGAGATCCGCCCGTCGCCCTTGTCGCTCCAACGGAACCCGACGATCACGCAATCGGCGGTTCGGTACGGCTTCACCTTGACGACGGCCTCGCGCGAGCCCGGCCGGTACGGCGATCCCAGCCGCTTGGCGATGACGCCGTCGAGCCCCGCCTGCTCCAGCCGCGCGAGCCATTTCTCGGCCTGCTTGCGGTCCCGCGAGACCGGGGAGAGCAAGAACTTCTTCGCCTTCCGCTCGAGCTCGCGCCGCCGCTTCTCGAGCGGCTCCTTCCAGACCGGCGCACCCTTCCAGACGAGCAGATCGAAGGCGACGTACTCGGCGGGGATCTCCGCCGCCAGCCGCCGGATCCGGCTCTCGGCCGGGTGCAGCCGAAGCTGGAGGGCGTCGAACTCGAGCACACCCTTCTGCGCGATGATGATCTCGCCGTCCAGGGCCGACTCGGGCGGCAGCAACGCCCCAACGTCCGAAAGCTCCGGGAAGTAGCGCAAGAGCGGCCGGCCGTTGCGCGACCAGAGCCGCAGCCCACCGCCGAGATTCTCGAGGACGCCGCGGAAGCCGTCCCACTTCGGCTCGTACTGCCAGCCCTCCGCCGGCGGCAGCTCCTCGACCAGCTCCGCCTCCATCGGCGGGAAGGGAAGGTTCTTCGGCGGCATCGAGGGAACAACGCTAGCCGTGTCCGAGCTGGACGGTGTCTGGAACGTCACGCGGATCGACGGCATGCTGCCGCCGCTGAACGGTATCCAGAAGCACATCGAGGGGGCGCGCGGCGAGACCAGGTTCGGCCCGCTGCCGCTCGCGCCCTTCGACGTCGAGGGCCTCAGCCTCCGCTACCGGCCGCCGTTTCAGGACTTCGTCGACCGGCTGGAGCGGCAGGGCGGCGGATACCTCGGCCGCGCGACGTTTCGGGGACGCGAGTTCGGGCGATTCGCACTCGAACGCGCAACCCGACAAGGAGGCCGCTGATGGCATCGCAACAGCTCACCGACCAGCTCGTGAAGCACATCGACGAGGCGCTCGGGATGGAGCAGAACGTGCTCCGGATGCTCGACGGGATGATCGAGACCACCGAGGACGAGGAGATTCGGAACGAGCTCCGGCACCACAAGCTCGAGACCGAGCAGCACGCCGAGAGGCTCGAGAAGCGGCTGGCCGCCCACGACGCGTCGCCTTCGACGGTCCGCGAGGCGACCGGGATCATGGGCGGGCTGATGAAGGGCGTCGTCGACATGGTCCGCCAGGAGAAGGCCGGCCGGAACGCGCGTGACGGCTACGCGACCGAGCACCTCGAGATCGCGAGCTACCAGCTCCTCGAGCGCGTCGCGCAGAAGGCCGGCGACGAGGAGACCGCCGAGGTCGCCCGCAAGAACCGCAAGGACGAAGAGGCGATCGCGAAGAAGATCGAGGCGAATTGGGACCGCTTCGCCGAGCTCTCGCTGCAGGAGGCCGGCGTGCCGGCGTAAGCGCGCCCTTGACGGCTCGAGCCTCGAGCGCAAGGCTGCAAACATAAGTACTCGGCTCCAGACTCTTGGCGCGATCAGCGCGTTCGCACTGCTGCTGGTGGGCTCGTCGGCCGGCTCCGGAGCGGCAGGCGCGAAGGCCATTGGGATCTCCGCCGGCGGGGAACACACGTGCGCCCTCACGAGCGCGGGCGGGGCCAAGTGCTGGGGGTACAACCGCCGCGGTGAAGTCGGCGACGGAACGCGAACTGAGCGCCACACCCCCGTCGACGTCTCCGGCCTTTCGAGCGGCGTGACCGCGATCACTGTCGACGATGGCCACGTCTGCGCGCTCACGAGCGCCGGAGCCGTCATGTGCTGGGGCTTGAACGAGGGCGGTGAGCTCGGTGACGGGACGACGATCCATAGCCTCACGCCCATCGGCGTCGCCGGCTTCGGGGGATCGGTCAAGTACGGCGTCCCCCGCGTCGTTGGGAAGCCGCTCGCGAGAGCGAGGACAACGATCGTGCGAGCCCACTGCCGCGTTGGGCGGGTCACTCGCGTGACCTCGAAGAAGAGTAAGGGCAACGTCGTCGGTCAAAGCCCCCACCCCGGTACGCGCCTGAAGAAGGGTTCCAGAGTCAGGCTCATGGTCAGCCGCGGGCCCTAGTCGTCCTCGTTCTAAGCTCCAGGCGATGCGGCGAGTTGTGGTCACGGGCCTCGGAGCGATCACGCCGGTCGGGAACACCGCGCCGGCGACCTGGCGCGCGGCCGTAGCCGGCGAGAGCGGCATCGACTGGATCCGCGCCTTCGACGCCGACGGCCTGCCTGTGCGGATCGCGGCGGAGGCCAAGGACTTCGATCCGACGGGCCTCGTATCGCCGAAGGAGGCACGCCGGCTCGACCGCAACGTCCTGCTCGCGCTCGGCGCCGCGAAGGAGGCAGTCGCGGACGCGGGCCTGGACGGCTACGACCTGCAGCGCGTCGGGATCGTCTTCGGCTCCGCGATCGGCGGCTTCATCGGGATCATGGAGCAGGCCGAGAACTTCCGCGAGCGCGGCCCGGACCGCGTCTCGCCCTACTTCATCCCGAACGTGCTCGTCGACTCCGCCAGCGGCCAGCTCGCGATCTCGCTCGGCTACAGCGGTCCGAACTACGCGCCGGTCTCGGCCTGCGCGACGGGCTCGCACGCGGTGGGGGAGGGCGCCGAGACCATCCGCCGCGGCGACGCCGACGCGATCCTCGCCGGCGGCACCGAGGCCTGCATCCACCCGTTGATCCTCGCCGGCTTCACGGCGATGCGCGGGCTCGCCGCCGAGGAGGAAGATCCGCCCCGTGCGTCGAGGCCCTTCGACGCGACGCGCGCCGGCTTCGTGATGGGCGAGGGCGCCTACGTGCTCGTGCTCGAGGAGCTCGAGGCGGCCCAAGCCCGAGGCGCCACCGTCTATGCCGAGGTGCTGGGCTACGGCGCCTCGAACGACGCCTACCACATGGCCGCGCCCGAGCCCGAGGCGATCGGCGTCGGCGAGATGATGCGGGCCGCCCTCGCGCGGGCGGGCGTGAAGCCGGAGCAGGTCGGCTACATCAACGCGCACGGAACCTCGACCCCGCTCGGCGACGCCGCCGAGACGAAGGCGATCAAGGACGTCTTCGGCGACCACGCCTACGAGCTCGCGGTCTCCTCGACCAAGTCGGTGATGGGCCACTGCTTCGGGGCGGCGGGCGCGATCGAGGCCATGATGTGCGTCCTGGCCGTGCGCGACGGCGTGCTCCCGCCGACGATCAACTACCGCAACCCCGATCCGGCCTGCGACCTCGACTACGTGCCGAACGAGTCGCGCGAGGCCGAGGTCGAGGTCGCCCTCTCGAACGCGATGGGCCTCGGCGGCCACAACGCGTGCGTTCTGATCGGCCGCGGCTCCGGCTGAGCTGTAGGGAAGAAAGCCGGCCGCGGCCGCGTCATGTGTCCGCGGGGCCAGGGGTCTTAATCCGTCCCGGTCCGTGCTAAGCAGTGACTCTAAGCAGTCGCTCAAGGGCAACAAGGGAGCACAGGGCGTTCCGGGTCAGCGCGGTCCGACCGGCGCGCAGGGCGCTCAGGGAGTCCAGGGCGTGCAGGGAGTCCAGGGCGTGCAGGGCCTGCCCGGCCCGTTCGTGGACTCATTGCCCTCTCATTGGTGCCCCGACCGGGGCTAGAAAAGGGACCTGTCCGGCGCTAACGTAGGTGGCCGGAACCGTCGATATCGTCGTCACGTACTGAACGTCTAGACCGGGAGGGCAATCCCCTTGTTGAGAGTGCTGAAGAACGTCGTTCTCGCTGCGTCCGCACGCCGTCATGCCCGGCTTGTGCTGGTCGCAGCCGTCCTCGTCCTCTCGGCCACCGCGGCCGCATTGCTGGCGAGCTCCTCCGGCCCGTCGTCCACACGGCAGCTCGTGAACCGGCAGCCGGCCGCGCCCAGCGGCAGCGTTTCCGCGAGCTTCAAGGCGGTGCGAGCTGAGGCCCGTAAGGCCGGGCGCCACGTGGTCGTGGGCCACTCTGTCCGCAACCACACGTCGCTTCCGCTCCGCGACATCCGGCCCGTCCATGTTCGGCACCACCAGGACCCGGAAAGCGCTCTGCGCTCGCTCGGCTCGGCCAGGCAGCCCAGCCGCGCCGCGGTCACCGGAGGGATCGTGCAGCGCACGCCGGCGGCCAAGAAGGTGCCCTCCCCGTCGCAGACGTTCGAAGGGATCGACTTCCCGGGCGTGGCCTGCAACTGCCTGCCGCCCGACACCGACGGCGAGGTCGGGCAGACGCAGTACGTCCAGGTCGTGAACGACGGCTTCCAGGTCTTCAGCAAGACCGGCACCACGGTCCTCGGCCCGGTCGACATCGCCACCATCTGGAGCGGTCTCGGCGGCAACTGCGAGATCAACGGCGACGGCGATCCGATCGTTCTCTACGACCAGCTCGCCAACCGCTGGGTGGTCTCCCAGTTCGCCGGCAGCTCGATCCCGACGGACGAGTGCATCGCCGTCTCGGCCACGAACGACGCGACGGGAGCCTGGCACCAGTACGACTTCAACTTGGGGTCGAACTTCTTCGACTACCCGCACATCGGGGTCTGGCCTGACGCGTACTACATGAGCGACATCGTCTTCAACTCGGCCGGCACGGCCTACCTCGGGCCGCAGCCGTTCGCGTTCAACCGGGCTGCGATGCTCGCCGGCTCGCCGGCGACGTTCATCACGGTCCCGACGACGCCGTCCAGCGCGAGCGAGGACCCGTACCTGCCGGCCGACCTCGACGGCTCGACGCCGCCGCCCTCGGGCGCGGCCGACCCGTTCGTCGAGTGGCCGGGCAACGGCACATACAGGGTCTACCGCTTCCACGTCAACTTCGCCTCGCCGGGGAGCTCGACCTTCACGCTCGCCGGCGCGCCGGCGGCCTCGGCGTTCTCGGTGCTCTGCGGCGGCACACGCAACTGCGTCCCGCAGCCGGGGACGGCGCAGGGCCTCGACGCGATCGGCGACCGCTTCATGTTCCGCGCCGCTTATCGGAACTTCGGCGACCACGAGTCGCTGGTCAGCAACTACACGGTCAGCTCCGGCGGGGTGGCGGGAATCCGCTGGTTCGAGCTCCGCAACGTCACATCGGGCTCGCCGGCCCGCGCCCAGGAAAGCACCTACCAGCCCGATTCCACCTACCGCTGGATGGGCAGCGCTGCGATGGACCAGGCGGGCAATCTCGCCCTTGGCTTCAGCGCCTCCTCGGCGGCCGCGTTCCCATCGATCGGCTACGCAGCCAGGCTCTCGACCGACCCCGCGAACCAGCTCTCGCAGGGTGAGACGACCATGGTCGCGGGCGGGGGCAGCCAGCTGCACACGCCGCAGTCCCGCTGGGGCGACTACAGCGCGATGAGCGTCGACCCGACCGACGACTGCACCTTCTGGTACACGAACGAGTACTACTCGACCAGCAGCGACCACAACTGGCAGACGCGGATCGGGTCGTTCAAGCTCCCGGATTGTCCCAAGGTCACGGTCCAGTGTGTCGTGCCGAAGGTGACCGGCCTGACGCTGAAGAAGGCCAAGCCAAAGATCGTCGCCGCCCACTGCAAGGTCGGCAAGATCACGAAGAAGCACTCGACCAAGAAGAAGAGGGGCAAGGTCATCAAGCAGAGCCCCTCGGCCGGCAAGCACTTGGTCGCCGGCTCCAAGGTCAAGCTGACCGTCGGCAAGTAGCTCACTGAAGTCGAGCCCGCCCGCCCCGTGCTGAGAGCCGGATCGGGCGGGCTCCCGGTCTTGTAAGTGCCAAGTCGGCTGCGCTAAACCAGTCAGACCGGGGAGTCGAGGGGATCGATGAGGGCTCGACCTCCGGGCTCGACCTGATCAAGCAGGGCTCGGCCCTGCGCAGCGCCAGGGTCAGGCAGCTCTTCCGCTAACCGATTCGCTAGCGGGGCTCGACCGCTTCGGCGGTCAGCCCCGCCGGCGAGTCGAGCACGACGTCGGCCTGCGCCAGCGCGTCCTCGCCCGGCGGGAAGCGGCGGTTCGGGATCGCGAGCACGCGCATGCCGGCGGCCTTCGCAGACAGGATCCCGTTGTGCGAGTCCTCGACCGCCGCGGCGTGCGACGGGTCGACGCCCAGCCGGTGCGCGGCCTCGAGGTAGACGTCGGGCGCCGGCTTCCCGCGGGCGACCTCCTCCGACGAAACGGTTGCCCGGAAGAGCTGTTGCACGCCGAGCAGCTCCAGCGCCAGCTCGATCAGCTTGCGATTCGACGACGAGGCGAGCCCGAGCGGCCAGTGCGCGGCCAGCCGCTCGACCGCCTCGCGGGCGCCGGGGATCGCCGGCAGGTGCTTGCGGTAGGTCGCCTCGAGCCGCCCGACGACCTCGCGGTTGATCTCCTCGGGCGGCTCGGAAAGGCCGATCACCTCGTGCATGTAGCGCGACCACTCAGGCGAGCTCATGCCCATCATGTCCCGCTGGGCTCGGTCGTGCCAGCGGCCGCCGCGCTCCTTGGCGAGCTGCTCGCGCACCTCGTCCCAGACGTGCTCGGAGTCGAGCAGGACACCGTCCATGTCGAAGACGACCGCCTCGATCACAGACCCGCGTAGGCTTGGCGGTGGAAGACGAGCGGCAGGTTGGCCGGGCCTGGCTCGGCGCTCTCGACGGCGCCGACGAAGAACGTGTGGTCGCCGGTCTCGTGCTGTCCGGCGATCCGGCAGCGGAGCCAGCCGACGGCGCCCTCGAGCTGGGGCGGGCCCTCGTAGTCGCGCAGCACCACGCCTTCCCAGAGCGCGATCGGCGGCACGCCGCGGGCGAAGTGCTGCGCCAGCGCCTCCTGGCCGGCTGCGAGCAGGCTGACCGCGAACTCCTCCGACTCCCGTAAGAGCTCGTGCAGGGCGGCGTCGCGCCGGATGGCCACGCCGACCAGCGGCGGCTCGAGCGAGAGCGAGACGAGCGAGGCGACCGTCAGGCCGGCGCGCTGACCGCGGACCTCGACGGTGACGACCGCGACGCCGTGCGGGAAGCGGCCCATGACCGCGCGCAGCTCGTCGCCCCCGACCACCGGCCGATCATAGGCGCCTCGCTAGTGATGCAGGCACTTGTGCCAGCCGTTTCGGATCTGGTCCAGCTTGGTGTTCATGTCGTGCTCGAGCGAGGCATCGTTCGGGTCGTTCGAGTTGTACTTGCCCAGCGCCGGTGCTTCCCACATCAGGTCGGGCGTGACGCCCGGCCCGACTGCCGTGAGGCGGTACATGTCTCCGGTCGCCGGCCCTCGCTTCTTGTGTGTCGTCCCCGGGGGATGCGGGTGGCCGCCCGTGAGCGGGTCCCGCTTGAAGAAGCCAAAGCAGAAGAGGCCGGGAGGGCCGCTGGCGACGAACGCCTCCTCGCGCTTCCAGCCCTTGCCGTACTTCGAGTTGTGCGTGTCCAGGTAGAGCAGGCGCCCGTAGGTATCGGTCGGGTTGCCCTTGTAGGTCGTCCCGAAGCCGCGGATGCCGACGCCGCGGTAGGTCAGCTGCCCGAAGATCTCAGGGATGTGCCGGCCGTACACCCAGTCCTGGTAGACGTCGAGCTCCGCCGGTGCGCCGCTCCAGTGCGAGAGGTGTAGCCACCACTGCTTCTGCTTGATCAGCCAAGGCGCAAAGCCGAGGCCCGGCAGCGGCGTCCGCCAGTTCTGCAGCGCCCAGTAGGAGCCGTCGGTCGCCTTGCAGGCGGTCACCTCCCAGGCGAGCGGCGGGCCGTCGTACGGCTGGCAGGTGTTCTTGAAGTGCTTCCAGAGGGCGCGGTGGAAGCCGGCCAGGCCGCCGACATAGTCGAGCCTGAAGTGCACCTGCTTGATCCCGGGCTTGGTCGGTCGCAGGCGCGCGTTGATCGCCCCGCGCGCGATCAGATGGATCAGCTTCCCGTGCGCGCGGTAGGTGATCAGGGCGACGCCGTGCGAGTTGACCGCGAGCTTGATGTGCGAGACGTTGCGGTCGATCAGCTGCGAGGCGGCGGCCGGCCCGGCGAGCCCGAGCGAACATGCGAAGGCACACGCCAGGATGGCGAGACGACCGCTGAGAGCTGAACCCGTGCCGAACGACAACCGCACGACAGGGTACATCGGAAGATTCGCGGTTGGTCTGAAGCCCCGACCGGGTTACGACGCGAGTCGTTCGTCGGCGTGCGGGGCGTCCCAGGAGAGCGAGAGGAAGACGTCCACAACCGTCGGATCGAACTGCGTCCCGGCTGCGTCGCGAACCCGGCGGCTCGCCTCCTCGACGGTGAGCCGCTTCCGGTACGGCCGGTCGGTCGTCATCGCGTGGAAGGCGTCGCAGACGAAGATGATCCGCGCTTCGATCGGGATCTCCTCGCCGGCCTTGCCGTCGGGATAGCCCTCGCCGTCCCAGCGCTCGTGGCAGCTCCGGACGATCGTGCGGACCTCGGCAAGCCGGTCGATCGGCTCGAGGATCCGCTCGCCGAGCTCGGGGTGCTGCTCGATGATCTTGCGCTCGTCGGGCGTGAGCGGGCCCGGCTTGAGCAGGATGCTCGTCGGAACGCCGATCTTGCCGATGTCGTGGAAGAGGGCGCCGAGCTCGAGCCGCTTCAGGGCCGGCCCGTCGAAGCCGAGCTCGCGGCCGACGGTGAGCGCCATGTCCGTGATCCAGCGCGTGTGCGAGGAGGTGTACTCGTCGTTCGCCTCGAGCGCGTTGGCGAGAGCCTCGACAGTCGACACGAAGGTCTCCTCCAGGTTCTCGAAGCTGCCCGCGCGCTGCAGGGCGACGGAGGCCTGGTACGAGATGCCGCCGAGCAGGCGCAGGAGCTCCTCGTTCGAGTGCTGGCCGCTGAGGGGATCGCGCACGATGATGAAGCCGTCCACGCAGCCCTCTGTGCGCACCGGCGCCAACCCGATGTCCGGCCAGCTGGGACCTCCGGAGACCGGCAGGGCGCGGTTTGCCTCCGTGGCGCCGAGCACGAACGGGTCGTTGCGGTCGCCGATCGTCTTCCGCACGGCTTCGCCCTCGAGCGTCACGGTCAGCATCGGGCGCAGGTCGGGCCGCTGGTCGTATTCCGAGTGGGCCGCGATCCGGAAGTCGCCGTGCTCGTCGCGGAGCCAGAGAGCGCAGTCCTTCGCCAACAGGCGCGCGGTGGCGCGCACCGTCTCGTTGCCGATCTCCTCGCGGACGGCCGCCTCCGAGATCGCCCCGGTGAACTCGAGCAGGCCCTTGAGGTGGTCGGCCTCGCGGCGCTGCGCCTCGTACAGGCGCGCGTTCTCGAGGGCGACCGAAGCGTGTCCGGCGAGGACCTCGAGCAGGCGGACGTCGTCCTCGTCGAACTGGTCGATGCCGAGCTTGGAGATGACGATCACGCCGATCACGCGCGAGCCGTAGCGCAGTGGAACCGCGACCAGCGATTCCTCGATCGCGTGCGTGCCCGGGATGGTGACCATGTACTCGCACTCGAGGGTGTTGCCCACGAGCTGTGCCTCCCCGGAAGTCGCCGCGCGGCCGGTGATGCCCTCGCCGACCTTGCGCCGCGGGAAGTCGACATGCAGCCCGTCGATTCCGGTGAGCTGGCCGCGGAAGGCGACCGGCACCATCTCGTCGTCATCGATCACCAGCACCCGGCAGTTGTGGTAATCCATCAGCAGCCGCAGCTCGTCGGCGATCACCTCTCCGATCTCGCGAACGTCGTTCAGCCGGTTGAGCTTGCCCGCGAGGCCCTGCAGCATCTTCAGGTGGGCGATCGAGCGGACGTCGCGCATGCTGTCGGCGGCGCTCTCGGGGCGCTCGGTCGAGCCCTCGTCGTAGAGGACGATCTGGTTCTTGCCGCGCGCCTTCGAGGTCATCATCGCGGCCTCGGCGCAGGCGACCAGCTCGCGCGGGTTCATCGCGTGCTCCGGGCCCTGCGAGACGCCGACCGAGATCGTGATCTTGCCGGCCGGCCCGAACTCGACGGTCGAGAGCGAGTCGGTCAGGCGGCGCGCGAGGTTGATCGCGTCGCCGGCGTCGCCGGAGGCGATGATCACGCCGAACTCCTCGCCGCCGAGACGGCAGACGACGTCGGAGCCGCGCACGGCGCCGCGCAGCAGGTCGGCGAGGTCGCGCAGCACCTGGTCGCCGGTGCCGTGGCCGTAGACGTCGTTGACGCGCTTGAAGTCGTCGATGTCCAGCATCAGCACGCCGACCGAGTCGCGCGAGCGGCTGGCCCGGGTCAGCTCGGCCCGCAGGCGCTCGTGGAAGTAGCGGTGGTTGTAGAGGCCGGTGAGCGAGTCGGTCTGCGCCTGGTGCTCGAGCCGCTCGCGGATCTGCGCGTTGTCGAGCGCGAGCGCGGCCGCGTCGGCGAAGCGCGTGGCGAGCTCGAACTCCTCGTCGCTGAAAGAGGCCTGCTCGCCGAGGCGGTAGATGTTGAGCGCGCCCTTGACCGTGTCGCGAGCGACGAGCGGCACGGTGATCAGTGCCTCGGGCTCGTCCGGAGGCGTTCCCGGCACGACGGTCATGCGCGGGTCGAGATGGGCCTGGTTCGTCCGGACCGGCTCGCGGTGGAGCGCAGCCCAGCCGGTGATGCCTTGGCCAAAGTCGCGCGGGCTTTTCAGGATCTCGTCGGCCCACTGGTCGCGCGCGAGCACGGGTGTGAGCACGGTCTGCGCCTCGTCGGCCTGGTAGATCGAGAGCGAGTCGTAGGGGACGAGCTCGGCGAGTGTGTCGGCGATCCGCTCGAGCAGGTTGTCGAGGCTGTGCTCGGAGAGGATCTCGTGGAACACGTCCGCGAGCTGCCGGTACGACTGGACGAGGCCGTCGGAGCGCGGCGATTCCGCGCTCGGGAAGGCGTCGAGGGCCCGCGCTGGGTCCGCCGCAGCGAAGAGATGCCGCATCCGCCTTAGTTTCTCGCGATTTCCCGCCCGCGAGATCCCCCGGAAAGGGGAATTGGGTGGCTTGGCGGAACCTCGCTCGTCGGTTCCACCAGCAGCTGGGCCGCAGCTGGGTGCGGTGCGGCCCGCGCCGGGAGTACGCCGAGGGCCAGGAGCAGGATTGCGATGCCGACGAGCGCGAGGACCATGAACGGAAGCTTCTTGGCGGTCGGCACGAGCGACTCCGGGGCGAGGACGCCGTGCGGCAGCGATGCCGAGGGTTGCGGCCGGAAGGCGGCCCGCGCCTGTGCGGTGCGCCGGGCGTGCGTTTTCGGCTGGCTGTTCGTCGGAGCCGTGGTCTTCTGGCGCGCCGTGGCGTGAGTCACGGGAGCGTGACCCCGGTGCGTTCGGAGCGACGGCTTCGGCGCGGGGCTGCCGCCGGACGACGGCGCGGGAGGCGGCGGCGGCGGTGGTGGTGGTGGCGGCGGTGGTGGTGGTGGTGGTGGTGGTGGTGGTGGCTGAGGCTGTGGGGGAGGCGGCGGAGGTGGGGCCGGAGGCGGAGGAGGTGGCGGCGGGAGCGGCAGGCTTGGCACGGAGATCGGCAGCGAGACCGGCAACGAACCAGTCGGGATCGGCAGGCCCGCGCCGCCGATCGAAGCGCCGGCCGAGAGACCGGCGATTCCGAGGGCTACCAGGACGAGGAGACGAAGCCGATGCACGTGCACCCTTGAAACTGCCGAGCCGCCGATTCGGTTTCGGCCGGGCCTACGGCGTGGAAGAAGACAGGCGTGACCGCGGCGCGCGACTACTACGAGGTGCTGGGAGTCGCGCGCGGCGCCGACCCGGCCGAGCTCAAGCGCGCGTTTCGCACGAAGGCCCGTCGCTTCCACCCCGACATCTCCAAGGAGCCGGACGCCGAAGAGCGCTTCCGCGAGCTGGCCGAGGCCTACGGGGCGCTGTCGCGGCCGGACAGCCGGCTTCTCTACGACAACTTCGGCTACCTCGGGCGCACCTGGGCAGGCTCGCCGGCGGCGACGCAGGCCTTCGCCGGGCTATCCGAGCTCTGGTCGCGCGCCCGGCGCCGGCCGCGGACCAGCGCCTCGGACGGCGTGGTCGCCGTCGTCGAGCTTGGCTTCTACGAGGCCGCGCGGGGCGCCAGGCGTACGGTCCGCTACCGGATCCGCGAAACCTGCGAGGCCTGCAGCGGCTCGGGAGGGGCGAACGGCGCCCAGGCTCCGACATGCGAGGCCTGCGAGGGCCGCGGCACGGTCCGCCGCAAGGAAGACGCCGGCGCCGTCGTCGTGCTCCAGCTCGCGATCTGCGACGCATGCTCGGGCGCGGGCCGGCTCGCAGGCGTGGCCTGCGACGCATGCGAAGGCGAGGGCGAGCTCGAGCTGGACTACGAGGCCGAGGTCTCGATTCCCCCCGGTGTCGCGGACGGCCGGCGGATCGAGCTGGACGAGATGGACACGGTCGTCGTGCGCGTCGCGCCGCAGCCGCACGACTCGATTCTCCTGCGGGGAGCGGCCGCCGCCGGGCTCGTGCTCGCCCTCGGCTTCCTGGCTTTGTTGCTATTCGGTTAGGGCCCTCGGAGGGGAGCGCTACGGTCGCTACTCTCGGTCCCGTGACCGCTCTGGTCGACAACCGAGCCGTGGTGATCGTCTCCGTCTTCGCCGGCGCCTGGCTGCTGTCGCGCGCGAGCGCGTGGGTAGCGCGTCGCGTGCTGATCTGGCACGAGCGCCGCGAGGTCGGCGACCCAGAGGCGACCGGCAAGCTCGTCGACGTCAAGCGGCGCGAGACGCTCGTCGCCCTGATCCGCACCGGGATCGCCTACGCGGGCCTCGGCGCGGCGCTCGTCCTGACCGTGGCCGAGCTGATCGGCGGGCTCGACCGATTGACCGCGATCGCCGGCGCGTCGTTCCTGCTGATCCTCGCCGGCTTCTCGATCCAGCGCGTCCTCATGGACCTGATCGCCGGGCTGACGATGTTCTCCGAGCGCTGGTACGCCGTCGGCGACACCGTGGCCGTCCCAGGGCTCGAGGTCCAGGGAGTTGTCGAGGACGTGTCGCTCCGGCGGACGAAGCTGCGCACCCTCGACGGTGAGTCGATCCACATCCACAACTCGCAGATCCCCGCCGTGCGCGTGCTCCCGCGCGGCGTCAAGGAGCTCGGGGTGGAGCTGTTCGTCTCCGAACGCGAGCGCGCCGAGCAGCTCGTCACCTGGGTCGCGGCGATGCTTCCGGAGGGGCCGACGACGATGGTGCGCAGGCCGTGGATCGAGAAGGTCGAGGAGCTGTCGGACACGCTCGTCCGCGTCTACGTGCGCGCGACGACCGCGCCCGGGCGAGAGTGGCTCGTCGAGAGGTTTTTCTGCGACCTGCTCAAGGAGCGCGCCGACGAGGGCCTGATCGTGCACGGCCCGGTCGTGCTCTCGGTCGACGAGAGCGCCAACCGCAGCTTCGCCCGCGCCAGCGCCGCGATGCGCTGGCAGGCGCGCAACGCGGCGGCCTAGGCCTCCTCGACGTCGACCTCGACCACCCGCTCGGCCTCGTCGAAGTCGCGGCGCAGCTCGTCGACGTCCGGGAGCACGGCCAGCGCCGGGACGATCGGCAGCCACAGGTTGAACAGCCGGTAGACGACGACGCCGAGCAGCGCGCGCCCGAAGGGCAAACCGACCCAGTGCAGCGCGAAGGTGAGCGCGATCTCGACCACACCCGCGCCGCCGGCAGGCAGTGAGCGCCGGGTGAGCACGTAGCCGGTCGAATAGCCGACGATCAGCGCCGGCACCGACAGCGGCGGGTTCCCGAAGAAGGCGAGTGCGCCCCAGAGGCACGCGATGTCGCCGGCCCAGTAGAGCGCGGTGCCGAGGAACCCGAGCCCGTGCTCCCGCGGCGGCGCGACCATCATCGAGCGCAGGATCGAGAGGCCGGCGACGAAGTGCGCGAATGCCTGCCGCAGCCTGCCCGCATCCGCGGAGTGGCGCGCGTAGCGGGGCGCGCGCTTCGGCGAGCTCAGCCAGACCGCCGCCAGGCCGCCGGGGATAACGGCCAGCCAGGGAAGCGTCAGCCCGAGCGAGACGTCCTCGCCGGCGGCGATCACCGCGATCGCGGCGCAGAGCG
>VAWL01000114.1 GCA_005883965.1 Actinomycetota bacterium
CGGGCCGCCGGGGCATCGCTTCGACACGAAGCTCGACTTGGCCGTCGTTGCGGCGGCGCTGATCGGCGGTGCGATCGGGTTCCTCTGGTACAACGCATGGCCGGCCGAAGTGTTCATGGGCGACACCGGCTCGATGGCCCTCGGCGGCGCGCTCGCGGCGTTCGCGATCTTCACGAAGACGATCTTCCTGCTGCTGCTGATCGGCGGGATCTTCGCGGTCGCGGCGCTATCGGTGATCATCCAGGTCTTCAGCTTCAAGTACTTCAAGCGGCGCGTGTTCTTGATGGCGCCAATTCAGCACCACTTCGAGTTGAAGGCCTGGTCGGAGACGAAGATCATGGTCCGCTTCTGGATCGTCACCGGGCTCCTCTGTGCGATCGGCTTCGCCCTCTATTACCGCTACTTCACCGGGTTCCGTTGAGCGAGCTGCCACAGCGGGTGCTCGTGCTCGGACTCGCGCGCTCGGGGCGGGCGGCAGCGGCTGCACTCGAGCGGCGTGGGGTGGAGGTGGCCGCGGCCGACCGCGAGCTCGGCAACGACGGTGACCTGTCCCTGCTCGACGGCGTCGAGGTACTGGTCAAGAGCCCCGGGGTCCCGCGGGAGGCGCAACTCGTTGTCGAGGCCGAGCGACGTGGCATCCCGATCTGGAGCGAGGTCGAGCTCGGCTTTCGCCTCTTGCAGCCGAAGCTGATCGGCGTCACCGGCACGAACGGAAAGACGACGACTTGCGAGCTCCTGGGCGCGATGACGGGCGCGCCGGTCGCCGGAAACGTGGGCCGCGCACTGACCGAGCTCGACGGCCAGGTCGAGCCGGGCGCCCGGGTCGTCTGCGAGCTCTCCAGCTTCCAGCTCGAGGACGTGCACGAGCTGGCTTGCGAGATCGCCGTGCTGCTGAACCTCGAGCCCGACCATCTCGACCGCCACGGTTCCTTCGAGGCCTACCGCGACGCGAAGCTGCGGATCTTCGAGCGGGCCGGAACGAAGATCGTCCCGCGGGGGCTCGGGCTCGAAGGAATCGAGTTCTCGGCGGATGACCCGCTCCCGGCCGAGCCGCTCATCCGCGGCGTGCACAACCGCGAGAACGCCGCCGCCGCCACTGCCGCGGCCCGCGCCGCCGGGGTGCCGGACGAACAGATCGCGGACGCCCTGCGGACCTTTCCCGGCGTGCCGCACCGGCTCGAGCCCGTCGCCGAGGTCGGGGGCGTCCGCTACGTGAACGACTCGAAGGCGACCAATGTCGCGGCCGCGCTGCGGGCCCTGGCTGCCTACGAGGACGAGCCCCTGCATCTGATCCTCGGCGGCTCGCGCAAGGGCGAGGACTTCGCGCCGCTCGCCGTCGCGATCGGGCCGAACGTCAAGAGCGTCCACCTGATCGGTGAGACGGCCGGCGAGCTGGCCGCCGCAATCCCCCAGGCGCGGACCGACGGCGACCTGGCGAGCGCCCTGTCCGCGATCGAGGCCGAGCCGGGCGACGTCATCCTCCTCGCGCCCGCCTGCGCGAGCTACGACCAGTTCCGCGACTTCGAGGCGCGCGGCGAGGAATTCAGGAGGCTGGTGCAGAACCTGTCCGCGTGAAGCGGACGAATCTCGAGGCCAGCATCCTGACGCTGGTCACGCTGGCGCTGGTCGCATTCGGGCTGGTGATGGTCTACAGCGCGACTTCGGCGTCGGCGGCGCTGCACAACGGCGACCCCGCCTACTTCCTCAAGCGGCAGGCGGGCTATGCGCTCCTCGGCCTGGTGCTGCTGGCCGCCGCCTCGCGGATCGACTACCGCGTCCTGCGCGGGCTCGCGCCGGTCCTCGTCGTCTCCAGCCTGGCACTGCTGCTCGGCGTGCTCGTCGTCGGCCAGGCGGTGAACGGCGCGCGCCGCTGGATCCCCGTCGGCCCCGCGGTTTTCCAGCCCTCCGAGCTGGCGAAGCTCGCACTCGCCGTCTGGGCCGCGTCGTACCTGAGCCGCAAGCGGCCGCCGCAGACGTTGAAGCAGCTCTGGCGCCCGATCGGCCTGCTGACGACCGTCTTCTGCGTACTGCTCCTGGCCGAGCCCGACCTCGGGACGTCGATCGCGATTCTCCTGATGCTGGCCGCGATGCTGCTCGTGGCCGGCACGCCCGTTCGCGTGCTCGGCGCCGGGCTCGGGATCGCCGCCGCGGTCAGCATGCTCGCCGTCTGGTTCGAGCCGTATCGGCGCGCGCGGCTGTTCAGCTTCATCGACCCCTGGCGCGACGCCCACGGTGCCGGCTACCAGACCGTGCAGGCGATGATCGGCCTCGGTTCCGGCGGGATCTTCGGGCGCGGCCTCGGCCAGAGCGTCGCCAAGCTGAACTTCCTGCCCGAGGCGCACACCGACATGATCTTCGCGATCATCGGCGAGGAGCTCGGGCTCGTCGGCGCGACCGCCCTGGTCGCCGCCTACTCGGCCTTCGCCTACGCGGGCCTGCGGATCGCGCTCACCTGTCGCGACCCGTTCGGCAAGCGGCTCGCGGCCGGCCTGACGGTGCTCGTCTGCGGCCAGGCGTCGATCAACCTCGCGGCCGTGATGGGCCTCGCGCCCCTGACCGGGATTCCGCTGCCGTTCGTCTCGTACGGCGGCTCGAGCCTCGTGGTGGCGCTCGTCGCGGTGGGCATCCTCCTTAACATCGCAGGCAATGCCGGAGCGAAGCGCGCCAGCGTGCCTGATCGCAGCCGGGGGGACGGCCGGCCACGTGCTGCCCGCGCTCGCAGTGGCGGAGGCGCTCAGCGCCCGCGGCGCGCAGGTGACGTTCGCCGGGTCGCCGGGGCGCGCCGAGGCGCGGCTCGTTCCTGAGGCGGGCTACGAGCTCGATACCTTCCGCGTGAGCGGCCTCCCGCGGCGGCCGGGCCTGGCGCAGGCCCGCGCGGCGCTCCACGACCTCGCAGCACCCGCGGCCTGCGAACGAATCCTCGCGCGGCGGCAGCCGGACGTGGTGCTCGGCGGCGGCAGCTACGTCGGCGGACCGATGGTGCTCGCAGCCGCGCGGAGACGCATTCCGACCGCGCTGATGGAGGCCGACGCACACCTCGGCCTCGCCAACCGCCTCGCCGCGCCGTTCGCCCGCCGCGTCTTCCTCTCGTTTCCAATTGTCGGACGGGAGGGGCCGAGGTACCGTGTGACGGGCCGGCCGATCCCTGCGCGGTCGCGGCCGGTGCCGCGTGAGGAGGCGCGGCGGCGGCTCGGGCTGCCGGAGGAGGGCCCGCTACTGCTCGTCTCGGGCGGGAGCCTCGGTGCTCGCGCTCTGAACGACCTCGCCGTCGAGAGCTTCGGCGCTTCCGGCCCGGCAGTGCTCCACCTTTGCGGCGAGGCGGAGGTCGGCCGGCTCGGCGCGCGTGTGTTCCGGGCCGACTACAAGCTGCTCGGCTTCCTCGACGACTACGGCGCGGCGCTGGGAGCGGCCGACCTGGTCCTGGCGCGTGCCGGCGGAGGCGTGTGGGAGCTCGCGGCCGCCGGGAAGCCGGCGATCCTCGTCCCGTATCCGTTCGCGACTGCCGACCACCAGACGAAGAATGCGCGCTACTTCCAGGCCGCCGGCGGCGCGATCCTCGTCCCGGAGACCGAGCTCGGCCGCGTGCCCGAGCTCGTGCGCTCGCTGCTCGACGACCCGCGCCGCCTCGAACAGATGGGCGCGGCAATGCTGCGGGCCGCGCGGCCGGACGCAGCGGACGAGATCGCGGAGGAGCTGATCGCGCTTGCTCGAGGGTAGGCGCTTCTGGTTCGTGGGCATCGGCGGCGCCGGCATGAGCGCGCTCGCGCTGGTCACCAAGGAGTGGGGCGCGGAGGTCGGCGGCTCCGACCGAGCGCGCTCGTCCTACGTCGAGCGGCTCGAGGCGGCCGGGATTGCCGTCGCGATCGGCCACGACGCCGCCAACGTCCCCGAGGGCGCGGAAGTGATCGTCTCGAGCGCTATCGGGCCGGACAATCCCGAGGTCGCGGGCAGCGACGTGCGGCGGCGCGGTGAGCTGCTCGCAGAACTGGTCTCCCTGCGTCCGTCGATCGTCGTCGCCGGCGCCCATGGGAAGACGACCACCGCGGGCATGATCGCGTTCTGCCTCGAGCGGCTGGGCTGCGACCCGGCGTTTCTAATCGGCGGCGAGATCCCGCAGCTCGGCGGTAACGCGCGTGCCGGCGAGGGGTGGCTGGTGGCCGAAGGCGACGAGTCGGACCGGTCGCTCGAGCTGCTGCGCCCGCAGATCGCCGTGCTCACCAACGTCGAGCTCGACCATCACGCGACCTTCGCCTCCGAGGCCGAAGTGCGCGAGCTGTTCGAACGCTGGCTCGCGGCCGCGCCGGCGGTGGTTCGTGGCGCGGCGCTCGAGCCCGTTGCCTTCGAGCTCGGCGTGCCGGGTAGGCACAACCGCCTGAACGCGGCGGCCGCGCTCGAGGCGCTGGAGCTCGCCGGCGTCCCCCGGGAGGTCGCCGAGGCCGTGCTGCCCGAGTTCCGCGGCGCCGGGCGAAGGTTCGAGCGGCGCGGCGAGGCGGGCGGCGTCGAGGTCTTCGACGACTACGGCCACCACCCGAGCGAGATCGCGGTGACCCTCGAGGCCGCTCGCTCGGCGGCCGGCGCAGGGCGCGTGCTCGTCGTCTTCCAGCCGCACCTCTTCTCGCGGACACGCCATGTTGCCGCGGAGCTCGCCGAGTCGCTCGCAGCCGCCGACGCGGTGGCCGTGACCGATGTCTACGCAGCGCGCGAGGAGCCGCTGCCGGGAGTCGACGGGAAGCTGGTCGTCGACGAGCTGCTCTCGCGGCGTCCGGGAATGACAGTCGCCTGGATGCCGGCCCTGGAGGACGCCGTTCGGTTCCTGTCCCGGCGCGCGCGGCCCGGAGACCTCGTCCTCACGATCGGCGCCGGCGACGTCGAGCGCGCCGGCCCGCTGATCCTCGAGGAGCTCGGGTGACCTTTGAGGAGGGCGTAGCCCTCTCGCGGCTGACGACGCTCGGCACGGGCGGCCCCGCCGCTGCGTTCGCGCGGCCGGAGTCGCTCGATGAGCTTCAGGAGGCGCTGACCTGGGCCGCCGACCGCGGGCTCGAGGTCGCGGTCGTGGGCCTCGGCTCGAACCTGCTCGTGGCGGATGAGGGCTTCGGCGGCCTGGTGGTCAAGCTGGGCGGCGAGCTTGCGGCGGCGGAGATCGAGGGCGAGCGTCTGGTCGCAGGAGGGGGTGCGGCGAACGCGGTGTGCCTGCACCGGGCGCGCGACGCCGGGCTCGGCGGCTTCGAATTTGCCTGCGCGATCCCCGGCACGGTCGGCGGCGGCGTCTGGATGAACGCCGGCGCCTACGGCAGCGACTGGGCCGCGATCCTCGAGCGGGCTCTGGTCGTCGACGCCGACGGCTCGCGCTGGCTCACGCCGGCCGAGCTCGGGCTCAGCTATCGCCGCTCTGGCCTGCGGCACGGCCAGGTCGTCGCGCGCGCCAGGTTCCGGTTCGTGCCGAAGGCGGTGGACGAGATCAAGGCCACGATCGCCGAGCTCCAGGCGCTCCGCAAGGCGGCCCAGCCGACGAACAAGCGCACCTTCGGCAGCGTCTTCGAGAACCCCGACCACGAGCTGAGCGCGGGGCGGATGCTCGAGGCCTGCGGGCTCAAGGGCCACCGGATC
>VAWL01000050.1 GCA_005883965.1 Actinomycetota bacterium
ACAGGCCGGCCCGCTGGCCGACGACCTGGCCGACGTAGAGGTTGAGGAGTAAAGGAGAGCTTTGATCGACATCAACGAGTTCGACGCCATCCGAATCGGGCTGGCGTCAAGCAAGCAGATTCGCGACTGGTCGTCCGGAGAGGTCACCAAGCCGGAGACGATCAACTACCGGACGCTCAAGCCCGAGCGCGACGGGCTCTTCTGCGAGCGCATCTTCGGTCCGACCAAGGACTGGGAGTGCTACTGCGGCAAGTACAAGCGCGTCCGCTACAAGGGCATCATCTGCGAGCGCTGCGGCGTCGAGGTGACGCGCCAGAAGGTGCGCCGCGAGCGCATGGGCCACATCGACCTGGCCGCGCCTGTCTCCCACATCTGGTTCTTCAAGGGCGTCCCGAGCCGGATCGGCTACCTGCTCGACATCGCTCCGCGTGAGCTGGAGAAGGTCCTCTACTTCGCCGCCTCGATCGTCACCTCCGTCGACACCGAGGCGCGGCAGAAGGACCTGAACGGCCTGGAGGACAAGGTCAAGGCCGAGTCCGAGCAGATCTACGTCGACCGCGACGAGAACCTCGCCGCGCTCGAGGACCGGCTCAAGCGGCGCCGGACCTACTTCACCAAGGGCACCGAGCGGAACTTCGACGAGGACGACGACTTCTGGGCCCGCGGCCTCTCGAACTGGGCCGAGGAGCAGGCCGTCCCGACACTCGAGGAGGTGCGCGGGCTGGTCGGCGGCATGTTTCTCGAGGTTGCGCCGCAGATCACGACCGAGGACTCGAAGAAGATCCGCGAGCTCGTCCGCAACTCGGCGATCCGCGACGACCGCCGGCTGACGCCGAAGGAGCTCGAGAACGTCGCCAACGTCGCGATCTCGATCCGCGAGGCGCTCGCGCCGCTCTACAAGCAGCTCGCCAAGGCGACCGGCTCGAAGAAGGGCGCGATCACCAAGCACATCAACCGGATCCTCGAGGGCCTGCTCGACAAGAAGGCGAAGCTGTCCGAGGAGGATGCGGAGACCGCCGCGAGCGTCGATCAGAAGCAGCTCGAGAAGGCGCGCGACCTGGGCAAGGGCCTGCTGCGCGAGGTGCTCGAGCAGGGTGACCCGATGGCGAGCGCCGACGACCTGCGCGAGCTGACGAACGACCTCTGCCTGACTCGGTCCGCCGGCTCGAGGAGACCTGGCAGCTGTTCCGCGAGCTCGAGCCGAAGCTGATCGTCAACGACGAGCAGATCTTCCGCGAGCTCAAGGACCGGTTCGGGTCGCCGTACGGCTTCGGCGTCTACTTCCAGGGCGGCATGGGCGCGGAGTCGATCCGCGAGCTGCTGAAGGACCTCGACCTGAAGGCCGAGGCCAAGTCCCTGCGCGAGACGATCCGCACCTCGAAGGGCCAGAAGCAGCAGCGCGCGATCAAGCGGCTCAAGGTCGTGAACGCGTTCATCACCTCGGAGAACCGGCCCGAGTGGATGGTCCTGGAGGCGATCCCGGTGATCCCGCCGGAGCTGCGGCCGATGGTTCAGCTCGACGGCGGGCGCTTTGCCACCTCCGACCTGAACGACCTCTACCGGCGCGTGATCAACCGGAACAACCGCCTCAAGCGGCTGCTCGACCTGGGCGCGCCCGAGATCATCGTCAACAACGAGAAGCGGATGCTGCAGGAGGCCGTCGACGCGCTGTTCGACAACGGCCGCCGCGGCCGCGCGGTGACGGGCCCAGGCAACCGGGCGCTGAAGTCGCTCTCCGACATGCTCAAGGGCAAGCAGGGCCGCTTCCGCCAGAACCTGCTCGGGAAGCGCGTCGACTACTCGGGCCGCTCGGTGATCGTCGCCGGGCCGAACCTGAAGCTGCACCAGTGCGGTCTGCCGAAGCTGATGGCGCTCGAGCTGTTCAAGCCGTTCATCATGAGCCGGCTCGTCGAGCGCAAGTCGGTCCAGAACATCAAGGCGGCGAAGAAGCACGTGGACTCGATGGTCCCGGAGGTCTGGGACGTCCTCGAGGAGGTCATCGCGGAGCACCCGGTGCTGCTCAACCGTGCACCGACGCTGCACCGCCTCGGCATCCAGGCGTTCGAGCCGGTGCTCGTCGAGGGCAAGGCGATCCAGGTGCACCCGCTCGTCTGCCATGCGTTCAACGCCGACTTCGACGGCGACCAGATGGCCGTCCACCTGCCGCTCTCCGCGGAGGCGCAGGCCGAGGCGCGAATCCTGATGCTGTCGTCGAACAACATCCTCTCGCCGGCGAACGGCCGGCCGCTGGCCACGCCGACGCAGGACATGGTCCTCGGCGGCTACTACCTGACCTACAGCGACAAGGACCTCGGCAGCATGAAGTCCGAGGAGATGGACCCGAGGCCGAAGCGCTTCGCCTCCGAGGAGGAGGTCGAGCGCGCGGTCGAGGACGGCCAGGTCGGGATCCAGCAGCCGATCGAGTACCGCTACCGGCAGGAGCTCGTGCTGACGACGCCAGGCCGCGTGATCCTGAACGCGGAGGTGGAGCGCTCGCTGCACGAGTTCACCGACGAGGACCTCACCGACCTGCCGTTCGTCAACCGGACGCTCTCGAAGAAGGAGACCGACATCTTCATCTCCGGCCTCGCCGAGCGCTACGGCGCCCACGTGATCGCGGGCGTCCTCGACAAGGTCAAGAGCCTCGGTTTCCACTACGCAACCAAGGCCGGGATCACGATCTCCAAGAACGACATCGTCATCCCGCTGGAGAAGGACGAGCTGCTCGCCGGCTACGAGGAGCGCGTCGGCAACGTCGAGGGCCTCTACGAGCGCGGCCTGATCACCGAGGAGGAGCGGCACGAGCAGATCGTCAACCTCTGGACCGAGGCGACGGAAGACGTCGCCGAGGCGATGGAGAAGAACCTGCTCGAGCTGAACCCGATCTTCATGATGGCCAACTCCGGCGCCCGCGGGTCGTTCAAGCAGATCCGCCAGCTCGCCGGCATGCGCGGCCTGATGGCCAACCCGAAGGGCGAGATCATCGAGCGCCCGATCAAGGCCAACTTCATGGAGGGCCTGTCGGTGCTCGAGTACTTCATCTCGACCCACGGCGCTCGCAAGGGCCTCGCCGACACGGCGCTGCGAACGGCCGACTCGGGCTACTTGACCCGGCGTCTGGTCGACGTCTCGCAGGACGTGATCATCCGCGAGGAGAACTGCAAGACGAAGGACTTCATCGAGCTCCCGCTGCACGTTCCGGAGGGCGTCAACAAGAGCATCCTCGGGCGCGTGCTCGCCGAGGAAATCCACAAGCCCCTCGCGAGCGGCAAGCCTGGCAAGACGGTCGTCGCGGAAAAGGGCGACGTCGTCACCAACCAGGTGCTCGCCGACATCGAGGAGGCCTTCACCGAGCACGAGCTCGAGGAGGAGCCGACGATCCCGGTGCGCTCGGTGCTCAAGTGCCGCAGCGAGTTCGGCGTGTGCCAGGCCTGCTACGGCATCTTCCTCGCCACCGGCGGGATGTGCGAGATCGGCGACGCGGTCGGGATCATCGCCGCGCAGTCGATCGGCGAGCCGGGCACGCAGCTGACGATGCGGACGTTCCACACCGGCGGCGTCGCAGGCGCCGACATCACGCACGGCCTGCCGCGCGTCGTCGAGATCTTCGAGGCGCGGAACCCGAAGGGCGCGGCCAAGCTGGCCGAGGCCGGCGGCGTCGTGCGCATCGAGGACACCGACCGCGGTCCGAAGCTCTCGCTCGTCACCGACGAAGTGGACGAGAAGGGCGAGGCCGTCGAGCCGGTCTCGTACCAGCTTCCGCGTCGCACGCGGATCCTGGTCGCTGACGGCCAGCAGGTCGAGCCGGGCGACGCCCTGCACGAGGGCTCGATCAACCCCGCCGACCTGCTCCGCCTGAAGGGCTCGACGTCGACCGAGCTGTACCTCGTCGCCGAGGTGCAGAAGGTCTACAAGTCACAGGGCGTCGAGATCCACGACAAGCACATCGAGCTGATCCTCCGGCAGATGCTGAAGAAGGTCCGGGTCGAGAACGCTGGCGACACCGACCTGCTGCCGGGCCAGCTCGTAGACAAGGTCGTGCTCGACCGCGAGAACGCCCGCGTCAAGAAGGAGAAGTCGAGGAAGGAGCAGGCGACGTTCGAGCCGCTGATCCTCGGGATCACGAAGGCCTCGCTCGCGACCGAGTCCTTCCTCTCGGCGGCCTCCTTCCAGGAGACGACGAAGGTCCTGACCGACGCCTCGATCGAGGGCAAGGTCGACCGCCTGCTGGGCCTGAAGGAGAACGTAATCATCGGCAAGCTGATCCCGGCGGCCACCGGTCTGAAGAAGTACCGCAACATCGAGATAGGGCCGTCCGAGAAGGTGCCGAAGGAGACGTACGAGCGCGAGGCGCTGCTGGCGGCGCTGGAGGAGATCGGCACCGACGGCGGCGACGGGCTCGGGCTTGCGGGCCTCGGCCTCGACTTCGGCGGCCAGCCCGACCTGAACGACGAGGGCAAGCCGAAGGAGTCGACCGAGGCGGAGGAAGTCCCCGAGGTCGACAGCCCGATCGACGAGTAGCTCGGCGCGGCGACCGGTACTTGAGAGAGGGGCGGCGGTGCCGCCCCTCTCTGTTGCTCAGTGGCCCGGGATGCGGATCACGCTTCGCCCTGAAGTGCTCGCTGCGGAAGTGGCCGCCCGGTGGCCGGCGTGCTACACATGAGCGGGGTTGAAGCGGCTCGTCCTCATCCTTGTTGCCGCCTGCGTCGGCCTGGCTGCGCCTCACCGCGCGGCCGCGCAGGAGACCTGCGGCATCCCGGACAAGGGCACGCTCTGGATGGATTTCGCCGACGGGTCGGTGCCGTTCTGGCAGCTGTTCGCGCAGCCCGGGGTGATCGACGCGGCGTCGAACTTCATCTACCCGCAGCTGGAGCGGGCCGACGGCGCCCAGACGGTCTACTGGGACATGCACATCACCCGGCGCGTCGGCACGCCGCTCGAGCCCTTCGACCCCGCGACGGTGATCGACCGCGCCAACCGGATGTACGACGTCGCCTCGCGGTCGATGGCCTGCGCGCAGCCGGTCATCGCCGAGAACGAGCTGAACGGCGCCAACCTGATCACGCCGTGGAGCGCGACCAACGCGCAGTACCGCCGCGACGTCCTGATCTACCTGCAGACGCTCGCGACGCGCGGCGCTCGGCCCTGGCTGCTCGTGCCGAGCGCGCCGTTCATGGGGCCCGACGCCGTCGACTGGTGGCACCAGGTCGCCAAGGTGTCGGACATCGTCAGCGAGTCCTACTTCTCGGCCGCGGGGTGGTCGAAACGGGGCGCATTCACCGGAAGCCGCGACATGCGCAACCTGTTTCGCAACCGGATCGCGCCGTACACGGCGATCGGGATCCCGACCAGCCAGCTCGGGGTCATGCTCGGCTTCCACACGACGCCCGGCTCCGGCGGCCGGGAGCGGGCGCCGCTGCCCGCGTGGCTCGAGGTGACGAAGCTGCAAACCCTCGCGGCCAAGACGGTCGCGAACGAGCTCGGCCTCCGGGCGGTCTGGTCGTGGGGGTGGGGCGTCTTCGGCAAGGGCTCGCCCGAGGACGACCCGGACAAGGCGACTGCGGCCTGCGTCTACCTCTGGACGCGTAACCCGAAGCTCTGCAACGGGCCGAAGGCAGGCGGCAAGCACTTCAACGCCTCACGGACCGAGGGGCAGATCGTCCTCCCCGGCGGCGTCCGCTGCTCGGTGCAGGGACGGGCGGTGCGGAGCGGCGACGTCCAGGCGCTGGCGCCCGTCACCGGCGACGCTGACATCGCCTTCACGGCCGCCTACGCGCGCGCCGTCGCCAGCGTGTTCCAGCCGGTCAAGTCGAAGGACGTGATCGCTGCGGAGAAGGCCGTCGTCGGCTCGCGCTTCGGGAGCTACGGCGCCTACCGCGCGGCGCTCGCGCGTGCGCACGCGACCCGTGCCGTGGCGCGCGGCGTGATCGGCGACGAGCTCCGGCGCGCGAAGCTCGAGGCTCGGATGAGCGTCTCGGCACCCGCGGGCGACTCGGTGCTCGACTACTACCAGACCTACGCGGAGACCGATGCGCGGCTGGTCGAGACGAAGACGGCCGTCTCCTGGCTCGGCGGGCGCCGCCGCGGCTTCGCGCTCGCCTCGAACGCGCCGGCACAGCTCTACCGGCTGCCAACGCGGCACTGGGTGACGATCCGGACGATGCTCGGCCCGGTTCAGGTGCGGGCGCTCGAGCCGGCGGCCCCGCTCGGCGGCATCCCGCTCCCGCTGGCCAGGCCGGCAGTGGTGAACGCGCTGAACGCGCTCGCCCGAGACCACCGCTACGAAAGCTGGCTGCTTGCTCAGGAACGCGGCTTCGAGCGGGTCACCCTCTGCCGCAAGGACGACCAGCCGACGCCGGGCGTCGTGCCGCTGACCGACTACCTCCCGTTCCTCGCCGCCGACTAGCTCTCCCAGCTACTGCGCGCTGGTGAGCGGCTGCCCGTTTGCCTCGGGCGGCTCGTCGTCCGCCGCGCCGAGCGCGCCGTAGGCCACGACCTGCGCCTTGCCGTGCTCCTTGGCGCGGTAGAGCGCCTCGTCCGCACGCTCGAAGAAGGTGGTCGGGTCGTCGTCGTCCGCCAGCTGGGCGATGCCGGCCGAGACCGACAGCCGGCCCGCCTGGCCGACCGGGCGGTTGGAGATCGCACCGAGCAGCCGGTGGTAGAGCTGGTCGGCGTCCCCGGTCGACGACTCGGGGAGGATGACGGCGAACTCGTCGCCGCCGACGCGGCAGGCGACGTCTGCGGAGCGGACGACGTCGCGGACGCGGTCGGCCGTCTCGGCGAGCACGGCGTCGCCCGAGAGGTGCCCGATCCGGTCGTTGATCGCCTTGAAGTCGTCGAGGTCGAAGACGACGAGCGCGAGCTTGCGCCCGTAGCGGTGCGCCCGCGAGACCTCGCGAGCCAGAGTCTCGTGGAAGTAGCGGCGGTTGTGGAGGCCCGTAAGGGCGTCCAGGTCGGCGAGCTGCCGGGCCTCGCGGAAACGGCGCGCGTTCTCGATCGCCGGTCCGGCCCGCTGCGCAAGCTCCTCCAGCTGCCGGATCTCCTCCTCTGCGAAGCGGTGGTCGGAGGAGCGGCTGTAGACGGCGAGGAAGCCGATCGACGCCGCCTCGCCGGGCACAGGGACGGCCAGGCCCGTGTGGACCAGGTCGGCCGCCCCCGCCAGCGACGGCGGGTACTGGTAGACGAGGGAGATCGCGCGCGCCTCGTGGCCGTCCGGTGGCCCGGAGATCACCTGGCGGTGCGCCTCCTCGGCGGAGAGGCCGAGCGTTGCGACGATCGGCTTGTCACCGTTGTCGGCGACCGAGACCAGCGCGGCGTCGACGCCCGGCACTGCGCCGCCGGCTTCGAGCGTGCGGGCGAGCACTTCGTCCAGGTCGATCGAGCCGGCGAGCTCGGTGAGGTATCGGTTGCGGCGGCCCTCTTCCTGGGCGCGCTCGAGCGACTCCGAGAGGTCCCGGATCATCCCCTCCATCCGGGTGTTCATCTCGGAGACGACACCGAGCAGCTCCTGGCTGCTGCCGCTCTGCAACCGTCGCCTGCGCGCGAATAGCGCAACCGATACCACCGCGAGCGTCACAAGCGCCGCCCCCACCGCCACGAGAACGGTCGTCGTCGTCACCGCCTCAACCATCATCTCCCTCGGTTCCTTGTTCTTCCGCCCCGCCCGACGGGCCGCATTTGCGGGCGATTCTCACTGTAAATCGGTTCGGGGCCGCAGGCTATGGTTTGTAAACACTAAACAGCTTCGAACGGATACGCACAAACCCAGGCGTCTTGAACCTGCGATCCTTGCAGCCATGCGTGTTTCCGCGTTTGACGGAGGGGGTCGGCGTTCGCTACCATCCTCAGCCGGTTGGCAGGGGCGTCCAGCTCCGCCAGCCTTTGTTGTGTTCACGCCCACTCGAAGGAAGTAGATGCCGACCGTCAATCAGCTGGTCCGAAAAGGCAGGAACGCCCCCAAGGCGAAGATGAAGACCCCTGCCCTGCGCGGCGCGCCCCAGAAGCGCGGCGTGTGTACCCGCGTGATGACGCAGACGCCGAAGAAGCCGAACTCGGCCCTGCGCAAGGTCGCGCGCGTCCGGCTCACGAACGGCATGGAAGTCGGCGCCTACATCCCGGGCGAGGGCCACAATCTGCAGGAGCACTCGGTCGTGCTCGTCCGCGGCGGCCGGGTCAAGGACCTGCCGGGCTACCGCTACAAGGTGATCCGCGGCGGGCTCGACGCGGCCGGCGTCGGCGACCGGCGCCAAGCGCGCTCCAAGTACGGCGCGAAGCGAGGCAGTTAGTGCCCCATCCAGCAACGCATGCCGGCTTCTGGCCCGCGATCACGCGGCGCCAGAGCCCACCCTTGACCTTGGCAAGGCAGTTCAGCCTCGCCGCGGCCAAGTGCGAACTCTGGTTTGGTGCTCGCGACCCAGAAGCCCGTCGGCGTCACTGGAAGGGGTACTGATGCCGCGGCGCGCCACGATCCAGCCTCGAACGCTGGAGCCGGACCCCGTGTACGGCTCGCGCCTGGTCACGCAGATCGTCAACAAGGTGATGACCCACGGGAAGAAGTCGAACGCCGAGGCGATCGTCTACGGCGCGATGGACCGGATCGGCGAGCAGACCGGCAAGCCGCCGGTCGAGGTGCTCGAGCAGGCGGTCAAGACCGTGACGCCGGTGCTCGAGGTCCGCTCACGCCGCGTCGGCGGCGCGAACTACCAGGTGCCAGTCGAGGTGCCGCAACGCCGCGCGCGCACGCTCGCCGTGCGCTGGCTCGTCACCTTCGCGCGGGACCGGCGGGAGAAGCAGATGTCCGACAAGCTCGCGGGCGAGATCCTCGACGCGCTCAACCAGCAGGGCGGCGCGTTCAAGCGCAAGGACGACCTCTACCGGATGGCGCAGGCCAACAAGGCCTTCGCGCACTACAGGTGGTAGCCGCGATGGCCACGACCAAGGCACAGATCGCGCTCGAGAACGTGCGCAACATCGGGATCATGGCCCACATCGACGCGGGCAAGACCACGACGACGGAGCGGATCCTCTACTACACCGGCCGCACCCACAAGATGGGCGAGGTGCACGAGGGCGCGGCGGTGATGGACTGGATGGCGCAGGAGCAGGAGCGCGGCATCACGATCACCTCTGCTGCGACAACGGCCTCGTGGCGCGATTTTCGTATCAACATCATCGATACGCCCGGACACGTGGACTTTACGGTCGAGGTCGAGCGCAGCCTGCGAGTGCTCGACGGCGCGATCGCGGTCTTCGACTCCGTCGCCGGCGTCGAGCCGCAGTCCGAGACGGTCTGGCGCCAGGCCGACCGCTACCGCGTGCCGCGGATCGCCTTCATCAACAAGATGGACCGCACCGGCGCGGACTTCTTCGCCGCCGTGCAGTCGATGGTCGACCGGCTCGGCGCGCACCCGGTGCCGGTGCAGCTGCCGATCGGCCAGGAGGAGCATTTCCGCGGCGTCGTCGACCTCGTCGAGATGCGCGCGGTCACCTGGTCTGACGACCTCGGCACGACGATGGACGTCGGCGAGATCCCGACCGAGCTGCTCGAGCAGGCGCAGGAGTACCACCACCAGCTGATCGACTCGGTCGCCGACCACGACGACGAGCTGATGGAGACCTACCTGCTCGACGAGGAGGCCGTCACGCCTGAGATGCTGAAGCGCGCGCTCCGCGCGGCCACGCTGGACATCACGGTCACGCCGGTGCTCGCCGGCTCGGCGTTCAAGAACAAGGGCGTCCAGCCGTTGCTCGACGCCGTCGTCGACTTCCTGCCCAGCCCGCTCGACGTGCCGCCCGTGCACGGGATCGACCCGCGGACAGAGCACGAGCTCTCGCGCCGCCCGGCGCTCGACGAGCCGTTCTCGGCGCTCGTCTTCAAGGTCATGTCCGACCCGTACGTCGGCAAGCTGACGTACTTCCGCGTCTATTCGGGCCAGGTCAAGGCCGGCGATCGTGTCATGAACACGACCACCGACAAGACCGAGCGGATCGGCCGCATCCTGCAGATGCACGCCAACCACCGCGAGGAGCGCGAGGAGATCGGCGCCGGCGAGATCGCCGCTGTCGTCGGGCTCAAGGCCTCGACCACGGGCGACACGCTCGCGATCGACACGGCGCCGATCCGGCTGGAGTCGATGGACTTCCCGGAGCCCGTGATCGCCGTCGCGATCGAGCCGAAGACGAAGGCGGACCAGGACAAGCTTGGCTCAGGCCTGCAGCGCCTCTCAGAGGAGGATCCGACCTTCCGCGTCCGAACCGACGACGAGACGGGCCAGACGTTGATCTCCGGGATGGGCGAGCTCCACCTCGAGATCATCGTCGACCGGCTGTTGCGCGAGTTCTCGGTCGACGCGAACGTCGGCCGCCCTCAGGTCGCCTACCGCGAGACCTTCGGCCGGCCCGTCGAGAAGATCGAAGGGCGCTTCGTGCGCCAGACCGGCGGCCGCGGCCAGTACGGCCACGCGGTGATCAACGCCGAGCCGACCGATCCCGGCGAGGGCTACGACTTCGTCGACAAGATCGTCGGCGGCAAGATCCCGCGCGAGTACATCGGCCCGGTCGACCTCGGCATCCAGGAGGCGATGGAGTCGGGGGTTCTCGCCGGCTACCCGGTCGTCGACGTGCGCATCGAGCTGGTCGACGGCTCGTTCCACGACGTCGACTCGAGCGAGATCGCGTTCAAGGTCGCCGGCTCGATGGCCTTCAAGGAGGCGATGAAGCGCTCGAAGCCGAAGCTGCTCGAGCCGGTGATGGCGGTCGAGGTCGTCACCCCCGAGGAGTACCTCGGCGACGTCATGGGCGACCTCAACTCGCGCCGCGGGCGCGTCGAGGGCCTCGAGCCGCGCGGCAACGCGCAGGCGATCCGGGCCCGCGTGCCGCTGGCAACCATGTTTGGCTATGCAACCGACCTGCGCTCGACGACGCAGGGACGGGCTACGTTCACGATGCAGTTCGATCGCTACGAGGAAGTGCCTCAGTCGATCGCAGGCGAGATCGTCGACTCGCAGAGCTAACCGGAAGGAAAGGAAGGAATGGGCAAGCAGAAGTTCGAGCGGACGAAGCCGCATCTCAACGTCGGGACGATCGGTCACATCGACCACGGCAAGACGACGCTGACCGCCGCGATCACGAAGGTGCTCGCGGAGAAGGGCGGCAACACCACCGTCAAGTCGTTCGACGAGATCGACAACGCTCCCGAGGAGCGCCAGCGCGGCATCACCATCAACACGTCGCACGTCGAGTACGAGACGGAGAACCGTCACTACGCGCACGTCGACTGCCCCGGCCACGCGGACTACATCAAGAACATGATCACGGGCGCCGCCCAGATGGACGGCGCGATCCTCGTGGTCTCCGCGGCCGACGGGCCGATGCCGCAGACCCGCGAGCACATCCTGCTCGCGCGCCAGGTCGAGGTGCCCTACATCGTCGTGTTTCTCAACAAGGCCGACATGGTCGACGACCCCGAGCTGCTCGAGCTCGTCGAGATGGAGGTCCGTGAGCTGCTCTCGAAGTACGAGTTCCCGGGCGACGACATCCCGATCGTCACGGGCTCGGCGCTGAAGGCGCTCGAGGGCGACGAGGAGAACGCGCAGAAGATCCTCGAGCTGATGCAGGCCGTGGACGACTACATCCCCGAGCCCACGCGCGACACGGAGAAGCCGTTCCTGATGCCGATCGAGGACGTCTTCACGATCACGGGCCGCGGCACGGTCGTCACGGGTCGGATCGAGCAGGGCCAGATCAAGTCGGGCGACGAAATCGAGATCGTCGGTATCCACCCGGAGGTCGAGAAGACCGTCGTCACCGGGCTCGAGATGTTCAACAAGACCCTCGACTTCGCTCAGGCCGGTGACAACGCCGGCGCGCTCCTGCGCGGCACCAAGCGCGAGGAGGTCGAGCGCGGCCAGGTGCTTGCCAAGCCGGGCTCGATCACGCCGCACACGGTGTTCAAGGCCGAGGTCTACGTCCTCTCGAAGGACGAGGGCGGCCGGCACACGCCGTTCTTCAACAACTACCGCCCGCAGTTCTACTTCCGCACCACCGACGTGACCGGCGTCGTGACTCTCCCCGAGGGCACCGAGATGGTCATGCCGGGCGACAACACCGAGATGAAGGTCGAGCTGATCCAGCCCATCGCCATGGAGGAGGGCCTGCGCTTCGCCATCCGCGAGGGCGGCCGCGACAAGTCTGCGAGCCAGATCGTGGAGACCGCCCAGCGGACCGGCGCGACCATCACCGGGCCCGTGCCCCTGCCCACCGAGAAGAACGTCTACTGCGTGATCCGCAGCCCGTTCAAGGACAAGGACTCGCGCGAGCACTTCGAGGTGCGCACGCACAAACGCCTGATCGACATCCACTCGCCGACCCCGAAGACGGTCGACTCGCTGATGCGGCTCGACCTCCCGGCCGGCGTCGACATCGAGATCAAGCTCTGATGAAGGGAATCGTCGGCAAGAAGCTGGGCATGACGCAGGTCTTCGACCCCGAGACCGGCGAGGTGACGCCGGTGACGGTGATCGAGGCCGGCCCGTGCCCGGTCGTCCGCGTCAAGACGGTCGACTCCGACGGTTACGAGGCGGTGCAGCTCGCCTTCGAGCCGGTCGACGAGGCGAAGCTGACGAAGGCCCGGGTCGGCCAGCTCGGCGAGGCGGGCCCGCACCGGAAGCTGATCGAGTTCCGTGGCTCGAGCGAGCTGACGCCCGGCGAGTCCGTGACCGTCGAGGACTTCGAGCCCGGCGAGCGGATCAAGGTCTCCGGGATCGGGATCGGAAAGGGCTTTGCAGGCACGATCAAGCGCCACAACTTCTCGCGCGGTCCCGTCTCGCACGGCTCGCACAACATTCGCGCCCCCGGGTCGGTCGGCGCCTCGGCTACGCCCTCGCGCGTGTTCAAGGGGATCAAGATGGCCGGCCGGATGGGCGGCAAGCGCGTCACGCAGGTCGGGCTGACCGTGCACGACGTCGACGCCGAGCGGAACCTGCTGCTGGTCAAGGGGGCTGTGCCGGGGCCGAAGAACGGCTTCGTCGAGGTTCGGGAGGACAAGGGTCGTGGCGGCGCCTAAGGCTCCGGTAATCGGTTCCCAGAAGACCGTCGCTCTCGAGGAGGGCGTCTTCGGCGCGGAGGTGAAGCCGTACCTCGTCCACGAGACGGTGCGCGCCGAGCTGAACGCAGCCCGCGCGGCGACCCGCGGCGGCAAGAGCCGTGGCCTCGTCGCCGGCGGGCGCGCGAAGCCGTGGCGCCAGAAGGGCACCGGCCGCGCCCGCGCGGGCACGACCCGCGCTCCGCACTGGACCGGCGGCGGCATGGCCTTCCCGCCGAACAACCGCAACTTCGACTCGAAGGTGAACAAGAAGGTCGCGCGGGCCGCACTGCGCAGCGCCCTCTCGGCGCACGCGCAGGCAGGCACGCTCGGTGTCGTCGACCCCGGCGGCTTCTCGGAGCCCTCGACCAAGGCCGCCGCAGAGCTGCTCGGCAAGTGGTCGAAGGAGATGCCGCTGCTCGTCGTCGCCCAGCCGGAGGACGAGAGCCTGATCCGCTCGTTCCGCAACCTCGACCGCGTCGCCGTGACCGTCCCCGGGGAGCTCGAGGTCAGCCAGGTCATCTGGGCGCGATCGCTCCTGATCAGCGAAGCCGCGCTGGAGCACGTGCAGGGGAGGGCATCGTGAGTCTGCACCCGAACCAGATCCTGCTCGCGCCGGTCGTGACCGAGAAGAGCTACGAGCTGATCGACCAGCGCAAGTACTCGTTCCGAATCCACCCGGATGCGCACAAGACGCAGGTGCGGCAGGCGGTCGAGGAGCTGTTCGAGGTCCACGTCGAGAGCGTGAACATCCTCAAGGTGCAGCCGAAGCCCAAGCGCCGCGGACTCAGGCGCGGGGTGAAGCCGGGCTGGAAGAAGGCGGTCGTCCAGATCCGCGAGGGCGAGCAGATCGAGATCTTCCAGGGAGCCCAGGTTTAGTGGCTCCCCTGGCAACAGTTAGGGCACCTCTGGCGCGCGATCTGCGGCGCGTCGCCGCGTCCTCAGTCGCGCCCATGCATCACAGCATGGGCACTCCCTGCGTCCTTGCGCTGCTTGCACCTCGCACCCCAGAGGCGGCAAACCGTCACCAGGGGAACCACTGATGGCGCTTCGCAAGTACAAGCCCACCTCGCCGGGCCGCCGCTTCATGTCGGTTTCGTCGTTCGACGAGATCACCAAGAGCGAGCCGGAGAAGAGCCTCGTCGAGCCGCTGAAGAAGACAGGCGGGCGCAACGCCTACGGCCGCATCACCCGGCGCCACCAGGGCGGCGGGCACAAGCGCCGCTACCGCGTGATCGACTTCAAGCGGCTCAAGGACGGCGTCCCGGCCAAGGTGGCCGCGATCGAGTACGACCCGAACCGCTCGGCGCGGATCGCGCTGCTGCACTACGCCGACGGCGCAAAGGCCTACATCCTCGCGCCGGCGCGGCTGCAGGTCGGCGCGACGGTCGAGTCTGGTCCCGGCGCCGACATCAAGCCCGGAAACGCGCTCCCGCTCGAGAACGTCCCGACCGGCACGCTCGTCCACAACGTCGAGCTCAAGCCCGGCAAGGGCGGCCAGCTCGCGCGCTCCGCCGGCTCGGGCGTCCAGCTCGTGGCGAAAGACGAAGGCCAGGGCGTCCTTCGGCTACCATCGGGCGAGCTGCGCCGGGTGCCGCTCACCTGCCGGGCGACGATCGGGCAGGTCGGCAACGTCGACCACGAGAACATCACCGGCGGCAAGGCGGGACGCAGCCGCTGGAAGGGTGTGCGCCCCACGGTGCGCGGCTCGGCGATGAACCCCGTCGACCACCCGCACGGCGGCGGCGAGGGTAAGTCGAAGGGCGGTCGCCATCCGGTGACGCCCTGGGGCGTGCCGACGCTCGGCAAGCGCACGCGCCGAAAGCACAAGGAATCCGACAAGTTGATCGTCCGCGGCCGCCGCCGCGGCAAGGAGAAGAGATGAGTCGCAGTTCGAAGAAGGGCCCGTTCGTGCAGGAGCGGCTGCTGAGCCGGATCTCCGCCATGAACGAGTCCGGATCGAAGCAGATGATCAGGACCTGGTCGCGCTCGTCGACCGTCTTCCCGGAGATGGTCGGGCACACGATCGCGGTCCACGACGGGCGCAAGCACGTGCCGGTCTTCGTGACCGAGCAGATGGTCGGCCACAAGCTCGGCGAGTTCGCCCCGACGCGCACCTTCCGCGGCCACTCCGGCGACCGCAAGACCGAGGTGAAGAGGACCTAGTGGCTGCCGTTGAGCGTCAGGAGGTCAGGGCCGTGGCCAAGTGGGTGCGGATGTCGCCCCGCAAGGCCCGGCTGGTCACGGAGCACATCCGGGGCCGCAGCGTGCCCGAGGCGCGCACCGTGCTCGCGTTCACGCCACGTGCGGCGGCGCGCGAGATCGAGAAGGTGCTGCGCTCGGCTGTCGCCAACGCCGAGGCCAACCACAACCTGCGCGGCGACGAGCTCGTCGTCTCGTCCGCGTTCGTGGACGAGGGCCCGGTGATCAAGCGCTTCCGCGCCCGCGCGCGCGGGCGCGGCGTCCGGATCCAGAAGCCGACCTGCCACATCACGGTCACGCTCGTCGCGCCGGAGCGCGCGCCCGAGCCGGCCCCGAAGGCCGAGGAGCCCGAGCCGAAGGCCGCTGCGAACAAGCCGGCGGCGAAGAAGCCCGCCGCGAAGCGGAAGGCCCCGGCGAAGAAGAAGGAGGCAAAGGCCTAATGGGCCAAAAAGTCCATCCCGGCGGCCTGCGCGTGGGCGTCATCCACGACTGGAAGTCGAACTGGTACACGGGCGCGAAGGAGTTCCCGGCCTACCTGCTCGAGGACCTCAAGATCCGCGAGCACATCCAGAACAAGCTCTCGCACGCGGGCCTGTCGGACATCCTGATCCGGAAGGACGCCCAGCGGATCACCATCGACATCTACACCGCGCGGCCGGGGATCGTGATCGGCAAGTCCGGCGTCGAGGTCGACGCGCTCCGCAAGGACATTCACGGCATGACCAACAAGGCCGTGCACATCAACATCAACGAGATCAAGCGGCCCGAGCTCGACGCGAAGCTCGTCGCCCAGTCGATCGCGGAGCAGCTCGAGAACCGCGTCAGCTTCCGCCGCGCGATGAAGCGCTCGCTCGCCTCCGCGATCCGCTCCGGCGCACAGGGCGTGAAGGTGCAGTGCGGCGGCCGGCTCGCCGGCACCGAGATGAGCCGCTCGGAGAGCTACTCCGAGGGGCGCGTCCCGCTGCATACGATCCGTGCCGACATCGACTACGGCTTCGCCGAGGCGAAGACGACCTACGGCCGGATCGGCGTCAAGGTCTGGATCAACAAGGGCGAGATCATGCCCGAGGGCTACGAGGGCGTCTCGCAGCGCGACCAGCGGCTCGGCGACCAGGACCAGGCGCGCCGCCGCGGTGGCACTGCCGAGGGCCTTGGCGCCTCCCGCGAGGGCGGTCGCGGCCGCGGGCCGGACCGCGAGGGCCTCGGTCCGGTGCGCCAGCGCCGCAAGGGCCCGGGCGGACCGCGCCGGCCCGGCGGCGGCCGAGGGCGCCCACGCGGCCAGGACAACGTCGAGCGCCCCCGCACGGACGAAGAGGCGACGTCGGAGAAGGGTCGCGAGCAGCCGCAGGTCCAGCCGGAGGCGCCTGTAGTCCCGGACGCGGTCGCCGAGGCTCCCGACACGACCACGCCCAAGCAGCAGGTCGAGGACCCGACGAAGCTCGAAAAATCCGGCGAGCCCGAGGCCGAGAAGAAGCCCAAGCCGAAGCCGAAGCCGCGGAACAAGAAGAAGGCGGACTCCTAGATGCTTCTCCCCAAGAAGACCAAGTACCGCAAGTACCAGCGAGGCCGCCGCCGCGGCATCTCGAAGGGCCAGACGAACGTGCAGGCCGGCGACTACGGCCTCAAGGCGCTCGAGGCGGGCTGGGTCACGAGCCGGCAGATCGAGGCGGCACGAATCGCGATGACCCGCAAGATCCGCCGAGGCGGCAAGGTCTGGATCAACGTCTTCCCGGACAAGCCGGTGACCCAGAAGCCGGCCGAGACCCGCATGGGCTCCGGCAAGGGCGCGCCCGAGCACTGGGTCGCCGTCGTCAAGCCGGGCCGCGTCATGTTCGAGCTGGCCGGCGTCGACGAGCGGCTTGCCAAGGAAGCCCTGCGCCTCGCGAGCCGGAAGCTGCCGATCAAGACTCGAGTGGTGAAGAGGGAGGCTGATCTCTTTGCGAGCTAGAGAGCTGCGCGACCTGACCGACGAGGAGCTGGAAACCCGGTTGGCCGACACGCGCCAGGAGCTCTTCAACCTCCGCTTCCAGGGCGCGACCGGGGCCCTCGAGAACACCGCGCGCCTGAAGCTTGCCAAGCGCGAGATCGCGCGCATCCTGACCATCCGCATCGAACGCGAATCGAGCCTGACGAGAGAGACCAATGCCTGACTCAGATATGAGCGACAACGAGCAGAACGAGACAACCGAAGAGCCGACCGAGCAGCCCGAGCTCGAGGCCGAAGCTCCTGCCGAGGAGCCTGTGGCCGAGAAGACGGTGGCCGAGGAGCCCGAGGCTCCGGCGGAGGAGCCTGCGGCCGAAGAGCCTGCAGCCGAAGAAGCGTCGGCCGAAGAGCCGGCGGCCGAGGAGCCCGAGGCTCCGGCCGACGAAGAGCCTGCTGCCGAAGAGCCTGCTGCCGAAGCGCCCGCCGCCGAGCCGGAGGCCGCTCCCGAGCAGTCTGCGCCCAAGCCGAAGCGCAAGCGCCTCCCGCGCTCCGAACGCCACAAGCACTCCAAGCCGAAGCGCGAGCGTCCGGCCGAGCGCCGCCCGATCGTCCGCCTGCCCAAGCCCGAGCATGAGCGCGGCCGCCGGCAGGAGCGCCGCGGCGTCGTCGTCTCCGACGGAATGGACAAGACGATCGTGGTCAAGGTCGACACGGTGAAGGCCCACCGGCGCTACAAGAAGGTCGTCCGCCGCTCGTCGACGTTCCACGCGCACGACGAGCAGAACGCGGCCAAGGTCGGCGACCTCGTCCGCATCGTCGAGACGCGTCCGCTGTCGAAGACCAAGAACTGGCGCCTCGCCGAGGTGCTGGAGGCCGCAAAGTGATCCAGCAGGAGAGCCGTTTGCGCGTCGCCGACAACACGGGGGCGCGGGAAATCCTCTGCATCCGCGTAAAGGGCGGGTCGAAGCGCCGCTACGCGCGCGTCGGCGACGTCATCACCGCGACGGTGAAGACGGCGAGCCCGCAGGGCGCGGTCAAGAAGGGCGAGGTGGTCCAGGCAGTGGTCGTGCGCACGCGCAAGCCGTTCGGCCGCAACGATGGCACCTCGATCGCCTTCGACGAGAACGCTGCGGTCCTGATCGACAGCGCCCGCAACCCACGCGGCACGCGCATCTTCGGGCCGGTGGCCCGCGAGTTGCGCGAGAAGAACTTCATGAAGATCGTCTCGCTCGCGCCGGAGGTGCTCTAGATGGCGAAGATGAAGGTGAAGAAGGGCGACCTCGTCCAGATGCTGGCCGGCAAGGACCGCGGCAAGCAAGGGCGCGTGATCGAGTCGCGCCCGCGTGAGCGCCGGGTGATCGTCGAGAACCTGAACACCGTCAAGCGCCACATGCGCCCGCGGCCGCTGCGCGACTCGAGCCGGATGGGCGGCACGCAGATGACGCCCGGTGGCGTGATCGAGAAGGCCGCGGCCGTGCCCGTCTCGAACGTGATGCTCGTCTGCCCGACCTGCAACCGCCCGACGCGCGTCGGCATGACCACCAAGGAGGTCAAGGGCCGCGAGGTGCACGTGCGCCAGTGCAAGCGGGCCGACTGCCTCCAGGAGATCGACAAGTGAGCCCGCGCGCACGGAAAGCAGAGACGAACGGCTATGTGCCGCGCCTGAAGACCACCTACGAGCAGGAGATTCGCGCGCGCCTGAAGGACGAGCTCGGCCTGTCGAGCCTGATGCAGGTCCCGCGCGTCCAGAAGATCACGCTGAACATGGGCGTCGGCGAGGCGAAGACCGAGGCCAAGGTGCTCGACAGCGCGATCGAGGAGCTGACGACGATCGCCGGCCAGCGCGCGCAGGTGCGCAAGGCCCGCAAGTCGATCGCGAGCTTCAAGGTGCGCGAAGGCATGCCGGTGGGCGCGCGCGTGACGCTGCGGGGTGCGCGGATGTGGGAGGTCCTCGACAGGCTGATCTCGATCGCCCTTCCGCGCATCCGCGACTTCCGCGGCCTCGACCCGCGCGCCATGGACGGCCGCGGCAGCTTCTCGCTGGGCATCCGTCAGCAGATCATCTTCCCCGAGATCCACTACGACTCGATCGCCGGCATCCGCGGGCTCGACGTGGCGATCACGACCTCGGCCGCGGACGACGAGCAGGGCCTCGCGCTCCTGCGCGCCCTCGGCATGCCGTTCACCCGGCCTGAACCTGAGAACGACGAAGGAGAGAACCAGTAGATGGCACGCAAGGCCCTGATCGAGAAGTCGCACAAGCCACAGCGCTTCAAGACCCGCGCGTACAGCCGCTGCAACCGCTGCGGCCGTGCGCGCGCGACCTACCGGAAGTTCGGCCTCTGCAGAATCTGCCTGCGGGACCTCGCCCACGAGGGCGTGATCCCCGGCATGACGAAATCGAGCTGGTGAGCCATGCAGACTGACCCGATCGCAGACATGCTGACGAGGATCCGGAACGCAAACAAGGCCCTCCACGAGAGCGCCGAGATGCCGAGCTCGCGCCTGAAGGCCGAGATCGCCCGGCTGCTCAAGGAGGAGGGCTACATCCGCGACTACCGGATCGTCAGCTCCGACGAGTTCAACGAGAAGGAGCAGGACAAGAAGAAGCAGCGCCCCTACGACACGCTGGTGGTCGACCTCAAGTTCGGCCGCAATCGCGAGCGCGTGATCACCGATCTCAAGCGCGTCTCCAAGCCCGGCCGCCGCGTCTACGCGCGCAAGGACCGCCTGCCGCGCGTCCTCGGCGGGATGGGCACCGCGATCCTGTCCACGTCCAACGGCCTGATCACGAGCCGCACCGCCGCGGAGCGCGGCGTCGGCGGCGAGGTCGTCTGCTTCATCTGGTGAGCGATGAGTCGAATCGGTAGACAGCCCATCGACCTTCCGTCCGGCGTGTCAGTCTCGATCTCGCCCGGCCGCGTGATGGTGAACGGGCCGCTCGGCGAGCTCTCGCAGGAGGTCCCGCAGCGGATGAAGGTCGAGCAGCAGGAGAGCTCGGTCGTCGTCTCGCGGCCGACCGACCGCGGCGACGATCGCGCGCTGCACGGGCTGACCCGCTCACTGATCGCGAACATGGTCCAGGGCGTCACGGGCGGCTTCGAGAAGCGGCTCGAGATCCAGGGCGTCGGCTACCGCGCCTCACTGCGCGGCACCGACCTGGAGTTGAACGTCGGCTTTTCGCATCCGGTCGTGCTCAAGGCGCCGGCCGGGATCACCTTCGAGGTGCCGACGCCGACCGAGGTGATCGTCAAGGGGATCGACAAGCAGCAGGTCGGACAGACGGCCGCCGAGGTGCGCAAGGTGCGCCCGCCCGAACCGTACAAGGGCAAGGGCATCCGCTACGAGGGCGAGTACGTCCGCCGGAAGGTCGGGAAGCGGGCATGAACGTAGGGTCGACGGAGTTCACCAAGAGCGGAGGCGCCGGCTTGGCCGGCGCCGGGAGCGGGAAATGAGCACGCTTACTGTGCGCAAGGCGCGGGAGCGCCGGCACAAGCGGGTTCGCGCGAAGGTCTTCGGCACCGCCGAGCGGCCGCGCCTGGTCGTGTTCCGCTCGAACCGCGGCATCGAGGCGCAGCTCGTCGATGACCTCGAGGCCAAGACCCTCGCGGCCGCGAGCTGGCTGCACCTCTCGAAGGCCAAGGGCTCGAAGATCGACCAGGCGGCCGAGGTCGGCAAGCTGCTCGCGCAACGGGCGAAGGAGGCCGGGGTCGCGAGCGCCGTCTTCGACCGCGGCGGCTACCTCTACCACGGACGCGTCAAGGCGCTGGCAGAAGCCGCGCGCGAAGGAGGCCTGAAGTTCTAGTGCCCCTCCCGGCAATACATACCGGCTTCTGGCCCGCGATCACGCGGCGCCAGAGCCCACCCTTGACCTTGGCAAGGCGCCCAGCCTCGCCGCGGCCAAGTGCGAACTCTGGCTTGGTGCTCGCGACCCAGAAACTCGGCGGCATTACCGGAAGGGGCACTGATGTCGATTAGGGACCAGGAGACCAGGGAGCTCAAGGAGGATCGGCGACGAGTCCGAGCGCGTCGGGCTCGGCTACGGCAAGGCACGCGAGGTCCCGTTGGCGATCTCGAAGGCCGTCGACGACGCGAAGAAGAACCTCTTCGTCGTTCCCCAGCATGGGACGACGATCACGCACGAGATCCTCGGCGAGTTCGGCGCGGCGCGCGTCCTGCTGCGGCCGGCGAGCGAGGGAACCGGCGTGATTGCCGGCGGCGGCGTCCGCGCGGTGCTCGAGCTGGCCGGGATCCGAGACATCCTCGCCAAGAGCCTCGGCACGACGAATCCGATCAACATGCTCAAGGCGACCGTGAACGGTCTCCAGCGCCTGCGGCGCCCCGACGAGGTGGCGGCCACGCGCGGCCTGTCGATCAGCCAGGTGCTGCCGGTCAGCGCGAAGCCGAAGGAGGAACCCGAGCCTGAAACGACCGAGGTCGTCGAGGAGACTACGAACGATGGCGAAGCTGAAGATCACGCAGACGCGTAGCACGATCGGCCAGAGCGCCAGGCACCGCGGCACGCTGCGGGCGCTCGGCCTCGGCAAGATCGGCCGCAGCGTGGAGCGGGACGAAAGCCCGCAGCTCGCCGGTATGCTCAGGAAGGTCCGTCACCTCGTGAGGGTGGACTCGGATGCCTGACGACCTGAACCTTTCCAACCTGAAGCCGGCCCAGCCGCGCAAGGAGCGCAAGCGCGTCGGGCGAGGCCTCGGCTCCGGCAAAGGCCGCTACTCCGGCCGTGGGCTGAAGGGCCAGAAGTCGCGCTCGGGCTCGCACAAGATGCGCGCCGGCTTCGAGGGCGGCCAGAACCCGCTCTACATGCGGCTCGGCAAGCTGCGCGGCCGGACCTCTAAGGACGCGCTGCCGATCGGCCCGCACCGGACCTCGACCGCCCCGGTCAACGTGGCCGCGCTCGAGGAGCGCTATGAGGCGGGAGCCGACGTCACCCCGGAGTCGCTCGTCGAGAAGGGCGTGCTCAAGAACACACGCACCGACGTGAAGATCCTGGGCAACGGCGAGCTGACCAAGAAGCTGAGCGTCACCGCGCACGCCGTCTCGGCCACTGCGCGCGAAAAGATCGAGGCCGCCGGCGGCACCGTCACGCTCCTGCGCGAGCCGAAGGTGCGCCGCCCGAAGCGCAAGCCGGAGGCCCTGCGACAGACGAAGCCGGAGGCAGCGGAGCCCGAGGCAGACGAGCCGGTGGCCGAGGCCGAGCCGGAGGAAGCACAGGAAGCCCCGGCGGAGCCCGAGGCAGAGGGAGAGGCAGAGGAGGAGCAGGGCTAGATGTTCTCGTGGCTCGCCAACGCCTGGCGAGTGCCGGAGCTCCGGCACCGCGTCCTGTTCACGGGGATGATCCTGGCGTTCTACCGGCTCGGGTCCTGGATCCCGGCACCCGGCGTCGACTCGGCGTCGATCCAGAGCTACTTCAACAACAAGGGCGGCACGCTGCTCGGATTCCTGAGCGTCTTCTCCGGCGGCGCGCTCTCGCGCTTCTCGCTGTTCGCGCTCGGGATCATGCCCTACGTCACCGCCTCGATCATCCTGCAGCTCCTGACCGTCGTCATCCCGAAGCTCGAGCAGCTGCAGAAGGAAGGTGAGGCCGGCTACGCCAAGATCAATCAGTACACGCGCTACCTGACCGTGGTGCTCGCGGCGGCCCAGGCGACCGGCTACGCGTACCTGTTCAAGCGGCAGGGCGCGCTGCTGCACACCAACTCTGGCCGGCTGGTGCTGATCGTCGTCACCCTCACCGCCGGGACGACATTGCTGATGTGGATGGGCGAGCTGATCACCAAGCGCGGGATCGGCAACGGGATCTCGCTGCTGATCTTCGCCTCGATCCTCTCGTCGGCGCCCGCCGGCGTGAGCGCCTGGTACAACGGCGGCCCGATGGAGAAGCTGTTCTTCCCGCTGATCGCGATCGGGATCGTCGTGGCGGTCGTGTTCGTCCAGGAGGGCCAGCGCCGGATCCCGATCCAGTACGCGAAGCGGATGGTGGGGCGGCGCATGACGAGTGGGCAATCGACCTACATGCCGCTGCGCGTGAACATGGCCGGCGTGATCCCGATCATCTTCGCGGCCGCGCTACTGGCGCTGCCGCAGACGTTCGGCTCCTTCTCGCCGAGCGCGCAGACGTTCATCAACAGGCACTTCTCCTACTCGTCGCTCAACTACCTGGTCGTCGAGGCGACCCTGATCATCGTCTTCACCTACTTCTACACCGCGGTGCAGTTCAACCCGGTCGACCAGGCCGACAACCTGCGCAAGTACGGCGGCTACGTCCCGGGGATCCGGCCGGGCCCGCCGACGGCGCAGTACTTCGACCGGGTGCTGACGCGCCTGACGCTGCCCGGCTCGCTCTTCCTCGCCGCGATTGCGGTGCTCCCCAGTGTCTTCATCAAGTACGGCGGCTTCTCGCAGGCGAATTCGCGGGCGCTCGGCGGCACCTCGGTGCTGATCGCCGTCGGCGTCGCGCTCGACACGATGCGCCAGATGGAGTCGCAGATGATGATGCGCTCCTACGAAGGCTTCCTGAAGTAGTGCTCAACGTGTTGCTGCTCGGTCCGCAAGGGGCCGGCAAGGGCACCCAGGGGAAGCTGGTCGCAGCGGAGCACGGCATTCCCCACGTCGCGACGGGCGACATGCTGCGCGCGGCGATCGCCGACGGCTCGGAGCTCGGCCGGCAGGTGAGGCCGCTCTACGACGCCGGCCGGCTCGTGCCCGACGACCTGATGATCGAGCTGATCCGCGACAGGTTGGCCCGCGAGGACACGGCCGAGGGGTTCGTCCTCGACGGCTTCCCTCGAACGCCCGCACAGGCGGCGGCGCTCGACGAGCTGCTCGACGAGATCGGCCGCCCGCTGACGGTCGTGCTCGAGTTCCAGCTTCCGGAGGAGGTCGCGATCGAGCGCCTGCGCCGCAGGGCGGAAGACGAAGGCCGCGCCGACGACACGCCGGAGGCGATCCGGACGCGCCTGCGGCTCTACCACGAGGAGACCGAGCCGCTGATCGAGCACTACCGCGCACGCGGCAACCTCGTCGGCGTAAGGGCCGACCGGCCGGTCGCGGAGGTTTTCGGGGATATCCAGCAGGCGCTCGAGCAGGCGGCGGTCAGGTGATCATCAGAAAGTCCGCCGAGGAGATCGAGCGCATGGCCCGCGCCGGCGCCGTCGTGGCCGACGTGCTTGCTCTGATCGGCGAGCGAACACACCCGGGCGTGACCACGGAGGAGCTCGATGCCCTCGCCGACGAGTTCATCCGGGCTCAGGGCGGCGAGCCGACCTTCAAGGGCTACCGTGGCTATCCGGCCTCGATCTGCGCCTCGCCGAATGACATGGTCGTTCACGGGATCCCGGGGCCGTACGGGCTGCAGGACGGGGACATTCTCTCGGTCGACGTCGGCGTGACGCTGGAGGGCTTCGTCGCCGACTCCGCCTACACGTTCCAGGTCGGCCAGATCTCGGCCGAGGCGGAGCGGCTCCTCGAGGCCTGCCAGGCGGCGCTTGCCGCCGGGATCGCGCAGTGCCGTTCCGGGAACCGCCTCTCAGACATCTCGCACGCGATCCAGACGGTCACCGAGGAGAACGGCTTTTCGGTGGTGCGCAGCCTGGTCGGCCACGGCGTCGGCC
>VAWL01000115.1 GCA_005883965.1 Actinomycetota bacterium
GAAGACGCGCAAGCGAAAGCGGAAACGGAGCGCGAGTTCGCCGCGGCGGAGGCTTACGAGGAGAAGTGGCGCGAGGAGGACAAGGAGAAGTACCGCCAGGAGCGCTTGCCCTAGTACGCCCTTAAGAGTGGGCGCGGTACGTTGCCGGCCCATGCAACGAACCTGGGTGCTGATCGGGCTGATAGCGGGTGCGACGGCAGCGGCCGGCGTCGCGCACTACGCCGGGGCGCCCGCGCTGCTGACGTTCGTGATCGCAACCGTCGCGCTCGCCGGCCTAGCCTGGATCGTCTCCTTCTCGACCGAGCAGGTCGGCGAGAGGTTCGGGCCTGCCGTGACCGGGCTGCTGCAGTCGACCCTGGGGAATCTCCCCGAGTTCTTCATCGTGATCTTCGCGCTCTCGGCCGGCGAGCTCGTCGTCGCGCGAACCTCGATCCTCGGGTCGATCTTCGCCAACGCGCTCTTCGTTCTCGGCCTGGCGATCGTCGTGGGCGCCTGGGTGAGCCGCGACGGCGTGATGCGCTTTCACCCGCGCCTGCCGAAGGACAACGCCATCCTGATGCTGCTCGCCAGCTTCCTGATCGTGATCCTGGGGATCTCGGCCGCAACCGGCGACAAGGCCTCACACCACGTGAAGGCGATCTCGATCGTCGGTGCGGTTGCGCTGCTCGTGACCTACGGGGTGTGGCTGGTCGACTACATCCGCTCCGACGCCGGCCACGAACCGCAGCGCGGAGCACCGCGCGTCTCGATGTCCCTCTCGCTTGCACTGCTGGCCATCGCCGGCGTGGGCGCGGCATTCGCCGCCGACTGGTTCGTGACGGCGCTGTCGCCGGCGATGGCACGGATCGGCGTCCCGAAGGCGTTCGCCGGCCTCGTGGTCGTCGGCCTCGCCGGCAACGCCGTCGAGAACACGACCGGCGTCGTGCTCGCAGCGAAGGGCCGGTCCGACCTCGCGATCTCGGTGATCAAGAACTCCGTCGCCCAGATCACCGCGTTCCTGTTCCCCGCGCTCGTGCTCGTCTCGCTGGCGTTCACAACGCAGCTCACGTTCGCCATCGGCCCGGTCTACATCGGCGCCCTGTTCCTGACCGGGCTGGCCCTGTGGCTGATCACGAGCGACGGTGAGGCCACTGTCTTCGAGGGCGTGGCGCTGGTCTCGCTGTACGTGATCCTCGCCGTCCTGACGTTCTTCGAGTGAGCCTCGGCCGACGTCATGCCTCGGCGAACCGCCGCAGCTCGAGCGTGCCGAACGCCGCCACCGGATGCTTCGCAGCGACCTCGAGCGCCTCGTCGAGATCGGCGCAGTCGAGCATGTTGAAGCCGCTGATCTGAGGCTCCGCCTCCGAGACCGGGCCGCGGCCGATCTGAACCTCGCCGTGCCGCACCCGAACCGTGGCCGCCTCACTCGCCGGCTGAAGCACGTCGCCGGTCAGCCGGACGCCACGATCCTCCATCTCGCTGACCCAAGCTCCAACCGCACCCGGAATCTCGGCGCGTTGCTCCGCCGTCAGCTCAACACTCTTGTCCGGATAGATGAAAAGCAGATACCTCAACGGTCCCTCCTTATTGCTAGCTCTGACATCTTGAGGAAACGCGAAGGAAGGAGCGCCAGATGACCGGCAACGCAGATGGAACCGAGCGCATCCTGGGGACCCTGCGCTCGGCAGACGGCACGGGGGTCGTGCGCATGGAGGACCGCCTCCACACCGCCGTCGAGGACGTGTGGTCGGCACTGACCGATCCCTCACAGCTGGCCCACTGGTACGGCGAGGTAAATGGCGATTTGCGGCTCGGCGGTGAGTACCGCGCACGCCTCCTTGCCAGTGGCTGGGAAGGCACCGGGCGCGTGGACGCGTGCGAGCCGCAGCAGTGCCTGCTGGTGACGACCAAGATGGCAGGAGGTTCGGAGGAGCAGGTCATCGAGGTCTCGCTCGCCGCCGAAGGCGACCAGACGATCCTGGTCTGGGAGGAACGCGGCATGCCCGTCGACCTGCTCGCCGCCTACGGAGCCGGGGTGCAGGTCCATGTCGAGGATCTCGCCGCCCACCTCGCCGGGCGGGAGCGCTGCGACGCCGACGCGCGCTGGAACGAGCTCGTGCCCGCGTATCAGCACCTGGCCGCAACCGTGGGCTAGCGGGATGCCCTCCCCGGCGAGCTCGACCGGTACACCGATGACTTCTCGCGCCGGCTGCGGTCTACTACCGAAAGACCGTCGAGACGGAGGTGAGCCAAATGTCGAAGAGCCTGCTGCTGGTCGGAACCCGCAAGGGCCTGTTCGTCCTGGAGAGCGACGATCGCCGCGACTGGAGCGTGCGCGGTCCGTACTGCGAGAGCTGGCCGGTCTACAACGCGGCGCTCGACCGCGACTCGGGAACGATCTACGCAGCCGCCTCGAGCGAGTGGTTCGGCTCGGCGATCTGGCGCAGCGCAGACCTCGGCGAGACCTGGGAGCACTCGAGCGAAGGGCTCGGCTACCCCGAAGGCGACGGGCTGAAGCTCTCGAAGGTCTCGCACGTCATGCCGGCACACGGCCGCTTGCTGGTCGGCGCGGAGGCGGCCGGGCTCTTCGAGAGCACCGACGGCGGCAAGACCTTCTCGCTGATGACCACCTTCGAGGGCCAGGAGGGCCGCGAAGCCTGGAATGACCCCGCGCAGCAGCCGCCCGGGCACCTCGGCCTCTCGGCGATCATCCCCCATCCCGACGAGGCCGACCACTTCTGGGTGATCGTCCAGGGCTACAGCCTTTTCGAGACGACCGACGGCGGGCAGACCTGGACGCCGCGCAACAAAGGGCTGCGCCGAGACTGGCCGGCCGAGTACGAAGAGATCGGTTTCTGCGTCCACAAGGTCGCGCCGGCCTCCGACTTCGAGCGCATGTACCAACAGAACCACGTCGGCATGCACCGCAGCGACGACGGCGGCAAGTCGTGGACGGAGATCACCGGGGGGTTGCCGACGGAGTTCGGCTTCGCCGCGGCGACACACCCGCACGACCGTGACACCTCCTACGTCATCCCGCTCGACCCCGGCCACGGCCGGACGATGCCGGACGGTAAGGCGGCCGTCTGGCGCACGCGCGACGCGGGCTCGAGCTGGGAGCAGCTCGGCCGCGGCCTGCCCGGGAAGAACGCCTACGTCGGCGTCCTCCGCGAGGGAATGACCATCGACAGCGACGACGCGCCCGGCCTCTACTTCGGCACGAGCACCGGCCAGCTGTTCGGGAGCCTCGACGAAGGCGAGAGCTGGGGCCAGATCGGCGGTCTCTTCCCGGGGATCACCTCGGTGGCGGTCGCCGCGGTGGATTGATGGCCGAGGTGCACCTACCGCCCATGCTGTCGCCGCTCTTCCCCGGGCTGCCGCGCCAGCTCGAAGTCGAGGCGGCGACGGTGGACGAGGCGATCGCGCGCCTGAACGAGCAGTGGCCGGGCCTGCGCGACCGCCTGGTCGAGCCCGGCCCGGCGCTGCGCCCGCACATCAACGTCTACGTCGACCGCGAGCGAGGCGGGCTCGACTCGGCGTTGGAGCCCTCCTCGCGCGTCGACGTGATCGCCGCAATCAGCGGCGGGTAGAGCT
>VAWL01000051.1 GCA_005883965.1 Actinomycetota bacterium
CTCCCGGCGCCGGCAAAGCCGCCGCCTCCGCTCGTCAATCCCGCTCCCGGCCGCGGCAGAGCCGCGGCCTCCGCTCTTTGGCGGCTCCGTCGAGCCTACGCCGCTGCTGAGCTCCGTCGAGCCTACGCTCATGGGCTGTTGCCGATCTGGTTCTCGTAGCGGCGCACGGCGGCGAAGGCGGACGACTTGCTGCGCAGGCTGTGGTCGAACAGCTTCTTCCGCTCGGGCTCGCTGAGCTGCACGGCCTGCAGCGGGCTCACGTAGACCGCGCGGTAGAGGTGGAGGTTGCCGGCGATGTTCCAGGGGAGCCCCTGGTAGACGGCGACATGTCCGTCGGGCTCGGCGCCGACGAAGTGCGAGTGCCAGAGGCCCCAGACGGCGAACCCGGAGGCGAGGATGACCGCGATCAGCGCCACGGCGGACAGGAGCGCCCGCCGGCGGGCCGGGCTGCGCTCGCGGCGCGGCGGCGGCTCGGGCTCCTCGGCCGTCTCGACGACCGAGACCCTGTCGAGCTCGTCCAGCGTCTCCTCGTCGTCGTCGGTCCCTTCCTGCTGTGGCGGCAGGCTGACCGTGTGGTCCTCGTCGCCGACGATCTCGAAGAAGACCACCGTGATGTTGTCCTCGCCGCCGCCGCGGTTGGCCGCCCGGACGAGCGCCTTTGCGGCTGCCTTCAGGTCGTCGCGGTTACGCCCGGTCTCGGCCAGGATGGTGGCGTCGTCGACCATCGTCGTCAGGCCGTCGGAGCAGAGCAGGAACAGGTCGCCGGGCTTCGTCTCGATCTGAAAGGTGTCGACGTCGACGTCCGGGTCGGTGCCGAGCGCGCGTGTGACGACCGAGCGCTGTGGGTGGCCCTCGGCCTCCTCCGGCGAGAGCTTGCCGCTGCGGACGAGCTCGGCGACCAGCGAGTGGTCCTCGGTGAGCTGTTCCAGGCTGTCGTCGCGGATCCGGTACGCACGAGAGTCGCCGACGTGGCCGATCCAGACGTGGTCGCCCTCAACCAGCGCTGCCGTCATCGTCGTGCCCATCCCCGAGACCGCGGCGTCGGCGGCCTGGCGCTGGTAGACGCGGCGGTTGGCCTCCTGGATCAGCGCGTCGACCCGGCCGGGCATATCGCCGTCCCCGTCACCGGAGTTGTCGCGCAACGCCGCCGCGGCCAGGCCCGACGCGACCTCACCCGCCTGGGCGCCGCCGATCCCGTCCGCGACCGCGAACACCGGCGGCTCGCAGACGTACGAATCCTCGTTGTGCCGCCGCCGGCGCCCCGGGTCGGTGGCCGCTGCGCTATTGCCCAGCTTCAAGGTCGTACCTCAGCTCGGTCTCGCCGACGCGCAGGATGTCGCCCGGCGTCAGCCGCTTCGGCCGCGTCAGCCGGATGCCGTTCAGGTACGTGCCGTTCGTCGAGCCGATGTCCTCGACCCAGACGCCGTCCTTGCGTGGCTCGATCCGCGCATGCGTCGAGGACGCGTACTCGTCGGCGTCGAGCTGGACGTCGTTCTGCGAGCCGCGGCCCATGGTCAGCGGCGACGAGTCGAGCTCCCACTCCTCGCCCTCGCCGAGCGCGGGGCTCGTGAGCACCGTGAGCTTCCCCGCCTCGACATGCGGCCCGGCGTCGCCGAGGCCCGGCACCGAGCCCGGGGCGAGCACGAAGCTCTCCTGAGGCAGCGTCACGTCGCGAGCGGCGGTGCGCACGATCCGCCAGATGAACAGGTAGAGCAGCACCAGGAAGGCGACCTTGAGGACGAGCAGCGCCTCCTGCACGGCGATCGAGGCGAGAATCAATCCCGCTCCCGGCGCCGGCAAAGCCGCCGCCTCCGCTCGTCAATCCCGCTGCCGGCCGCGACAAAGCCGCGGCCTCTGCTCTCGCGCGGCTCCGTCGAGCCTACGCCGCTGATGAGCTCCGTCGAGCCTACGCTCATTGTCACTCCTCTTCCGCCTCCCGCCGGAAGACGAGCTCGGTCGAGCCGACCGTGATCTTGTCTCCCTGCCGCAGCTTCGCCCGCTTCTGGCGGCGCCCGTTCACCTCCATCCCGTTGGTCGAGTCGAGGTCGACGGCCCAGTAGGCGGCGCCCTCCTGCCGGATCTCGGCGTGGCGCCGGGAGACGTTCGGGTCGGCGAGCTGGATGTCGCAGTCCTTGCCGCGGCCGATCGTCGTCTCGATCCCCTCCAGCTCGTGCTTCGTGCCGTTGACGGTGAGGCTGACGACCTCCCGGCCGAGCCCGAGCTCCTCGACCGAGACCGCCTCGGTCTCGGTCGGCTTGCGGTAGACCATCGTCTGGCCGGGCTCAGGCTGCGAGGGCGGCTCGCCGGGCTGCGGCGCCGGGCCCTGCACCATGCGCGTCGCGATCCCGAACTCGCCCATCTCCAGGTCGTCGTCCGTCTCGAACACGACCTCGGGCGAAGACAGGAGCTCGTAGCGCTCGCGCCGGGCGTTCTCGGCGAGGTAGTCCTGAAGCTCGGTGCGCAGCGAGTCCTCGTAGCTCGTGAACTGCTCGCGGTCGGAGGGGCTGAGGTAGACGCTGTACTCGTTCGGCGCGTAGACGCGCGAGACGGAGACGACTCGGTGGTCCTCCATCTCCTTGGTCAGCTTGCGCGCCAGCTCGACAGGCTGCACGTGCGTGCGAAAGGCGCGGCCGAAGACACCTTCGAACAGGCCTTCGATCTTGTGCTCGATGTTGCGGAGGACGCTCATGCGACCGGGTTATGCCCCGGCCCCGAACTCTAACTCCGGCCCCACGCCCCTGACCGGCTCCGAACCGCCCGGCGGAGCCGGGAGCCCCGGAGCCTGGCGCTGCTGGCGGCACGCTCCTCTCCGGGGCCGTGTTAGAAACACTGTCCCCTCCGGGATCGCACCGCCAGCACCGCCTCAGAGACGTGGGCGGAGAGCCAGGACGATGCAGGTGGCCCACGCGCCGAGGATGAGTGGAACCGCGGCCACCGAGGGCGCCGGCAGGAGCGCACCGGCGATCAGGGCGGCGCCGAGGCCGGCGATCCACCAGAGGCCTCGCTTGGCGACGAAAGGCATGGCCGCCGCCGCCGCGGCCAGCACGACGGCCTCGAGCAGGAGTGCGGGATGGCTCACGAGCGTGTGCCAGAGCACATGCGCGACGGCGAGGGGATCCTGGCTGCCGGCGATTCCGAGGCTCGTCGGCGCCGCGCCGCCGGTGAGCGGCAGCGGCGCATGGCGGAGGCCGGCGACTATCGCGGCCAGCAGCACCGCCGCGGCCACCTGCAGCGCGCGCCGCGGCAGGCTGCGAACACCCTGCGAGGCGAGCGGCAGTAACCCGAGCGCGAGGACCGGCGCCAGCAGGGGGCCGAGCGCGAGGAAGAGCCCGTCGCGGGGCGCGCGCCAGGAGAGCGCCAGCCACGCGCAGGCGATCGCCGCGTAGAAGAGCGCCAGGCCGGAGGAGATGTTCCCGAGCGGGAGCACCGGCACGGCGAGCGCAAAGGCGAGTCCCAGCCGCGGCCGCACGAGCGTCAGCGCGAAGGCGATCAGCCCGAGCAATGGCGCGGCGAGGCCTGGGAAGAAGGCGATGCTGCCTGCGGTCCAGCCTGCGAAGATGCCTGCCGCGGCGGGCGCGGCGAAGCGAAGCGGCGACGTTCCCAGCCGCACGCCGGGCCCGCTCGTTCCCCGCCGCCGGACCCGCTCGGCCAGGGCGTCGCGAAGGTCTCCGGCGAGCAGCGCCGCCGGCGGCCGAGCCGCCGGGTTGCTCGAGAGCATCCGGTCGACGAGCGCACAGAGCGTCTTCGGCAGATCGGGCCGCACCGAAGCGAGCGGAGCGGCGCCTGACTCGATCCGTTGCGCAGTCTCCAGCAGCGAGCCGTTCCAGAACGGGTGCCAGCCGGACAGCGCCTCCCAGAGCATGACGCCGACCGCCCAGACGTCGGCAGCCGGTTCGCCCGGCTCGCCGTGCAGCCGCTCGGGCGGCACGTAGGCCAGCGTCCCCGGCACGTCGCCGGTCGCGGTGAGCTGCTCCTCGTCCGCGAGCTGCGCGAGGCCGAAGTCGAGCAGGCGGATCGAGACCTCCTCGCCCTCCGCGATCAGGACGTTCGAGGGCTTCACGTCGCGGTGGACGACCCCGCGCCCGTGCGCGTGCGCGAGCGCCTCGAGCACCTGCGCCGCCGCCTCGACCGAGTCCGCGTCGTTCAGGTCGCCGGCCCGAAGTGCCTGCCGCATCGTCTGCCCCGGGACGTACTCGTAGGCGATGTAGACGTTGCGCGAGTCCCGCTCGAGCGCGTAGGCGCGCAGGCAGCGCTCGTGCCTGAGTCGCGCGGCCGCAAGCGCCTCCCGCTCCGCGCGCGAGGCCGCCTTGCCCTCGCGCGGGACGATCTTCAGCGCGACCTCGAGGCCGGTGCGCTCGTCGCGCGCGAGCCAGACCGACCCCGAACCGCCGCTTCCGAGCGGCCGCAGGGGCCGGTAGCGCTCGGCCACGAGCTCACTGGTGGAAAGCGCAAGGGCCGCCTCGGACACGACCTCTCAGTTTTCGCGCCTCCCGGCCGAATCCTTGTTGCTCTCTTGGCCGGGATTGGGCAGCTCTTGTATGGGAGAGCGTGAGGCGTTTCAATGGAGCGCTGTGCTCCGCACACGCCAGGTGGTCTCGGCGCTCGGTGCCGCCGTTCGAAACGAGAACGTGCGACGGGTCGAGCTCGCCTGGGGGGCGTGGATCGCGACCGAGTGGGCGTACTTCGTCGCTCTCGGCGTGTTCGCCTACCAGCATGGCGGCGCCTCGGCGGTCGGGGTCGCCGGGCTCGTCCGCCTGCTCCCCGCCGCGGCCGTTGCCCCGTTCGCCGCCTCGCTGGGGGATCGCTTCAGGCGCGAGCGCTTCCTGCTGGCGCTGATGCTGCTCGGCTCGGCGGCTCTGGCCGGATCCGCCGCGGCCGCCTACGCGGATTCGGAGCTGCTTGTGTTCGCCCTCGCCGCGGTCGTCGGATTCTCGTCGACTCTCGTCAGACCGGCGTTGCAGGCGCTGCTTCCCTCGCTTGCGCGAACGCCCGAGGAGCTGATCGCCGCGAACGGCGCGACGTCGACGATCGAGAGTCTCGGAACGCTCATCGGTCCGTTCGGCGCCGGTCTGCTCGTCTCGTTCGCAAACGTGGGGCTCGTCTTCGGCGTCGGCGCCGCCGCGGTGCTCGCAGCCGCCGGGTTCCTCGCGCGAGTGCGCGTCGAAGGCCGCGTCGAGCTCGGCGGGGCAACGGAGGACGGGAACGCGCGCCGAATGATCGAGGACGGCTTCCGCGCCATCGCGCGAACGCCGAATGCGCGACTCGTGATCGGGCTGATAACTGCGCAGGCCTTCGTACGCGGGTGCTTGAACGTGCTGATCGTCATCGCCGCCTTTCGCCTTCTTCACGGGAGCGCCTCCGACGTCGGTTACCTGACGGCCGCGATCGGCGTGGGCGGGCTGGTCGGAGCCTTTGGAGCGATGGCGCTCGATGGTCGGCGGCTCGCGGTTCCCTTTGGCCTGGCGCTCGTCTTCTGGGGTGTGCCGATCGCGCTCATCGCTCCCAGGCCGGACTTCGCAGCGGCGATGGTCCTGCTCGCGATCGTTGGCGCCGCAAACAGCGTCGAGGACGTCGCGGTCTTCACGCTGCTCCAGCGGATCGTCCCCGAGGAGCTCCTCACTCGTGTGCTCGGCGCCGTCTGGGGCCTCGCGATGGGAGCCGTCGCGGTCGGCTCGATCATTGCACCGGCGGTGATCGCGTTGATCGGGCTGCGCCCTGCCTTCGTTGCCGTCGGGTCATTCCTGCCGCTGCTGACGCTCTTGACGTACGGACGGCTGGTCGACATCGACCGGACGGTCGCACCGCCGCCGGAGCTCGAGCTCGTCGACCACGTGCCGATGTTCGCGCCGCTCTCGCTTGCCGGCAAAGAGCGCGTCGCAGCCAGCCTCGTCCAGGTATCGGTGGCCGCCGGCGAGCTCGTCATCCGTGCCGGCGACGCCGGCGACCGCTTCTACATCGTTGCCCACGGCGAGCTCGAGATCGACGCCGACGGCGTTCGCTCGACAGCGCATCGCCCGGACTACTTCGGCGAGATCGCGCTGTTGCGGGACGTACCGCGGACAGCAAGCGTCAAGGCGTCCACCGATTCGCAGCTGTACGCCCTCCAGCGAGACGACTTCCTGGCCGCCGTCACCGGCCATGCGGCCGCGCACGCCGCTGGGCAGGCGGTCGTCGACGAACGGCTGGGTCAGTCGACCGACCACTTGTCGAGGTCGGGGACCGGCTCGTAAACGGTCCGCTGTGGAGCCGCTGACCGCTTGCCCGGCCGGAGGAGGAGATAGAGTGACCCGGCTTTTTCCTGCAAACCGCCATGACCGAGCACGACACCGACATCGATTTCGACTTCTTCGAGGAGGAACCGGCCACGGAGGAGGCGAGCAGGCCGGAGCGGGTCGTCCGTCGGCAGGGTCCCGGCGGCCCCCCGCGCCCCCCGCGGACGCCGCAGAACCTGACGCCGCTCCTGCGGCTGATCGGCCTGATTGCCTTCGCGATCCTGATCATCGTCCTGCTCGTTTTCTGGATCCAGAGCTGCCAGGCGAGCAGCAAGAGCAGCACCTACAAGGGATATATGACGAAGATCGCCGAGGTCGCGTCGTCGTCGCAGCAGATTGGCCGCCAGCTCAGCCAGGACCTGCTCGCCCCCGGTGTAAAGCGCACGCAGCTCGAGCAGCAGGTCTCGGGGCTGGCGCGCCAGGAGCAGCTCGACGTCAACCGTGCCCAGGGGATTACGCCGCCCGGGCCGCTTCGCGACGAGCACCAGGCCGTGATCCAGGCGCTCCAGTACCGCGTCAGCGGTCTCACGGGGCTCGCTAACGCGCTCTCGACCACGGCATCGGCCACGGCGGTCGGCAAGGCGGCGCCGCTCCTCACGGCGCAGATGCAGCGCCTGCTGGCGAGCGACGTCATCTGGGACGACTCGTTCAAAGGCCCGTCCGACGCGGAGCTCAAGCGGCAGGGCGTGACCGGCACGAACGACTCCGGTGGGCCGCTCGTGCCCGACTCGACCATCCTCCAGACCGACGAGCTCGCCTCGACGAGCGCGATGACGTCGGTGCTCCAGCGCCTGCGTGGCGCCTCGTCCGCCGGCACCGGCTGCCCGTGCGGCACCGGGCTCACCTCGACGAAGGTCGAGCCCTCGGGCAAGGAGCTGACGACCTCGACCCAGACCGACATCGTCGTCACGGTCGACATGGCCTTCCAGGTGACGGTCAGCAACACGGGCAAGTCGCAGGTCTTCGGCGTCCCGGTGACGCTGACGATCGAGCAGTCGAAGGGCGGCAATATCGTCAAGCACACGAAGATCGACTTCCTCAACCCGGGCGAGTCGACCACGGTCACCTTCAAGAACATCCCGACGCCGAACTTCGGGGCGCCGGCAACGATCAAGGTCGAGGTGACGCCGGTGGCCGGCGAGACCTTCACCTCGAACAACTCGGCCGACTACCCGGTCCTCTTCAGCGTCGCCTAGGTGAATCTCTCAGCGTCGACCGCCGCCTGGATCGCGATCGGCGCGGCGGCGGCAGCAGTGGTCGCGCTCCTGCTGGCCGCCTGGATCTGGCTGCGCGTCCAGCGCCTGCGGGCGGGCCAGTAGGTGCTGCTCGGCGGGGGCAAGGGCGACCTCGTCGACTTCGCCGTCTCGCTCCAGGGCCGGATCGACGACCTGCACCGGGCCGTGGACGAGGTCGCGGCCGGGCTCGTCCGAGTCGACCGCCGCACGGACGAGTCGGTGCGCAACGTCTCGATCGTCCGCTACGACGCGTACGAGGACACCGGCGGCCACCAGTCGGCCTCGCTGGCCGTGCTGGACTCGACCCGGACCGGCGTGGTCGTCACCGCGATCCAGGGTCGCGATTACGCGCGGATCTACATGAAGGAGCTCGACCGGGGCAAGGCCTCCGTGGCGCTCTCGCCGGAAGAAGCCGAGGCCGTCGAGCGCGCCATGTCTCGCTAGAGTTTTCGCTATGCAGCAGGTTCTTGTCCTGAATGCGAGCTACGAGCCACTGAACGTGACCACCGTCCGGCGTGCCCACGTGCTCGTGTTCAAGGGCAAGGCCGAGGTCATCGAGGAGCTCGAGCAGCCGCTCAGATCGGCCACAGACACCTACCCGCGGCCGCATGTGATCCGGCTCGTCACCTACGTGCGGGTGCCGCGGACCCTGCAGCGCAAGATCTCGCGCCGGGCCCTGTTCGCCCGCGACGGCTGGCGCTGCGTCTATTGCGGCACGAGCGGCGGGCGGCTGACGCTCGACCACGTCGTCCCGCGCTCGCGAGGCGGCGAGTCGGTCTGGGAGAACGTCGTCACCTCGTGCGCGCCGTGCAACCTGCGCAAGGGGAACCGGCTCCCGCACGAGGTCTCGATGGAGCTCCGCGCGAAGCCGCGCCCACCTGCGCCCGTCCTCTTCATCCGGCTGGCCGCGCCGAAGATCCCCGACGGCTGGCAGCCGTACCTGAACGGCCCCTCGGAGCAGGCGACCGCGACCGCTTAGCGCTCGACCGGCAGGCCGAGCTGCTCCCACTCGCTCCAGGATCCGGGGTAGAGCTTGCCCTCGCGTCCGGCGAGCCAGAGCCGGTGGAGGGTGACACAGGCGGTCACGCCCGAGCCGCAGTAGGCGACGAGCTCGCCGTCCGGCAGGTCGGGCAGCGGATCGTTCCAGGGCGCGTTGCGGGCGCCCGGGATCCGGCCGGAGACCTTGTCGATCGGGTTCTCCTCGCCGCGGAAGCGCTCCGGCACGCGGGCGTCGACGACGACCAGGTCGTCGAGACGCTCGGCGAGCTCGTCCGCCTCGATCGTGTCACCGCTGCGCGGCAGCGGGTCGAAGTCGGCGGGCTCGATCCGCTCCTCGCCGGCCCGCAGCGGCCCGCGCCAGGCCTCGAGGTCGAGCACAGCGCACTCGTCGTGGCCGAAGTGGCGCAGCAGCCACCAGAGCCGCTCCGGGCCGCCCATGTTCCCGTAGGCGACCACGAAGACGCCGTAGCCGATCCCCGCCTGCGCGGCCGCGCGCGCGAAGTCCCGGGGTTCGGGCAGCGGGTGCCGCCCGCGCTCGCCGGGCGGCGCGCTCAGGTCCGCGTCGACGTCCAGAAAGGACGCGCCCGGAATGTGCCCGGCGACGTAGAGCTCGCGGCCCCGCTTAGGCGTGCCGAGCTCCCAGCGGCAGTCGACGAACTGGTAGCGCATCCCAATAGCTTGCACGTGAGATGATCGTCCGGCATGCGCATAGCCCGCCTGACGCTCGTCGGGCTTCTGGTCTTGTCAGCCGGGGCGCTGCTTCTCTTCGAGGCGATGAGCGCGGGAGCGGCGCAGAGCAAGCGTTTTCACTACACCCATCGCGTCACCGTCACCGGCCACCTCGTCGATCACTGGACGATCAACGACCCGGAGCGATGCGGCCTCGTCGGCGACGGAACGGTCACCGTCGACTACCAGACGACGAAGCCGTCGCTCGCGCGGCCCTACATCGACCCGTACGCCGGGCTGCACGGCACCTGGGTGATCGGCGTCCCGGTCGGAGGCGGGATCGGGCACATGCCTCCGAAGCCGGCCGCCGGGACGATCACGCGCGTGGACAACACGACCGAGACGCCTCCGCCGACCGGCGATTGCGGCGACCCGCCCGACAAGTCAGGGTGCGGAACGGTCGCGCTGGTGAAGCCGCTGAGCATCGCCGAGGGCTACGACATCCACCGGCTGCTCGCCGATCTCGGCGGCGAAGAGTTCGGGTACTCGCACGGTCACGAGGTCGCCTGCCACATCGGCGAGCTCAGCAACTTCAGCAGCCCGCCGAGCCTCGCCGGCGGTAGCCGCAAGGGAGAGCTGTTCCTGAAGATGCCGCCGGCGCGCGCGCTCCGTCGCCGACTCGTGAAGGTGACGGGCGCGAGCCACAAGCACAGCTCCTTCACCGAGAGTGGCGTAACCCTCTCCGAGGACGTCACGCGCACCGTCACGGTGACGTTCAAGCACCTGTAAGCCCCACGAACTGGCAGCGCGGCCCCGCACCCGTTAGTAACAGACTGTTACTAAGAGGCTCGGGACCCTCGAACCGATGGGCATTCGTCCGGGTCGGCTCAGGGCGAATCCAAGTAACAGACTGTTACTTACTAGGCGAACGCGCTGCGGAAAGCGCTGCTGCGGAGGGCCAGCGGGCGCTTGCAGCGTGCGCACCAGCTCTGGCTCGAGCCCTTCTGGTCGGAGCGCTCGCGCAGGATCGGCTTGTCGCAGGTGCACTTGGCATCGGTCTTCATGCGGCCTCCTCGATCGGTAGCTCGTCTGGCGGGCGATGCGGGTGCGCGTGGCCGAGCAGGTGGCCGTGAGCCTCGGTCCCGTAGCCGCCCGGGACCGGGATGTAGAACTCGGGATAGCCCCACATGCCGTGCTCGCTCACGTCGAGGCCGGCGGTCTCCGTCTCCTCCTCGACGCGGATGCCCCAGAGGCGCTTCATCGTCCAGAGGCAGCCGAACGAGGCGCTGAAGGTGAACGCGCCGACCGCGGCCAGGCCCAGCAGCTGGACCCAAACCTGGTGCAGCGAGCCCGTGTAGACGAAGCCGCCTTGCCCGGTATTGAGCGTCGCGGCAAGGGCAGGGACGGCGAACAGGCCGGTCGCGATCGTCCCCCAGACGCCGGAGACGCCGTGGACGGCGACCGCGCCGATCGGGTCGTCGATCCCGATCCGCTCGACCGCGAGCACGCCGACCACCGCGATCACACCGGACACGAGCCCGATCACGACCGCTGCCCAGGGAGCGACGAACCCGGAAGCCGCGGTGACGGCGACCAGGGCGGCGAGGACGCCGTTCAGCATCATCGAGATGTCCGGCTTCTTCAGGACGAGCCAGGCGGTGATCGCCCCGCTGACCGCCCCGGCGGCCGCGGCCAGGTTCGTCGTCAGCGCCACATAGGCGAAGAAGCCGACCCGGTTGCCGGTGACGACGCCGAGTGTCGAGCCCGGGTTGAAGCCGAACCAGCCGAACCAGAGGATCAGGGTTCCGAGCACGGCGTACGGGATGTTGTGGCCCGGGATGGCGTTCCCGCGCCTGCCTTCGAACTTGCCGATCCGCGGCCCGAGCAGGAGCGCGCCGGCGAGCGCGGCCAGCGCGCCCTGGTAGTGCACGACGGTCGAGCCGGCGAAGTCCTGCATCCCGAGCCCGAACAGCCAGCCGCCGCCCCAGACCCAGTGCGAGGTGACCGAGTAGATCAGCGTGAAGGCTGCGCCGAAGACGAAGTAGACCCAGAGCTTGGCGCGCTCGGCCATCGCGCCCCAGACAATCGCCAGCGA